>DATLVC010000379.1:0-16958 GCA_035577685.1 Micropepsaceae bacterium | reverse complement strand
ACACCACGGCGAGCGATGCGTTGTGGATGGGACTGCCTGTATTGACGCAGACCGGATCGACCTTTGCGGGTCGCGTGGCGGCAAGCCTGCTCAGTGGGGCGGGATTGCCGGAAATGGTGACCCATTCGCCGGGCGAATATGAAGCGTTGGCGCTGAAGCTCGCGCGTGAACCGGCGGTGCTCGCGGCGGTTACTGCGAAGCTGCGCGCCAATCGGGACCAATGTGCGCTGTTTGATACAACGCGTATGACCCAAAGCCTGGAAGCCGCCTATACCGAGATGTGGCAACGCGCCCAACGCGGACTTGCCCCCGCGACATTCATGGTCGGCGGCCCGCTGCCGCCATGAGCGAGTTTCTCCAAGACGCGCAGCGCGCGCACGCGCTTGGCAATCTCTCCGACGCGGCGCGACTCTATGCGCAGGCGATCCGCGCGGATTCGCGCAATTTTGAGGCGCTTCTTTCGCTGGGCGTGCTCAATTGCGATGCGGGCCAATATGAAGATGCGCGCCGGCTACTGGCCGAAGCGGTCAAATTGAATCCGGATGCTGCAGCGGCCCATCATGCGCACGGCCGCGCCTTGCAAGGGTTGGGCCGCAATGGCGAAGCGCTGGCGGCATTCGATTCCGTTCTGGAACGCACACCTGATCATGCAGAAGCAATGTTTCGCCGGGCCAACGCGCTGCTCGGTTTGCGAAGGTTCCGCGAGGCCGCCGCAGCCTATGATCGCTATCTCACCTCCGATCCGAAATCCGCCCAGGCTTGGCACAATCGCGGCGTGGCTTTGTCGGAGCTTAAAAAGTTCGCCGATGCCTGTTCCTCGTTCGGCGAGGCGATAATGCTGCGGCCCGACAGCGCGCAGTCCTGGCACAATCGCGGACTCGTTCAGTCCGAACTGCAGGATTGGGATGCGGCAATCCGCGATCATGAGCAGGCGCTTACACTGGTTCCCGATCTTGCCTATGCCCGCGGGCATCTGGTGTTCGCCAAACTTGCGGCCTGCGATTGGCACGGGTTGGACGCGGAACGCGCGAAAGTCACCGCAGGGGTGCGTGCGGGTTTGCCGACCATCGTGCCGTTTGGAAATATCATGGTTTCCCAATCGCCCGCCGATCAGATGCAATGCACCCGGATCTGGATGGGACGCTACGCTGCGCCGCCGCCTGCACGGTGGCGGGGGGAGCGCTACGATCACAGCCGTATCCGCATCGCCTATGTGTCGGGCGATTTTCGGGTACATCCCGTGGCGATGCTGATGGCGGGCGTCTTCGAACGTCACGACCGCACGCGCTTCGAGACCATCGGCGTATCGTTCGGGCCCGACGATGCAAGCGCGATCCGCGCGCGTGTCGCGGGCGCTTTTGAACATTTCATCGATGCGCGCGGCAAAAGCGATTTCGAAATCGCGGTACGATTGCGCGAGATGGAAACCGACATAGTAATCGACCTGATGGGGCCGACGTCGGGCTGCCGGACTGGAATCTTTACGAGCCGACCGGCGCCGGTGCAGGTGAATTATCTCGGCTATCCCGGAACCATGGCTGCTGCGTTCATGGATTACATCCTCGCCGACCGCGAGGTGATCCCGGCCGAGGAGCACCGGC
This sequence comes from Micropepsaceae bacterium, assembly GCA_035577685.1. Taxonomy (GTDB): domain Bacteria; phylum Pseudomonadota; class Alphaproteobacteria; order Micropepsales; family Micropepsaceae; genus CAIYRG01. The sequence continues at coordinate 15,357 of DATLVC010000379.1, read as the reverse complement.
ATTACAGCGAGAAGGTGGTGTATCTGGCCGATACCTATCTTGCGGGCGACAACACCCGGGCGATTTCCCGCGCCACGCCGAGCCGCATCGAATTGGGGCTGCCGGAAGGCGGCTTCGTCTTCTGCTCCTTCAACAACAGCTACAAGTTCACGCCGGACATGTTTGTGGTTTGGATGCGAATCCTGGCGGCTGTCGAAGGCAGCGTGTTGTGGCTGCCGGAAGGCAATGCATCGGCGCGGCGCAATCTGCTGCGTGAAGCCGAAGCGCGCGGCATTGCTGCGGACCGCGTCCTATTCGCGCCCTATCTGGACGATCCCGCGGATCATCTGGCACGGCTTGCGCGAGCCGATCTCTTCCTCGACACATTGCCCTGTAATGCCCATACAACGGCAAGCGACGCGCTGTGGGCCGGTTTGCCGGTCGTCACTTGCAAGGGTGCGACCTTCGCCGGTCGCGTTGCCGCGAGCCTGCTTCACGCCGCCGGCTTGGACGAACTCATCACCGAGTCGCTTGCCGCCTATGAAGCGATGGCGATCTCCTTGGCACGCGATTCCACCATACTCCAGGCGATAAAAGCGAAGCTCGCGCGAAATCGCCACACCACGGCAGTTTTCGACACCGCGAAATTCACGCGCAATCTCGAAGCAGCCTACGAACACATGCATGCGCGCGCGGTACGTGGCGAGAGGTCCCACAGTTTCGCGGTCGGGGAGGGCGCGGCATGAGCGAGGCGCTGCTCGCCAACGCCGTCCGCTCCCACCAGGCCGGTAATCTCAACGAAGCAGCGCGGCTTTATTCGGCCGTGCTGCAGACCAGCCCACGGAATTTTCACGCGCTCTATCTGTTGGGATTCGTGCATTTCCAGCAGGGCCGTTTCGAGGACGCGGTTCGCGGCATCGGCGAGGCGGTGAAGATCAATCCCGGCGCGCCCGATGCGTTCTACAATCTCGGGTGTGCGCTGCAGAATTTGCAGCGGCGGGAACAGGCGGTTGCGACCTTCGACCGGGCCATTGCGTTGAAGCCCGATTATGGGGAAGCATGGATCAATCGTGGTGTCGCGTTACTGGCGCTGAAACGCCACGCCGATGCGGTTGCGAGCTTCGATAGAGCGCTTGCCCTGACACCGCGGGACGGGGAAGCCTTGACCAACCGTGCCACGGCGCTTTTCGAGAGCAAGCGGTACGAGGAAGCGGCGGCAGGTTTTGCGGCGCTCATCGCGGTGGCGCCGGACTTTCCTTATGTCTGGGGCAATCTGGTGCTGGCTCGCGCCTATGCCTGCGATTGGCGGACATTAGCCGAAGACCGCGCGCGCTTGACGTCAGACATCGCGGCCGGAAAATCCGCGATTTCGCCGCATGCCAGCACGTTGATCATCGACGATGCGGCGGCTCAGCTCTCCGTCGCCCGTCATTGGGTGGCGGATCGCTGCCCGCCTTCACCGGGGCCGCACTGGCGCGGAGAAATCTACGGCCACGACAAAATTCGCATCGCCTATCTGTCGGCGGATTTCCACGCTCATGCGACTGCGTTCCTGATCGCAGGCGTGTTCGAGCATCACGACCGGGCACGGTTCGAAGTCACGTTGGTCTCCTTCGGACGGGACGACAACAGCGAAATGCGCACACGGCTGAAGCGCGGCGGCGACCGCTTCATCGAGGCTGGCGATAAAGCCGACGGCGACATCGCGCTTCTGCTGCGACAGATGGAAATCGATATTGCCGCTGACCTGAAGGGTTTCACACAAGACAGCCGGCCGGGGGTTTTCGCTCTACGCCCTGCGCCGGTGCAGGTGAATTATCTCGGTCATCCCGGAACCATGGGCGCGGATTATATGGATTATATCCTGGCCGACGATATCGTGATCCCGCCCGATCATCGACGCTATTACAGCGAGAGTGTCGTCTCGCTGCCAGACAGCTATCAGTCCAATGATTCGAAGCGTCGCATGTCGGCGCGCGTGCCAAGCCGCAGCGAGGCCGGATTGCCGCAGGACGGCTTTGTGTTTGCCTGCTTCAACAACAGCTTCAAGATCACTCCCACGATGTTCGACATCTGGATGCGGCTGCTGCGCGATGTTCCGGGCAGCGTATTGTGGTTGCTGGAAGACAGCGCGGTCGCCGTTGCCAATTTGCGGCGCGAGGCCGAGGCGCGCGGCATTGCGGCAAGCCGGCTTGTCTTCGCGCCGCGGATGTCGCTCGAGGATCATCTTGCGCGGCAGCGGCTCGGCGATCTGTTTCTCGACACGCTTCCGTGCTGCGCCCACACGACGGCCAGCGATGCATTGTTCGCCGGATTGCCGGTTTTGACGGTCCTCGGGTCCACCTTTGCCGGCCGCGTTGCGGCAAGCCTTCTTCATGCCGTAGGCCTGCCCGAGTTGATCGCACCTTCGCTCGCCGACTATGAAACCCTGGCGCGGACATTGGCGCGCGAACCGGCGCGGCTTGCGGCTCTGAAGAACAAATTGGCCAAGAACCGCGACAGCACGCCCTTGTTCGACACAGCGCGATTCACGCGCCATCTCGATGCGGCCTATGCGGAAATGTGCGAACGCTATCGGCGCGGCGAGAAGCCCGCGGCCTTTGCGGTTTCGCGGCAGGCGTGACATCGGTGGCCAACCATCCCGTGCTCGACGAGGCCTGGCGCCTGCACCAGAGCGGCGATCATAAGCGGGCCGCCGAGCTGTACCATTCGGTGCTGCGCGAGCAGCCAGGAAATTTCGACGCCTATTATTTGCTGGGCCTGCTGCACGGGCAGGAGGGGCGGTTCGAGGAAGCGCAATTCTTCACGGGCGAGGCGGCGCGGCTCAATCCGATGTCGGCCGATGCGCAGTTCATGCGCAGCTATGCGCTGCGGCGGCTGGACCGCAATGAAGAAGCGCTTGTCTGCCTCAACCGCGTGCTCGCGCTCAATCCGTCCCTGACGGAGGCTTTGATGAACCGCGCTGCCGTGCTGGTGCGGCTGCAGCACTTTGCGGCGGCGGTCGAGGATTACGAGCGGCTGCTGGCGATCAATCCGGATTATCCCTTCATGCTGGGGCATCTTGTGTTTGCGCGGCTGCAAGACTGCGACTGGCGCAAATTCGATGCCGAGCGGGCGGCCGCTATCGCTGGCCTGCAAGCATCGAAAAAGATCATTGCGCCGTTTCACGCCAAGCCGCTCGGCCTGTCTCCGGAGCAGGAGCTCAACTGCGCGCGCATCTGGACGGCCGATCAATTTCCGCCCCAACCGCCTTTGTGGAACGGCGAAACCTATTCGCATCAGCGTATTCGCATCGCCTATATCTCGGGCGATTTTCGTCCCCATCCGGTGGCGTCGCTGCTGGCTGGCGTGTTCGAGCATCACGACAAGGCACGGTTTGAGACGATTGGCGTCGCGTTCGGCCCGGGTGCCGAAACCCCTATGCGCTCGCGCATCGCGGCTAGCTTCGAACATTTCTTCGATGTGCATAGCACCGTCGATACTGAAGTGGCCGCGATGTTGAAGAAGATGGAAGTCGACATCGCCATTGACCTGACGGGTTTCACCGATGGCTGCCGCGCGGCGATCCTGGCGCAACGGCCCGCGCCGGTTCAGGTGAATTTCTTGGGTTTCCCGGGCACCATGGGCGCGGACTATATCGATTATTTGATTGCCGATGCGGTTGTCGTGCCGGAAGCCGACCACCGTTTTTATGCGGAGAAGATCGTGAACCTGCCCGGCACCTTCCTGCCGGCGGGTTCCGCGCAAACAGCGAGCTCGCGCGTCTTCACCCGCGCCGAGATGGGGCTGCCCGAACGGGGTTTCGTCTTCTGCTGCTTCAATGCGAGCTACAAGATCGCACCCGACATCTTCGGCATCTGGATGCGGCTGCTGCGCGATGTTCAGGGCAGTGTGTTGTGGCTCGGCCGAACCAACGAGCCGGCGCGGCAGAATCTGCGGCGGGAGGCCGAAGCCCGCGGCATCGCCGGCGAGCGGCTGATATTCGCGTCCTACGTGGAATCGGCTGCCGATCATCTGGCACGGCTGAAGCTCGCCGATCTTTTCCTCGACACCAGTCCCTATAATGCCCACGCTACCGCACTCGATGCGCTCTCCGCCGGGCTTCCGGTGCTCACCTGCCGTGGCCGTGCTTTCGCGGGACGGGTAGGGGCGAGCGTCCTGCACGCGCTGGGCGTATCGGAACTGATCACCGAGTCCCTTTCCGACTACCAGGACTTGGCACTCGCCCTCGCGCGCGCCCCGAGCCGGCTCGGTTCCCTCAAGGCGAAGCTCGCCTCGCCCGGCCTCACCGCGGCGCTGTTCGACACTGCCGGCTTCACGCGAAAACTGGAAGCTGCCTACACCGGAATGTGGCAGCGCAGGCAAAGCGGCCTGCCGCCTGCGGGATTTACCGTTTCCGCATAAGGGGTGCGGCCGGGGCGCCTCACGCTTGACACCTCACCCCGTCGTGCTTACACCCCGGCTCTCTTCGCGTTACTATCCCACGCCCGCGGGGGCGTAGCTCAGTTGGTTAGAGTGACGGCCTGTCACGCCGTAGGTCGCGGGTTCGAGCCCCGTCGCTCCCGCCAGTCTTTCTCATGAGATGAGCAAGGCTGTCGTGCCGCAGCCCAATGGGCGCAGGCGGACTTCTGTGTCTGGCGAGCTTAGGCTCGGCGCGCTCCGGGCTAACCCTGTTTTCCCCCAAAAAGAGCCGGGAAGCGCTTTCCTTTCCTATCGAATCTTGCTCTAACCCGCGCGTTGCAACCGGGGCCTCCCTCACTATACTGCACGTGCGAAATCGACCCCGGTAAAGAATGTCAACGCCGCGCCTTCAGGGCCTGGCCTTGGTCCGAAATGCGAGCCGTCATGAACGCTTTCCTCCTCGAATATCTTCCGATCCTGCTTTTCATCGTGATTGCCGGCGGGGTGACCACGGTGCTGGCGATCGTGCCGCTGGTGCTGGCGCCCTCCAAACCCGATCCCGAAAAGCTGTCGGCCTATGAATGCGGCTTTCCGCCATTCGACGATGCGCGCATGAAATTCGACGTCCGGTTCTATCTGGTGTCGATCCTGTTCATCATTTTCGACCTCGAGGTGGCGTTCCTGTTTCCCTGGGCGATCACGCTGAAATCGACCGGTGCTTTCGGCTTCTGGTCCATGGTCGTGTTTCTGGGCGTTCTCACGGTCGGCTTTGTCTATGAATGGAAAAAGGGAGCGCTCGAATGGGAGTGATCCCGGCGAGTCGAGGCGGGCGGGCAGGCGTCGAAGGTGGCGCCAAGATTCCCGACAACGATCCCTATCTCGCCGCCATGGGCGAGGAGTTGAAGGACAAAGGCTTTCTGGTCGCCAATGCCGATGCGCTGATCAATTGGGCGCGCACGGGATCGTTAATGTGGATGACGTTCGGCCTCGCCTGTTGCGCGGTCGAGATGATGCAGGCCTCCATGCCGCGCTACGATCTCGAACGCTTCGGCTTCGCGCCACGCGCCTCCCCGCGGCAATCGGACGTGATGATCGTCGCCGGCACGCTCACCAACAAAATGGCGCCCGCGCTGCGCAAGGTCTACGACCAGATGCCGGAGCCGCGTTACGTCATTTCCATGGGCTCCTGCGCCAATGGCGGCGGCTATTACCATTATTCCTATGCCGTGGTGCGCGGCTGCGATCGCATCGTGCCGGTCGATATTTATGTGCCCGGCTGCCCGCCGACCGCCGAGGCGCTGGTCTACGGCATCATGCTGCTGCAGCGGAAGATCCGCCGCACCGGCTCGATAGAGCGGTGAGATGACGGATATGCTCGAAGATTTGGCCGGTCACATCAAAAGCGCCTATCCGGACGCGGCGACGAATCTTGCCTTCGGCGAGTTGACGGTCACGGTCGAGGCCGCCGGTATCGTGCCCTTCGTCACCTTCCTGCGGGACGATCCGGAATGCCTTTTCGAAATCCTGATCGATTTGTGCGGGGTGGATTATCCCAGTCGCGTCCGCCGGTTTGACGTCGTCTATCATTTTCTGTCGCTCGCCAAGAATCGGCGCATGCGCGTCAAGATCGAGACCGATGACACCGTGCCAGTGCCGTCGCTTGTGACGGTTCATCCGTGTGCGGATTGGTTCGAACGCGAAGCCTTCGATATGTATGGCATTCTGTTCTCAGGTCACCCGGACCTTCGGCGTATCCTCACCGATTACGGTTTTACCGGGTATCCGCTGCGCAAGGATTTTCCGCTGACCGGCTATGTCGAAGTGCGTTACGACGATGAGGAAAAGCGTGTGGTCTATGAGCCGGTGCGACTGGTTCAGGAATTTCGCGAATTCGATTTTCTGTCGCCTTGGGAAGGTGCACCCTTCATCCTGCCGGGTGATGAAAAGGCCAAGGACGCGCCGAAGAAATGAACGATCTGACGGCCGAGGCCGACCGCACCTTCAGCATCAATTTCGGGCCGCAGCATCCTGCGGCCCACGGCGTGTTGCGCCTGGTGCTGGAGTTGGACGGCGAGATCGTGAAGCGCGTGGACCCGCATATCGGTTTGCTGCATCGGGGCACGGAAAAGCTGATTGAGCACAAGACCTATATGCAGGCGGTACCCTATTTCGACCGGCTGGATTATGTCGCGCCGATGAATCAGGAACACGGTTTCGCGCTGGCCGGCGAGAAATTGCTGGGCATCACCGTGCCACCGCGCGGCCAATATATCCGCGTGCTGTATTCGGAGATCGGGCGGCTGCTGAACCATCTTCTCAACGTCACGACGCAGGCCATGGATGTCGGCGCGCTCACCCCGCCGCTCTGGGGTTTCGAGGAACGCGAAAAGTTGATGGTGTTCTATGAGCGCGCCTCGGGCTCGCGCATGCACGCGAATTATTTTCGCATCGGCGGCGTGCATCAGGATCTGCCCGAACAGCTTTTGGTCGACATTTACGCGTTCTGCCAGCACTTCCCCAAAGTGCTCGACGATATCGAAGGCCTGCTGACCGAAAACCGCATCTTCAAGCAGCGCAATGTCGATATCGGAGCGATCACGCGGGAAGACGCGCTGGCCTGGGGCATGTCGGGCGTTATGCTGCGCTCGACTGGCCTTGCCTGGGATTTGCGCCGCTCCCAGCCTTACGAATGCTATTCCGAGCTGGATTTCAAAATCCCCACCGGCAAGAACGGCGACAATTACGATCGCTATCTGATGCGCATGGAAGAAATGCGCGAAGCCAACAAGATCATGAAGCAGTGTATCGAAAAGATGCCGAAGGGGCCGGTTACGGTTCAAGACGGCAAGATCGTGCCGCCGAAGCGCGCCGAAATGAAGCGCTCCATGGAAGCTCTGATCCATCATTTCAAACTGTATACCGAAGGCCTGCATATTCCGGCGGGCGAAGTTTACGCCGCGGTCGAAGCGCCCAAGGGCGAATTCGGCGTGTATCTCGTATCCGATGGCGGCAACCGCGCCTATCGCTGCAAGATCCGGGCACCAAGCTTCGTGCATCTGCAGGCAATGGATTTCATGTGCAAAGGCCACATGCTCGCCGATGTGTCCGCCATTCTTGGTTCCATCGATATCGTGTTCGGGGAGGTCGATCGTTGAGCGACGCCGTGTCCCTGATCCAACGGCAATTGGATGCCTACAACGCGCAGGATTTGGATGCCTATGTCGCGTGTTATGCGCCCGATGTTGTGGTGGCCGGGCTGAATGGCAGCGTCACCGAAAAGGGGCGCGAAGCCCTGCGTGCGCGCTATGCCAAGGCATTCGCCACTTTTCCGGAAAACAAGGCCCGATTGGTCAACCGCATGGCGGTCGGCAGCACGGTCATCGACCACGAGGATGTCAGCCGTGGTCCGGGCAAGGAACGGTTTGAGATCATCGCGATCTACACCGTCAAGGACGGCTTGATCGCACGTGTCGATTTCGCGAAGTAGGACAGACAATGGCTTTGCGTCGCCTCGCCGAACATCAACCCGCAAGCTTCGCGTTCACCGCGGAGAACGCAGCCTGGTGCGCCGAGCAGATCAAGAAATATCCGCCCGGCCGCCAGGCTTCGGCCGTGATCCCCATTCTCTGGCGCGGTCAGGAGCAAGAGGGCTGGGTCACCAAGCCGATGATTGAAGAGGTGGCGCGCATGCTCGGCATGGCGTCGGTGCGCGTGCTCGAAGTGGCGACCTTCTACACCATGTTCAATCTGCATCCTGTCGGCGAACATTTGGTTCAGGTCTGCACCACCACGCCGTGCTGGTTGCGTGGCTCGGACGATGTCGTGGCGGCCTGCAAGAAGAACATCCACCCGCATCAGGGCGCGATTTCCGCCGATGGCAAATTCTCCTGGGTCGAGATGGAGTGTCTGGGCGCCTGCGTGAATGCGCCGATGATCCTCATCGATAAGGACCCGTTTGAGGATCTCGACGGGCCGAAGATGGAATCCATCCTGGCCGCCATTCGCCGTGGCGAGCAGCCGAAGGTGGGACCGCAGAACAGCCGCCGCTCATCGGAGCCCGAAGGCGGCGCGACGACATTGAAAGAGGTCGGATAATGCTCGCCGACAAAGATCGTATCTTCACGAACCTCTACGGCTTCCACGATTGGGGCTTGGAGGCGGCCCGCGCGCGCGGCTGGTGGGATGGCACCAAGGCGATCCTCGAAAAAGGGCCCGAAGCTATTGTCGACATCATGAAGAAATCGGGCCTGCGCGGACGCGGCGGCGCGGGATTTCCGACCGGTCTCAAATGGTCCTTCATGCCCAAGGAGGTAAAGGAGCGGCCGCATTATCTGGTCGTGAATGCCGATGAATCCGAACCCGGCACCTGCAAGGACCGGGACATCATGCGGCATGATCCGCAAAGCCTGGTCGAAGGCTGCCTGATCGCGTCCTTCGCGATGCGCGCGCATACTTGTTACATCTACATCCGCGGCGAATTCCTGCGCGAGCGTGAAGTTCTGCAGGCCGCCATCGATCAGGCCTACGACGCGCGGCTGATCGGCAAGAACAACATCCATGGCTGGGATTTCGATCTTTATCTTCATCACGGCGCGGGCGCCTATATCTGCGGCGAAGAAACCGCGCTGCTCGAAAGCCTGGAAGGCAAGAAGGGGATGCCGCGGCTGAAGCCGCCCTTTCCGGCCAATGTCGGGCTCTATGGCTGCCCCACCACGGTCAACAATGTGGAATCCATTGCCGTTGCGCCCACGATTTTGCGCCGCGGCGCCGAATGGTTTTCCTCCATCGGCCGGCCCAACAATGTCGGCACCAAAGTATTCTGCATTTCCGGTCACGTGAACAAGCCCTGCAATGTCGAAGAGGCCATGGGCATTCCCATGCGCGAACTGATCGACAAACATGCGGGCGGTGTGCGCGGCGGCTGGGACAATCTGCTCGCGGTGATTCCGGGGGGCGCATCGGTGCCGCTGATCCCCAAATCGGTGTGCGACAACGTGCTGATGGATTTCGACGCGCTGCGCGAGGTGCAGTCGGGTCTCGGCACAGCCGCGGTCATCGTGATGGACAAGTCCACCGATGTGGTGAAGGCCATCGCGAGGCTGGCGGCATTCTATCAGCATGAATCCTGCGGCCAGTGCACACCCTGCCGCGAGGGCTGCGGCTGGATGCGCCGGGTGATGGACCGCCTCGTTGTCGGCGATGCGGTCGTGCCGGAAATCGATTTGCTGCAGGAAGTCAGCAAGGAGATCGAAGGTCATACTATTTGTGCGCTCGGGGATGCGGCGGCGTGGCCGATCCAGGGCTTGATCCGGCATTTCCGCCCCGAAATCGAACGGCGTATCGCCGCGCGCAAAGCCGGCACCGACGCCATGCCCCAGGCAGCGGAGTGACGGCCATGGAGAACCGCAGGAACATCACGGCAGCCATCGTGGGCGGCGGGCTGATGTTTGCGGCGGGCGGCTTCTTCACAATTGCCTATTATGCGAATCCGCATCCGGACGCCCAACAAAGCGCGTCGCAGCCGAGTTCGAATGGGCTGAAAATTCCCACGATCGACCAGATGTGCAAGGCGCAGGGTGCAACCGCCGCCAATATGGCCGAATGTCAAAACGACGAAAATCAGGCCGGTGAATTCGTCATCGCCTGGATGGGATTGAACGGGTTCATCACCAATGGCGCCATCGACCCGGCGCAGATCGAAAACGCCGAAGAGCTGGCCGAGGACAATCCCACCGATTCCGATCCCAACGCCGATCCGAATGCCGAACCGAACATCGATCCCGCGACCGGCCAGCCGGTGGATCAGTCCTTCGATTCGAAGGCGGAACTCGCGATGTATTGCCTGAACAATTCGTCGGACTGGCTGCAAATGCACGATTGCATTTCGCGCTACGATCCTTCCACCCGATTCACCGGACAATAGCGGCAATGGCCAAGCTCATCATCGACGGCAAGGAAATCGACGCCGATCCCACGCTGACCTTGCTCCAGGCTTGCGAGATGGCGGGCGCGGAGATTCCGCGCTTCTGCTACCACGAGCGGCTGTCGATCGCCGGCAATTGCCGCATGTGCCTGGTGGAATGGGTGGGCTCGCCCAAGCCGCAAGCCTCCTGCGCGCTGCAGGTCCGCGACATCCCGTCCAATCGCGACGGCACGCCGGCGAAGATCAACACCAATTCGCCGGTTGCCAGAAAAGCACGCGAAGGCGTGATGGAATTCCTGCTGATCAATCATCCGCTCGATTGCCCGATCTGCGATCAGGGTGGCGAATGCGATCTGCAGGATCAGGCGATGGGCTATGGCCGCGCCGCCTTCAACCGCTATCGCGAGTACAAGCGCGCGGTCGAAGACAAATATATGGGGCCGCTGGTCAAGACCAGCATGACCCGCTGCATCCATTGTACGCGCTGCATTCGCTTTGCGACGGAAGTCGCAGGCGTGCCGGATTTGGGTGCGACCGGCCGCGGCGAAGACATGGAAGTCACCACCTATCTCGAAAAGGCCATCGAGTCCGAATTGTCGGGCAATGTCATCGATCTCTGCCCGGTCGGAGCGCTGCTGTCGAAGCCTTATTCCTTCACGGCGCGGCCCTGGGAATTGCGCAAGACCGAAAGCATCGACGTGATGGATGCGATGGGCTGCAACATCCGCGTCGATTCGCGCGGCCGTGAGGTGATGCGGTTCCTGCCGCGTGTGAATGAGGCGGTGAACGAGGAATGGCTGGGCGACAAATCCCGCTTCGTGTGGGATGGGCTGAAGCGCCAGCGTCTGGATCAGCCCTATGTGCGCCGGGACGGCAAGCTTCAGCCGGCGAGTTGGGCCGAAGCGTTCGATGTCGTTGCCTCGAAATTGAAGACAACGGCGCCGCAGAAGATCGCCGCCATCGTGGGCGATCTTGCCGCGGTTGAAGAGATCAAGGCGCTGAAGGATTTGATGCACGCCTTCGGAGTCGCCAATCTCGATTGCCGCCAGGACGGCGCGAAACTGGCGGCCAATCCGCGCCAGGGTTATTTGTTCAACACGACCTTCCAGGGTGTGGAAGCCGCCGATGCGCTGCTGTTGATCGGCACCAATCCGCGCTGGGAAGCGCCGGTGTTGAACGGGCGCATCCGCAAGACCTGGCTGAACGGCAATCTCAAAATCGCCAATGTCGGCGCGGCCTATGACTTGACCTATCCGGTGGAGCAATTGGGCGCAACGCCTGGCGTGCTGGAAGAGATCGCCGCCGGAACGCACCCCATCGCGCAAGTGCTGAAGGATGCGAAGCGGCCGATGCTGATCGTGGGGCAGGGTGCCCTTGCGCGTTCCGACGGCGCGGCGATTTTGAATCTGGCGGCGCGCATTGCTTCATCCACCGGCATGATTGGACCGGCGGGTTCGGCGGCCGAAGGCGGTTGGAACGGTTTCAACGTGCTGCATACCGCCGCTGCTCGCGTGGGCGCGCTCGATATCGGCTTCGTGCCCGGTGCCGGCGGGCGCGATATTGCCGGCATCCTCGACGGCGCGGGCAAGGGAGAGATTGAAGTCGTTTATCTCCTTGGGGCAGATGAGATTGACGCAGGCTGGCTGGGACGCGCCTTCGTGATCTATCAGGGCACGCATGGCGATGCCGGTGCCCACCGCGCCGACGTCATTCTTCCCGGTGCCGCCTACACCGAAAAATCCGGCCTTTATGTGAACAGCGAAGGGCGGGTGCAGCTTGCCAATCGCGCCACCTTCCCGCCGGGCGCCGCCAAGGAGGATTGGGCGATCTTTCGCGCGCTGTCCGATGTGGCAGGCAAGCGCCTTCCTTACGATGATATCGAAGCCTTACGGCGGGCCATCATTGCCGATGCTCCACATTTGGCCGCGCGCGATATCGCGCCCCCTTCGCCCGGCGCGGACCCCGCAATCTGGAACGCCATCGGAGCGGCGGGGCCTGTCGATGCAAGCCGGCCGCTCACCTCGCCGATCGGCGATTTCTATCTCAGCAATCCAATCGCGCGCGCGAGCGAGACCATGGCGGAATGCTCTCGGCTCTTCGTTCAGCGCACCCAGATGGCAGCGGAGTAGGGGGATGATCTTCGTTCAGGCCTTTCAGAGCCTCGGCCTTCCCTACGGAGTCGCATGGCTGCTTTCGCAGGTGATCGTGATTCTGATTCTGACGGTCAGCCTGCTGGTCATGCTGGCCTATATCCTGCTGTTCGACCGCAAGGTCTGGGCAGCCGTGCAGATGCGCCGTGGCCCCAATGTTGTCGGTGCTTTCGGCCTCTTACAAAGCTTCGCGGATCTCATCAAATTCGTCTTCAAGGAAATCGTTATCCCGGCCGGCGCCAACAAAGGCGTCTTCTTCCTGGCACCGATTCTATCGGCGACCTTAGCGCTGTCCGCCTGGGCGGTGGTGCCGCTCGATAATGGCTGGGTGATCGCCGACATCAATGTCGGGATTCTCTATCTCTTTGCCATATCCTCGCTAGGGGTTTACGGCATCATCATGGGCGGCTGGGCGTCCAATTCCAAATACGCCTTTCTGGGTTCGCTGCGCTCCGCGGCGCAGATGGTCTCCTATGAAGTTTCCATCGGATTCATTCTGATTACGGTGCTGCTGTTCGCGGGCACGCTGAATTTGTCCGGCATCGTGCGCGCCCAAGGCCCGGATATCCGCGGCTGGTTCGTGCTGTCGCCGCTATTTCCGATGTTCGTGCTTTTCTTCATCTCGGCGCTGGCCGAAACCAACCGGCCGCCCTTCGATCTGCCGGAAGCCGAATCGGAACTCGTGGCGGGGTTCTTCGTCGAATATTCCTCGACGCCGTTCCTTCTTTTCTTCCTCGCCGAATATGTGAACATCGTCTTGATGTGCGCCATGCTGTCGATTCTCTTCCTCGGCGGTTGGCTGCCGCCCGTCGACATCTGGCCGCTCAACGCCGTGCCCGGCGTGATCTGGCTTATTCTCAAAGTGTGGTTCTTTTTCTTCCTGTTCGCGATGGTGAAGGCGATTGTGCCGCGCTATCGCTACGACCAATTGATGCGGCTCGGCTGGAAAGTCTTCCTGCCGGTGTCGCTGCTGTGGGTGGTGCTGATGGCGGGGTATCTCCTTGCCATCGGCCGCTTCCCCGGGTGAGGTGATATGGCTTGGCTCGACCGTACCGCGCGTACGATCTTCCTCTGGGAATTCGTCAAAAGCTTCGCGCTGGCGATGGGATATTTCTTTGCGCCGAAAAAGACCCTGAACTACCCGTTCGAACGCGCGCCTTTATCCCCACGCTTCCGGGGGGAGCATGCGCTGCGCCGCTACCCGTCAGGCGAGGAACGCTGCATCGCCTGCAAGCTGTGCGAGGCGGTGTGCCCGGCCAATTGCATCACTATCGAGGCCGAACCCCGCGAGGACGGCAGCCGCCGGACCACCCGTTACGACATCGATATGACGAAGTGCATCTATTGCGGCCTATGCGCCGAAGCCTGCCCGGTTGATGCTATCGTCGAAGGGCCGAATCTGGATTTTTCCGTCGAAACCCGCGAAGAGCTCTATTACGACAAGGCGAGATTGCTCGCGAACGGTGACCGCTGGGAGCGTGAAATCGCCAAGAACCTTGAATTGGACGCCCCGTACCGATGAACCTTCGCACTCTCATCCTTCGGCAAGCTCAGGATGCGAGTGATTTTCCCCAATGCCTCATGCTGAGCCCGTCGAAGCATGAGGACACCAGAGTGAACCAATAGCTTCATGCTTCAGGCCATCGCCTTTTACGTCTTTGCCGCGGTCATGATCGCCTCTGCGCTGATGGTGATCACCGCGCGCAATCCCGTGCATTCGGTGCTGTTCCTGATTCTCGCCTTCATGAATGCGGCGGCCTTGTTCGTGCTGCTCGGCGCCGAATTCCTCGCCATGATTCTGGCGATCGTTTATGTCGGCGCGGTGGCGGTGCTGTTCCTGTTCGTTGTCATGATGCTCGATATCGATTTCGTGGCGCTCAGGCGCGGCTTCATGGAATATCTGCCGGTGGGCGCGCTGATTGGCCTCGTGCTGATGAGCGAGTTGCTGATCGCGGTGGGGGCCTGGGCGTTTGGCAGCGCGGTGCCGGCGGCGCGGTCGAATCCGCTTCCTGAGGGCGTCAGCAACACCGAAGCGTTGGGACGCATCCTTTATACGAATTACATTTTCTATTTCCAGACGGCGGGCCTCATTCTGCTTGTCGCCATGATCGGCGCCATCGTGCTGACGCTGCGGCACCGGCCCGGCGTGCGGCGTCAATCCATCAGCCGCCAGGTGGCGCGCGGCCCGGCAACGGCCATCGAAATGCACGACGTCAAACCGGGGCAGGGGAGCCAATCATGATTATTGGCCTGCCGCATTATCTCATCGTCGCCGCGCTGCTGTTCACCATCGGCGTGTTCGGCATCTTCATCAACCGCAAGAACGTCATCATCATTCTGATGTCCATCGAGCTGATCCTGCTCGCTGTGAACATCAATTTCGTCGCGTTTTCGGTCTATCTCGGCGATCTGGTCGGGCAGGTGTTTGCGCTGTTCGTGCTCACGGTCGCCGCGGCTGAGGCCGCCATCGGACTTGCGATCCTCGTCGTCTATTTCCGCAACCGCGGCACCATCGCGGTTGAAGACATCAATCTGATGAAGGGCTGAGCGCAAGGGATGTACACGGCCATCGTCTTCCTGCCGCTTCTTGGCTCGCTCATCGCCGGCCTGTTCGGCCGCATCATCGGAGCACGGCCTTCCGAGCTTGTGACCACGGGCCTTTTGTTCGTGTCGGCGGCGCTGTCCTGTTACGCATTTTACGATGTCAATTTCCTCGGCCATGGCGGCATCGTGCGCCTGGCAACCTGGATCGCGTCGGGCAATTTCAGCGTCGATTGGACGTTGCGCGTCGATGCGTTGACAGCCGTGATGTTGGTCGTGGTCACTGGCGTGTCCTCGCTCGTGCATCTTTATTCCATCGGCTACATGCACGAGGATCCGCATCAGCCGCGTTTCTTCTCCTAT
>DATLVC010000378.1:0-8392 GCA_035577685.1 Micropepsaceae bacterium | reverse complement strand
AATTTCTCGAAGCCCTCGGCTTCGACGAGCTTGTTGAGGATCGCCTTCTTGCCTTCCGGCGTGAAACTGACGGCGTCGCCCTCAATACGGCGCTGCAGCCAGAACCGCTGCTCCGCATCGTTGATGTGCATGAATTCATAGCCGATGGTCCCGCAATAGGTGCGGCGGAGGATGTCCACCATCTGGCGCGGCGTGGCCGATTCCAGGCCCATGACGCCGTCGATGAAGATCGGCTTGTCGAGGTCCTCGTCGTGGAAGGCATAGAAGGAGGGCTGCAACTGCGGATAGGGCTTCTTCTTCTCCAGCCCCAGGGGATCGAGATTGGCTTCCAGATGCCCGATCACGCGATAGGCGCGCACGAGCTGGATGGCCCGGATGGAGGCCTGCGGATCGCCAGCCCGGGAATCGGATACCCGCACCGCCGGGACGAGGGCCGGTGCCGCCGATGCTTGCTTCGGGGCATCGCCCCAATCGCCGGTCAAAGCCGAGATCAGTTCGCCATCCTGAAGGGCGAGCTTGGCATCGCGCCGCCAGGCGGGGCCGCGGCCCAATTGCGTCGGTGACAGGCCCTTTTCCCCCAGGGCGTCGAAAAATGCACGCCAGGTGCCATCCACCGAATCAGGATCGCTCAAATATTGCGCATAGAGCCCTTCAATGAAGCCGGCATTGGTGCCGAACAGGAAGGACGTGGCGTCCAGAACTTCGTTGGGGGAAGTCCCTTTGGGGACGCGATTCTCTTTAGTTTCCGCAGTCATTTCAAGCTCTTGGGTGGCTTCTTGGGTTGGGGACGTCGCTATTTGAAGGCGCGACGCCTCTGGTCACGCGTTCACGAAACGCGCCAGTTTAAGGCAAGGCGTAGCGCAATTGGGTTAAGATTGCATGGCTAAGTTAGGAACCCTTTAGCAAATCTGCCAGGGTGGTCCCCAAAGCCGCCGGGTTGAGAGAGACCCGAATGCCCGCCGATTTCATGGCCTCGATTTTGGAACCGGCATCGCCTTTGCCGCCCGAAATGATGGCGCCCGCATGGCCCATGCGGCGGCCCGGCGGCGCGGTCACGCCGGCGATGAAGCCGACAATGGGCTTCTTGACCTTCGAATGCTTGATGAAATCGGCCGCGTCTTCCTCGGCCGAACCGCCGATTTCGCCGATCATAATGATGGATTGGGTTTCAGGATCGGCCAGCAGCATCTCGAGCACGTCAATATGCTCAGTCCCCTTCACCGGATCGCCGCCGATGCCGACGCAGGTGGTCTGACCGAGGCCCACGGCCGTGGTCTGGGCCACGGCCTCATAGGTGAGAGTGCCGGAGCGTGACACGATCCCGACCGAACCGCGGCGATGGATATGGCCGGGCATGATCCCGATCTTGCATTCGCCGGGCGTGATGACACCCGGGCAATTGGGTCCGATCAGCCGCGATGCCGAACCGCAGAGCGCGCGCTTCACCTTCACCATGTCGAGCACCGGGATGCCTTCGGTGATGCAGACGATCAGTGGGATTTCCGCATCGATGGCTTCCAGGATCGCATCGGCCGCGAAGGGGGGCGGCACATAGATCGCGGTCGCGGTGGCGCCGGTTTTCTCTTTCGCCTCGCGCACGGTTTCGAACACGGGAAGTCCAAGATGCTCGCGGCCGCCTTTGCCGGGAGACACGCCGCCCACCATCTTGGTTCCATAGGCGATGGCCTGCTCGGAATGAAAGGTGCCCTGAGCGCCGGTGAAGCCCTGGCAGATGACCTTGGTATTTTTGTCGACAAGGATGGACATGATCAGCGCCCTCTCACCGCGGCGACGATTTTCTGCGCGGCATCGGCAAGATCGCTGCCGGAAATAATGGAAAGGCCGGATTTCGCCAGAATGTCCTTGCCCTGTTGAACGTTGGTGCCTTCGAGCCGCACCACGACCGGCACGGACAGCGAAATTTCCTTCGCGGCTTCGACAATGCCGTTGGCGATGATGTCGCAACGCATGATGCCGCCGAAAATATTGACCAGAATCCCTTTCACATTGGGATCGGAGAGGATGATCTTCAGCGCCGCGGTGACTTTTTCTTTCGACGCGCCGCCGCCGACATCGAGGAAGTTCGCGGGCTCCTCGCCGAACAGCTTGATGATGTCCATGGTCGCCATGGCAAGGCCCGCGCCGTTCACCATGCAGCCGATGGAGCCATCGAGCTTGATGAAATTGAGATCGTATTTGGAGGCTTCCAGCTCGGTTGGATCTTCCTCGTCGGTATCGCGCATCGCCTGCACGTCCTTGTGGCGATAGAGCGCGTTGTCGTCGAAATTGATCTTGGCATCGAGGCAGATCACCTGGCCCGATTTGGTCACGACCAGCGGATTGATTTCCAGGAGGCTCATGTCCTTAGCGAGGAACGCATTGTAGAGGCTTTCGATCACCGCGCCCGCCTGTTTGGACTGATCGCCCGCGAGCTTCAGCGCGTTCGCAATGGAACGGCCGGTGTGGGCGCTGAGACCGGCGGCGGGATCGACGTGAAAGGTCTGGATCTTTTCCGGCGTGTGCTTTGCCACCTCTTCGATATCCATGCCGCCTTCGGTGGAGGCGATGAAGGCGATGCGCGACGTTTCGCGGTCGACCAGCGCGGAGAGATACAATTCCCGCGCGATATCGGAGCCATCTTCGATATAGAGCCGGCGTACGAGGCGCCCTTGCGGCCCGGTCTGGTGGGTGACGAGGGTCATGCCGAGCATGCGCGTCGCTTCGCGCTTCACGTCGTCGAGCGAGCGCACCACTTTGACGCCGCCGCCCTTGCCGCGTCCGCCGGCATGGATTTGCGCTTTGACCACCCACACGGGTCCGCCAAGCTCCTTGGCCGCGGCGACGGCCTCATCGACCGTAAAGGCGGGGCGCCCCTTTGGGGTTGGCGCGCCAAAGGCACGCAAGACTTCTTTAGCCTGATATTCGTGAATGTTCATGGGTCTACGGAACCGAATCGAAGGGGGCTACGGATGGTTGGAAGGAGTTATAGCAGCCGAGCCCGACGCGGCAAGGACGGTTGGGGTTAGGACGGAATTCGGGGCTGGGGCGGCAAAATTTCGGGCGCCGGCGGCGGAAGAGGTGTGTTGTGTTTTCCCGAGAGCGCGCGGCGCGCTGTCGTCAAGCCGGTAAAGACCGAAAATACGAGGTGCAGGAACAGCCATAGGATCAGGAATAGGACCAGCAGCAGGAGGATCGCCACCGCCGCGGTTGTGCGGATTTCGTAGCTGCCGACGGTGAGAGTCATCGTGACATCGTGGTCTGCAATCCACGCCGCGCCCAGCGCCACGAGGCCTGCGATGATCAGGATGAAGAGAAGCCGGATCATCGCGAAGCCGACGGATTCGCAGGCCGGCTTGTCTGCCGCGCCGCCGGGGCGATTTCCGAAGGAGATGCCTGCGATTGCGGCTCAGCGGCCAAAGCCTGCACGATTCGCGCATTCAGATCGGCGACAATTCGGTCCAAGGCGAGCCGCCCTTCGGCATCCTTGAGCCAGGGCTGAAGCGGCATGGCTGCCACGCCTTCGATGCTGCGAACTTCCATAACCGCGTTTTCAAGATCGCCGCGATTGAGCGCCGCTTCCGCGCGCGCCAGCCGATCTTCGGTGGCCGTTCCATCCACATCGCCGACACGCCGAACGCTGACAAGCCGCCGCATGCTCACCCAAAGGCGCGCGATGAAATTGCCGTCCGCGCCGATGTTGCGTTCGGCATCCAGTGCCGCACGGGCCGCACCGACAAAGCGTGCCGCGAGGCTGGCGCGGGTGGGAGCGCCAGTCGCGGCCAGCGATTGCAAGGGGCCAAGCGCGGAATCATCCGGCGCCACCACGCCGAGCGCATCGAGTTCGGGTTTGAAAGGCGCGCCGTCGGTTGCGGCCCGTACAAGATTGGCGCGGGCCAGCGTTGCCGCCGCGCGTTTGAACAACTCTCCAGGGCTTGCGTGTTCGAGCCCCGCGATGCGCTCCTGCAATTGGGCAAGCGTGTCGCGGTCCGCCGCGCGGGCGACATCGGATTCGAGCGCTTCAAGGCGCACGGTCAGGCTCGCGATTTCGGCACTCGCCGATTGCGCCTCGGACGAAGATTTCTCGAGTGCGGCCGTGCGGCTGTTCAAAGCGTCGACATCATTCTTCAGCGCGATGATGTCGCTGAGGATTTTGGTCTCGGCCGCATCGCTCGTGCGCAGCTGCTGCACCAGGAGCGCGATGGCGCCGGCCAGCAGAACCAATGTTGCGATGGTGACAAACCCCAAAAAGCGCCGACGCCGGGGTTTCGGCGGATTGGCGCTTGCCGGCGCGGCCGTTTCCGGCGGCTTGTCTGGGCTGGAAACGCTGTCCGGTTCGCTCATGGGCATCTTTCGAAGGCGCTCACGCCTATAGGTCCCGCGACCCCGGCGATGCAAGCCTATGGCGCGGATTGGGAGGCTGGGAGCAGATCCAGAATGGCGTCCTGATTGGGCGTTCCGGCAATCGCCACCCGCGCGAAGGTCAGCGGCGCCAGTGCTTCGGCTGTGGCCGCGCTGATACAGAATGCGGT
The DNA here is from genome assembly GCA_035577685.1 of Micropepsaceae bacterium. Taxonomy (GTDB): domain Bacteria; phylum Pseudomonadota; class Alphaproteobacteria; order Micropepsales; family Micropepsaceae; genus CAIYRG01. The sequence goes on along the minus strand of DATLVC010000378.1, from coordinate 3,863 downwards.
AAGGCGCACGCAATGGGCCGCGAGGCCCACAGCGTCCACCAGCGTGGCGAAGGTCTTGGCGCTGCGGGGTGAGAACAACATCACCCCGTCGAGACTGTCGTCGCGCAAGGCCTCTTCGGCATTGGCGGCAAGTTTTGTCACCGGCAGGGCTTCGTAAAGCACGATGGTTTCGACCCGGAAGCCTCGCGCCGCCAACGCCTGGCGCACGCGACCGGCGGTTTCCGCGCCCGCCGCATGCAGCAAGATCCCCTTCGCCGGATCGGCGTCCTGGACCACCGTTTCCACCAGAGCCGCAGCATCCCCATCGGCGCTGATGACCACGGTGAAGCCCGATTGCCGCGCGGCTTCCGCGGTCTGCGGCCCAACCGCATAGATCGTGAGGTCGCGTCGCTTGGTGCGCGTGGCAAGGGCGCGGACGCCATTGGCGCTGGTGGCAAGCACCGCCTGGACGCCCTCCAGCGGGACTGGCGGGCCGGGCGGGAAATGCACTTCCATCAGGGGCGCCACCACCGCTTCATGGCCGCGCATGCGCAGGAAACCCGCGAGGCTGCGCGCGTCGTCCTCAGGCCGGGTCACCAGAAGGCGCATATCTTCAACATTCGCTAAAACCGCGGGAGTTTTGCACCGGCACGATCGCGGATTTCGCGGGCAGCGTCCTGGCCGGCGGCGTAGGCCTGAGTGCGGGCATATTCTCCCATCGCCGCGTCGAAGGAGATATCGCGTGAAGCCGTCCAAAAGTTCCGTCCGTCCAAGGTCAGGACCTCGCCTCGGAAGGTGAGGCGTCCGTCTTCGATTTCGGCCAATCCCGCAATCGGCGTGCGGCAGGAGCCGTCGAGCGCCGCCAGGAAACCGCGCTCGCAGGCGATCGCGAGATGGGTGGAGGGATCATCGATGGCGCCGACGAGCTGCACGGTCGCAGCATCGTCATTGCGACATTCGATTCCGATCGCGCCCTGGCAAAGTGCGGGCAGCCAATCCGGGCCTTCCAGAATCTCACTGTCCGGCAGTCCCAGCTTCAACCGCGAGACGCCGGCGCGCGCCAGCATGATGGCGTCCGCCTCGCCGCGCGCGAGTTTCAAAAGCCGGGTTTCGACATTGCCGCGCAGAGGCACGATCGCAAGATCGGGACGCAGCCGTAAGGCTTGCGCCTGGCGCCGCACCGAACTGGTGCCGAGTTTCGCGCCTTCGGCGAGCTTGTCGAATGGCGCGCCGTCGCGGGCGATGAAAATATCGTGCGGGTCTTCGCGGGGCAGCACGGCGGCAATGGAAAGCCCCGTGGGATGAATGGCCGGCATGTCCTTCATGGAGTGCACGGCAATATCGGCTTCGTCGTTGAGAAGTGCCTCTTCGATTTCCTTGACGAAAAGCCCTTTGCCGCCGGCCTCGACGAGGGGGCGGTCCTGAATGCGGTCGCCCATGGTCTTGAACGTCAGAATGGGGCAGATCTCGTCCAACTCCTCCAGCTCCCAGCCGTGCGCGTCGGCGAGTGAGGCGCGAACAAGATGGGCCTGGGCAAGCGCCAAAGGCGAGCCGCGGGTGGCAAGACGAAGGACAGGGCTGTTCATGGAATGCCCCTTAGCATAGATCGAAACCATGCCGTCAAAGCCTTTGCCGAAATCTTGGACCGTGCTCGGTCTCGAAACGAGCTGCGATGAGACCGCGGCCGCCGTGGTGCGCGGCGCGCCACCGGGGCCGGGGGAGCTTCTTTCCAATGTGATGTTCAGCCAGGTCGCGGAGCACAGCCCTTATGGCGGGGTGGTGCCGGAGATCGCGGCGCGCGCCCATGTCGAGTTGCTGGACGGGATCGTGGAGCGCGCTTTGGATGAGGCGGGGCTTACCCTTGCCGATATGGACGCGGTGGCCGCCACGGCCGGACCGGGGCTGATCGGCGGCGTCATGGTTGGGCTGGTGACGGCAAAGGCACTGGCGCTGGCGGCGGGCAAGCCGCTGATCGCGCTCAATCATCTGGAAGCGCACGCATTGTCTGCGCGGCTCAGCGCGGGCACGCCCTTTCCGTTCCTGCTGCTGCTCATTTCGGGGGGCCATTGCCAACTCATGGCAGCCGAAGCCGTGGGCCGATACCGGCTTTATGGCGCCACCATCGACGATGCAGTGGGCGAGGCCTTCGACAAGACGGCCAAGCTTTTGGCGCTGCCCTATCCCGGAGGCCCGCAAATCGAGGTTTTGGCGCTCGGCGGCAATGCAAAGCGTTTCGCTCTCCCCCGGCCCATGTTGGGCCGCGAAGGTGCGGATTTCTCGTTTTCGGGTCTGAAGACCGCGGTGCGGTCAATCGCTCTGGAACATGCTCCCCTGAGCGACAAAGATCGTTCCGACCTGGCGGCCGGCTTTCAAGCAGCCGTGCTCGACGTGCTGCTGGACCGCGTTCATGCTGCAATGCAGCGATTTCGAACGGAGTTCAGCAATACGAACGCCGGTTGTAATCTGGTTGCGGCGGGGGGAGTTGCGGCCAACAAGATCATCCGCCATGGGCTGGAACGGCTCGCGGTGCGGGAAGAGTTCAGCCTGTCTATTCCCCCGCCGTTCCTTTGTACCGACAATGGTGCGATGATTGCCTGGGCCGGGCTGGAGCGGTTGTCGCTCGGTCTTATCGATGGATTGGACGTACCGCCCCTGGCCCGTTGGCCCTTGCAAAACTTGGCAAAATCAGCATCCAGCCGGGTGGCCGTGGCTTAATGCTGGGTCAGATAGGCTGCGAAAGGAACGAATGACAGGATGCCTGCCACTGCGATGATCACGCTTGAAAGGATACGGGCGTCGAGCGCCACGATGTCCCGGGTTTCAGCATGGGCGGACTGTAAAGTCGAATTTGACATATCACTCTCCACTGCACTGCAACATGCATTGTGCAATCGCAATGTAGGGAGGAATGGTTAATAAACAATGCAAGGACACATATGCCCGCGCTGAAGCTTGCCACCTGGAACATCAATTCCGTGCGATTACGGGCTAATCTGGTCACGGATTTCCTGAAAACCCATGCCCCGGACGTCCTTGCCTTGCAGGAAACCAAGGTTCCGGACCCTCTCTTCCCGGGCGACGTTTTCCGTGAGCTTGGCTATGTCCATCAGGCCATCAACGGCCAGAAGGGCTATCACGGCGTCGCCATCCTTTCGCGGCTGCCCTTCCGCAAGACCCAGGCGCTCGCCTTTTGCGGCAAGGACGACACCCGCCATGTCTCAGCCCAGTTCGAGAGCGGGCTTGAGCTGCACAATTTCTATGTGCCCGCCGGCGGCGATATCCCCGATCCGGAGGTCAATCCGAAATTCGCCCATAAGCTCGCTTTCCTGCGGGAGATGCAGACCTGCTTCGCCAGAGAGGGCCGCCAGAAAAGCGATCCCATGGTGCTGGTCGGCGACCTCAATGTGGCGCCGTTCGAGAACGATGTCTGGAGCCATAAGCAGCTTCTCGACGTGGTGAGCCATACGCCGGTGGAAACCGAGCTTCTGGCGGCGGCCTTGGACAGTTTCGAATGGCACGACGTGACGCGTGGGTTCGTGCCGCACGGGGAGAAAATCTATTCCTGGTGGAGCTATCGCGCCCGCGACTGGCTTGCCTCCGATCGAGGCCGCAGACTTGATCACATCTGGGTGACGCAGCCCTTGCGCGAAAGCGTGTCGGATCATTCCATTCTGAAAGAGGCCCGCGGCTGGCTGCGCCCGTCCGACCACGTGCCGGTGATGGCAACGATCACGGTTTAGCGTTCGCGATGGACGGGCAATTCGATCTTTCACCACGAACGGATCGGGCCCGGCCATAGTGACGGGGGAAATTTACTTCCAGAATGGCTCCGTCTTGACGAAGCTTCTCCACCGCTTCCTGGCTTTCTCCCAGGTGGGCTCGAC
>DATLVC010000377.1:0-4520 GCA_035577685.1 Micropepsaceae bacterium | reverse complement strand
CACCTATGGCGCAGGGCGACGCATCGCGTTCAGCAGATTGGAGGGCGAATATTGATCGGTCAAAACCCGCGTATTCGGGTTCCAATCGACATCGGTTTTCAGAAGCGGCAACAGGAAGCCAGAACCGCTGCCACGCTTCATGAATTCGGGTTCGAGCGTCATCGCGTTCTTGCGGGCATTGGCCAGATCGTCCGGCGTTATGCCGCCGGCACGCCCGATAATGATGCGGTTGGCGAGCTTGAGATTGAAGAACGGCCCGAACACGGTGCGGTAGGTCACCGATTCATAATCGTAGAGCGCGCTGTCCGAGAAGGTGTTGGCGACAATGACGCCGTTCGGCGCCATCACGGTTTTCACCTCGGTCAGGAATTCGCGCGTCAGCATGTGTTCGGGGATGTAGTCGGCGTCGAACGCGTCCAGGAACACCAGATCGTAATTGGGCTTTTGCGCCGCCGCGCGTTTCACGAAGACGCGGCCGTCCTCGATCGTTACTTTGACCTTGGGCCCCGGCTTGAATCCGAAATAATTGCGCGCGACCGAATCGACTGATTTGTCCAGTTCGACCAGATCGATCTGCGCATCGGGAAACATCTCCTGCAAGGCCGTCGGGATGGTGCCGCCGCCTTCGCCGGTGATGAGAATCCGCTTTGGGTTGGGGTTCAGGTAGAGCCCCGCCAGCATCATCTGCGTATAGTCGAAGATCAGCTTGTCGGGATCGTGCAGCAGCTTGCAGGATTCCCGCCCGAAGGGCCGCGGATAGCGGAACAGCATGCAGACCTCGTCCCCGTCCTGGGTGACGAAGATGTTGCGGTAGAGCGAACGTTCCTGATGCAGCAATTTTGGCTGCGCCTGTGCGGGCGCGACGGAAATAAGCGCCAGCAGGAAGGCGGAGGCATAGACTATTGCGCGCATAGCGAAATCATTCTCCCTTATAATTCGCCAGGGCTCCCAAGCCGCCCAGTATAACCGAGATGCTTATCGCCACCATCAGGATGGTGTTCACCTCGAACAGAAGCACAAGATAAAAGGCCGTGAGTAGCGTGCCGAGACTGCTGCCCAGGGTCGAGATGAAATAGAGATAGCCGGCGTCGTGGCCGGACGATTCCCGGTTCGTCACGATGATGCGGATGGCATAGGGCGACACCATGCCGGCAAAGATCGTCGGCACCAGAAATAGCCCAACACAGGTCAGGAGCGAGCCGAACCGCGGGTCGGTGACGTTGTTGAACATGAAGTCGAGAAACGCCGTGCCGAAAAGAAGCGTGGGCGTCGTGGTTAATGCGCCGGCGATCAGGATACCGCAGAGGCGAAGCACGCTCGGGTTGTAGCGCGAATAGATGCCGCCAAGCAGATAGCCGATCGACAGTCCCAGCATGAAGACGAAAATCACCGAGCCCCAGACATAGATGCTGCTGCCGAAAGACGGCGCAATCAGCCGGCCGGAGAGCAGCTCCACCAGCATGACGTAGAAGCCCGACCATCCCGCGATGGTGTAGGACCACAGGGCGCTTTTCTTCGCCATCGGTTAATCCGTCCCCCCGCCCCATTTTCGGGGCTTGTTCTTATGTCTTATCGCAATTGTCTATCCCAGACCGCCCTCTTCCGGGGTCATGGGTTTTACCGGAACCCCCAGATAAGAACATTCCGGACCATAAAGCAGCGCCTTCACGTCGTCCGCCGAAAACAGCTTCACGAGTTGGTCAACCTGCCCCGCCAGCGGCAGTGGGATTCCGGCCTGTTGAGCCAAGTCCATGGTGACGTCCATGTCCTTTTCCTGCCAGGTGAAGCGGGTGTTGTCCCAGCGCTTGAGCGTGAGGTTGAAGGCCGGGCATTCCAGCAGGACCTCGCGCATTTTCTGGGCGTCGACCCCGAAGCGCTTGGCCAGCAGCAGCGTCTCGTAATTGGAGACACAATGCACCCAATGCAGCAGATTGTTGCAGGCCTTGGCCAATTGGCCCGCACCCACCGGCCCGACATGCAGCACGTTGCGGCTATAGGCCATCAGAACCGGGCGCGCCCGTTCGACATCGGCCTCCGAGCCGCCGCAGAGCGAAAGCAGCGTGCCTTCACGAGCGCCCGAGGCGCCATAAACCACCGGCGCGTCGATGAAGCGAATCCCCCGCGTCTCGCAAAGCTGGGCGAGGTCTTTCATGGTGTTCGGGCTGTTGGTGGCGACGATTGCGATCAGCGCATTGCGATGGGCGTGCTGGGACAGCACCTCCGTTACGCTGCGCGATTGTTCGTCGGTCGAGACCACAACGACGAAAAGCTCAGCGCGCTTGGCGAGCGCTTCGAGACTATCCGCGACGCCGATGCCGTGCGCCGCAACGGCCTTCAGCTTTGCGGCATCCACATCATAGGCGGACAATCCATGCCCATTGGCGAGCAGATGCCCCGCCATGGCCGCGCCCATTTCGCCCACTCCGACTATGCCGACTTTCATGCCTCTAGCCCGTAGCTTGCGTGATGGTGTCGATGAGCGCGGGCTTGCCCGCTTTCACCTGCGCGATGGCCCGCGCAAGCGCCGGTCCGATGTCGGCCGGATTTTCGATGGGCCCTTCTGCGTACCAGCCCATGGAGCGCGCAAGCGTCGCGAAATCGGGCGCCGGCTCCATGATGTCCATGCCGATATAGGCGCGTTCTTCCGGCGTGCCGCGCTGGCGGGCGACCGTGATCTGGTGCTCCCAATCATTGTAATAGGCGCGGTTGTTGTGCATCACGCAGAGCAGCGGCACCTTGTGCTTGGCCGCGAACCACAGCGCGCCCGCATCGAACATCAGATCGCCATCCGTCTGGCAATCGACGACGAGCCGGCCTTTGCCGCGATGCGCCAGCGCAACGCCGATGGCCATGCCGATTTGCGTGCCTGTGCCGAGCGCTTTGCCCGGCCAGCGGTAATGGCGGTCGAAATCCCACAGCTTCAGCGCCCAGTCCTCGAAGGCATTGGTGGTGATCACCCAATCTTCGTTTTGAATCTGTTCCCACACTTCCATGGCCAGACGCGGCAGCGAGATGGGTGAGGCGTCCCAACCTTCGCGCGATTCCTGGCGCCATTTGGCGCGCTGTTTCTCGTGGATGTCCGCAACGGCACGGCTGCGATCGGCGATGCGCTTGGTGGCTTTGGGGTCTTTCGCCACGCGCGTCTTGCACAGCGCGGTGAGTTGCGGAATGGCAATTTCCGTGTCGGCCAAAACGCGCGCCGCGCATTGCGGAAATTTCTGATAGCCCATCGCCCATTTGGAGATTTCGATATCGGCAAACCCGATATCGGCCCATTGGCAATGATCCGGATAATGGGCACGCAAAGTGCGGTTGATGCGGTCGTTGTAATGGGTCGGCCGTTCCCAATCGCGGCAATCGAGCGCCACAATTAGATCGGCCGGTTTGAAAATGTCCTTGTTCATGCGGCAATCGAGCGGATGGGCGGTCGGAAAATTCAACCGCGACTGCACGTCGGACACCGCAGCGCCGACGGTCTCCGCAAGCGCCACCATATCAGTCAGGCCGCTCGCGACGCGTCCGGCATATTGCGGCAGCAGCACCGGCCACTCCGCCGCCACCAGCAAATCGGCGATGTCGCCGAGCGCCTTTGGATCGGGTGCGATTTTGCTGGGCTGTTTGACGGAGGCCGCATCGGGAAGCTTCACCGCTTCGGTGAGCGGCGCTTCCTGGAGCCCGGCGTCGTAACACATATAAATCGGGCCTTGCGGCTCGGTCATCATGATCGAATAAGCACGCGCAAAACTGTCCGGCACGCCCTGGATGCCGCCCGGCTGGTAATCCCATTTCACGTAATCGCGCACCGCATTGCCCTGTACATTGGCGGTATGATCCCAATCGACGCGCGGGCGGCGTTTGCCCTCATCCATCGGGCCGGTGGCGCCGATCACGAACACCGGCGCGCGATCCGTATAGGCGTAATAAATCCCCATCGTGGCGTGCAGCAGCCCGACCACATTGTGCACGATCACGCAGAGCGGCTCGCCGCACGCTTTGGCATAGCCATGCGCGATCTGCACCGCGATCTTCTCGTGCTGGCACACCAGCATCGGCGGCGTATTGGCGTTGTGATTCACCAAGGAGTCATGCAGGCCGCGATAGGACGCGCCCGGATTGAGCGTGATGTAGGGAAAGCCGAACCCTTTGATCAAGTCGGCGATGATGTCCGACTGCCAGCCGCGATTTTGCTTAGCAGTCCCCGTTCCGTCCGTCATAAAGCGCGCGCCGGTCAGTGCGAATGGCCATGACCATGGCCGTGGAACGGATCATGGTCGTGGTCATGGTCGTGATCGGGAGCTTCGATCTCGCCTTCGGAATAGCCGAGCATCAGGGCCTCCATCACGCGGCGCAAGGGGTCCTCCGACAGCGGCGCATGGGCGGCGATGAAGCCGGCCAGCCGCGCGAACACCAAGGGTTCCATGGCAATGCGCTGATAGCCGCTCATCTCGTCGGGCGCGCGGTTGGGGTCGATGGCCGTCGACAGCAGCTCGCGAAACAGCCGGTCGAGATGGGCATGGACC
>DATLVC010000376.1:0-4315 GCA_035577685.1 Micropepsaceae bacterium | reverse complement strand
CTATCAGCGGGGCAATCATGCCGCGGCGGTCTCGCAAATCGATGCGGCATTGCGCGTGCAGCCGAATGTTTCGGACGCCTTCAATAACCGTGGCAATGCACTCAGGGGACTGAACCGTCTGGATGAAGCGCTGGCGAGCTTTGACCGCGCCATCGCGCTGGATCCCGGTTTTGCGGAAAGCTTTTTCAACCGGGGCGTTGTTCTGCAGGAGATGAATCGCCTCGATGAAGCGTTGGCAAGTTACGACCGGGCGATTGCCCTGAACGCCCTCCACGCGAAAGCCTTCAACAACCGCGGCAATGTGCTCAAAGAAATGAAGCGCCTGGACGAAGCTCTGGCGAGCTATGATCGTGCCATCGCACTCAGGCCCGACTATGCTGAGGCTTTCAACAATCGCGGCAATGCGCTGAAGGGGCTGATGCGCCTGGACGAAGCGCTGGCGAGTTTCGACCATGCCATCGCGCTCAAGCCCGGTTTTGCCGAAGCCTTCAACAACCGCGGCATTGCGCTTGAGGAAGTGAATCGCCGGGAAGAGGCGCTGGCGAGCTACGATCAGGCGATCACGCTCAATTCTCGTTATGCCGAAGCGTTTCACAACCGCGGCAACGTGCTCAAGGAGCTGAAGCGCCTAGATAAGGCGCTGGCGAGCCACGATCGGGCCATCGCGCTGAAGACCGGGTATGCCGGCGCCTTCTACAGCCGGGGAATGGTGCGGCTTCTCGATGGCCGTTACGGTACGGCGTGGCTGGATTATGAATGGCGATGGAGCGTGAAGGAATTTCCGAGCCGGCCGCCCAAGATCGATGCACCGGTTTGGCAAGGCGAGGATCTGACGGGGCGCCGGATCGTCGTCTACGCGGAACAGGGCATGGGCGACGTCATCCAGTTCACGCGTTATCTGCCGCTTCTGGTCCGGCGTGGCGCCGCAGTCACGTTTTTCTCTCCGGCCGGCTTGGTGCGCCTGCTGCGGCCGCTCGACGCCGCAATCGAAATCATCAGCACCATAGACGGAAGCGAAGCGTTCGATTTCCAGTGTGCCCTGATGAGCCTGCCCCATCGGTTTGGCACGGAGCTATCCTCGATCCCAGACCGCATTCCCTATCTGGCGGCCGAAGACGATCTCATTGCGCGGTGGAAACCCCTCATCGGCGAACACGGCTTCAAAATCGGCATCGCCTGGCAGGGAAATCCCAAGGGCAAGATCGATCAAGGTCGCTCCATTCCTTTAAGCGAATATGTTCCGCTCTCTGGCGTGCCGGGTGTGCGCCTGATCAGCCTGCAAAAAACCCATGGCCTGGATCAGCTTGCCACCCTGCCGCAAGGCACGGTGGAGACGCTCGGCGATGATTTCGATACCGGACCCGATGCATTCGTCGATACCGCGGCCGTCATCGCCCATCTCGATCTGATCATCACCTCGGATACCTCCATCGCCCATCTGGCGGGAGCCTTGGGACGTCCGACCTGGGTTGCGCTCAAACATGTTCCGGATTGGCGCTGGCTGCTCGGCCGCGAGGACAGCCCCTGGTACCCGACGATGCGGCTGTTCCGCCAGCAGACCGATGGCGATTGGAAACTCGTATTCGCGAAGATCGCGCAGGAATTGGGGCTGCTGGCCGGCACAGCCGGACATCCGCTTAGCGCAGACGGGGGCCAACCACCGTCATCGGAACTGCCGACATGAGTTGGGTCCCGGCGAACCATCCAGCACCCTGTCGGGCGTCCTTCTCCCGGATTATGTTTTCAGGATAATGGGTAGATTCGCGGCATATTAGGAAATGTCGGGTAAGACGGTCCAAGTAAATATCGGCCGCAACGGCCGCAGCTCATGCGATCCGATAATCAGATGAAGAAAGTTAAACCATCGATTCAAAAGAAGGGTGTTTCCGTTTCATCGCCGGCTCTCGATATAGCAACCGTTTTCAATGAAGCCCTGAAACTTCATGAAGCACGGCGTTTCAGCGAGGCCGAAAAGCTGTATCGGCGTGTTCTCGAAGCGCAGCCCAATGCGGAAATCTTCAACAACCGGGCCGCTGCGCTCCAGGAGCTGAAACGCCCGGAGGAAGCGCTGGAGAGCTACGACCGCGCGATTGCGCTGAAACCCGACTATGCCGATGCCTTCAACAATCGTGGCACCGTTCTGAAAGATTTGGGGCGCCTAGACGAGGCGCTGGCGAGCTATGAGCGTGCCATTGCCCTCAATCCGCGCCATGCAGAAGCGTTTTATAACAAGGGCAAGGTGCTACAGGAGCTAAGGCGCCTGGATGAAGCGTTGGCGAGCTATGACCGCGCCATCGCGCTCAAGCCCGGTTATGCCAAAGCCTTCAACAATCGCGGCACCGCGCTGCAAGACATGAATCGCCTGGAGGAAGCCCTCGCGAGCTGCGACAAGGCAATTGCCTTGAACTCCGGCTATGCCGAGGCCTTCAACAATCGCGGCACCGTGCTGGAAGGAATGAATCGCCTAAATGAAGCACTGGCGAGTTATGACCGCGCCATCCTGCTTCATTCTCTCTATCCCGAAGCGTTTCACAATCGGGGCAATACGTTGAAGGCGCTGAAGCGCCTGGATGATGCGCTGACGAGCTACGATCAGGCACTCGCGCTCAAGTCCGATTTTGCCGATGCGTATTATGGGCGCGGCCTGGCCGGTCTGGTGATTGGCCGTTACCGCGAGGCGTGGCCGGACCATGAATGGCGATGGAAAACGCGGGGGTTTCCCAGCCGGCCGCCCAAGTTCAATGCGCCGGTCTGGCAGGGTGAGAATCTTACGGGGCGCCGGATCGTGGTCTTTGCCGAACAGGGCATGGGCGATGTCATCCAGTTCGCGCGCTATCTGCCGCTTCTGGTCAGGCGCGGTGCCGCAGTCACGTTCTTCTCTCCGGCCGGCTTGGTGCGCCTGCTGCGGCCGCTCGACGCCGAGATCGAAATCATCAGCGCCATGGACGGAAACGAAGCGTTCGATTTCCAGTGTGCCCTGATGAGCCTGCCCCATCGGTTTGGCACGGAGCTATCCTCCATCCCTGACCGCATTCCCTATCTGTTGGCCGAAGATGATCTCATCGCCAAGTGGAAAGACCGGATCGGTGAACACGGCTTCAAAATCGGCATTGCCTGGCAGGGAAATCCCAAAGGCAAAATCGATCAGGGCCGCTCCATTCCTTTAAGCGAATATGTTCCGCTCTCTGGCGTGCCTGGCGTGCGCCTGATCAGCTTGCAAAAGACCCATGGCCTGGATCAACTCTCCGCATTGCCGGACGGCACGGTGGAAACCCTCGGCGAGGATTTCGACACCGGGCCCGATGCGTTTGTCGATACCGCATCGGTCATGTCCCATCTCGATCTGATCATTACCTCGGACACCTCCATCGCTCATCTGGCGGGAGCCTTGGGACGTCCGACCTGGGTCGCGCTCAAACATATTCCCGACTGGCGCTGGCTGCTCGACCGTGAAGACAGCCCCTGGTATCCGACGATGCGGCTGTTCCGGCAGCAGACTGACGGCGACTGGAAACCCGTGTTCGCGAAGATCGAACAGGAATTGGACGCGCTGCGCAGCGATCGAAGAACGCTGCCCGACCGCCGCGTCAGCGAGACCGTCATCAGTCCTTCGGAGCGAAAATCCGCCGAACCCGAAGCTTCTGCTTCCGCCGCCCGCCGTCCGCTCCTGGAGAACGCAAATCTGCGGCTCAAGCGGTGCAAGCACGGCACCATGATGTTCTACGCGAACGACACCTATATCGGCCGCTCGCTGGATTTGTACGGCGAATTTTCCGAAGGCGAGATGGCGTTGTTCGAGCGCTTCCTGCAGCCTGGGATGACCGTGGTCGATGCGGGCGCCAATATCGGCGTCCACACGCTCTATTTCGCCCAAAAGGTTGGTCCGAGCGGCAGGGTCGTTGCCTTCGAGCCGCAGCGGGTTCTGCATCAGATTCTCTGCGGCAATGTTGCGCTCAATTTGCACGCCAATGTGCTGGCGGTGAATGCCGGACTGGGCGCCGAACCGGGAAGCATCGCACTGCCGCCTATCGATTACGCACGGGGCGGGAATTTCGGCGGTATTGATCTGGGCCGTCACGAGACAGGCGAGCAGGTGCCGGTGCGCACGCTCGATTCCTGCGGCTTCGCCGCCTGCCATTTGATCAAGATCGATGTGGAGGGGATGGAACAATGGGTGCTCGAAGGGGCGAAGACCCTCCTCAAAGAGCATCAGCCGCTGCTTTACGTCGAGAACGACCGCCCGGAGAAATCGCGCGACCTCATTCAATGGCTGCTGAGCAATGGCTACCGGCTTTATTGGCATTTGCCGCGCCTG
>DATLVC010000375.1:0-5745 GCA_035577685.1 Micropepsaceae bacterium | reverse complement strand
ACGATATGAACGCCGTCGGAAAGCAGGCGTCGTTCCGCCCGCGGGTCCATGCCCCCGACACAGGAGGCGACGCGGGCGCGGGAATACTGGTAAAGCCAGGTGAGTTCGCGCTGCACCTGAAGCGCGAGTTCGCGCGTGGGCGTCACGATCAGCGCCAAGGGCGCGCCGGGCTGTCCGAGGAATTCGGCCTCCCCCAACAGATCGAAGGCGATGGCCAGGCCATAGGCCACGGTCTTGCCCGACCCCGTTTGCGCCGACACCAGAAGATCGCGCCCCTGCGCTTCAGGTTCTAAGACCGCCGTCTGAACCGGCGTGGGATCGTTGTATTCGCGCTGCTGAAGCGCGCGGGCAAGCGAAGGATTGGTCGTAGGAAAGGGCAATGGAAACCGCTTTTGTTGAGAGGGGAGCTGCCCGCGCTTTTGCGGGTACAAGCGTTCCTAGCCTATTTATCCGCCGAATGCTGTGAAATGTGATGACAGAAGGTCGCGGGGTTTCACTCGTAGAACGCGGGCGATTTCTTCAGCTTCGCGTTTCCCGTGACATCGTGCTGGATCCAAAGCTGTGCGTGGGTTTGTGCCAGGAACGCTTCGATGGCCGCACGCGATTGCGCCGTCTGACCGGGATCGAAATCCGTTGTCGGCACGCGTTTCAGCACCCGCTCTTCCGGGTAATGATACAGGTCGCCGCTCAGCACGACCGGCCCCGTCTTCGCCAGCCTCAGATACAGAACCTGATGGTCCGGCGAATGGCCCGGCGCCGATTTGATGATGACGGTTCCATCGCCGAAGACATCGTAATCACCGGCCGGAATGCTCACGATCTTGCTGTTTTTTAGGGCGCTGTAATTGACCGGCTCGGTGCGTGGGCTTGGCGGATCTTGAAACATGATCTCGCGCTCGCGCGGCCGAACAAGCCATGTGGCGTTCGCGAACATGTTGGCGTTGCCGACATGGTCCCAGTGAAAATGCGACAAAGCGAGATAGGTGATGTCCGACGGGACATAGCCAATCTCGGCCAATTGCGTTGCGAGCTTCTTGCTCGACGTGCCATAGCCGCGCAGCGTTCCAGTGCCGCCGGCCGGAATCGCGCTGTCCGGCACCGCGCCTACATCCCACATCAGCGTTCCTTTGGGATGCGCCACGAGAAAACACGGCACCGACATCACATTCGTCGCGATCTCAGCGCGTGTGAGCTGGTAGGGCGTGATGTCGGGAATATCCAGCCTGCCGCAATCGAACACATAGAGCCGCAAGGAAGCGGGCGGCTGCGCTTTCGTTTCCGCCGTTGCCATGGAAGGCAAGGCAAGAATGACGAATGCAACGACCATCGTCAGGTGAAGGATTCTGCCGTTCATGGCGACCACTCCCCGCTTCAGACCAACGCTATCCTGCCGGAATTGATCATCCCAACTGCCGCCGCCTTCGCCGCCGCTATACTGCCGGTTCAAAAATCCGGTTTGGTAGCCGTTGGGATCGGCTTGACCTCATAATTGAAATAGGACGCGCTGTTCTCGGCGCAAACCACTTCAACGAGCGGGCGGCCGTCTCTCCGCTTCCAGCGCTGCACAGCCGACCAAGGCATGTTGAAGGCGCCCGGATCGTCCACCGCAATCGAGGCCTGCAGCGTTTTGCCGCCGTCCATCAAGGTAAAACGCTCCACGACATGCAATTGGCTCGTGTGCGGCGTGCGATAATTGTCCACGAACGTCTTGTCATTTAGTCCGATCGTATCGACGATTAAAGTCTGGCCTTCATAATGGCCGACGGATTCTCCGTACCAGGAGGGTTTCGGATGGACAGAATGGGCTATGTTCATGCGGATGTGCCGGACCTGCTGGTCATATTCCGTGACAATCAACACCTCCGCCGGAGTTTGCAGGAAATAAATCGGGCGGTCCCGTTCGTAGACGTCCAACCCTGGAACGCCACCGGGCCAGCACCGGTCGCGCGCCGTATAGGGAAATTTGCCGGCCAGAACATCGTCATTGGCCTTCTTCATCTGCTCCACGGCCCACGGCTTAAGAATGGGATTGTTGAGATCCGCGACATGGAACATCAACTGGCCTTGGGATTGGGCAAGCGGGCTGTAGGCATGGGCGCGATCAGATGTAACGGGACCGGGGCCGGATTCCGGCGGCAGAAAATCATCGCCAGCGGGACGGTCGGGCACCCATAGGGCATCGGCGGCGGGGGCTAGATCGGGGATGGCGTCTGCATTCGTTGCCGCGTGCGTTGCGGGCGATGAGGTGACCGCCGCGACGATGCCAAGAAGGCCTGCGGCCACGGCAGCGATGGCGGTCCGCTTTGATGGCGAAAGACGCGACACAAATCCGGGCATTGAGATGTTCCGTTTGCCGAATGCCGTGTCAGCCTATCCAAACCACGGCAAAGAAACGAGCCCGCATAGGCGCGCGGATCGAACATCGCCGAAATCCGCCAACTATGTTGTGCCTTCGCTTGGATGACCGCTGTTGCAAACCATCACAAGAATGCGAAGCAGGCGGCCTATTTCTTCCGCTTCGCCAAACGCTCGCGTGCGTCGGGGATGAGCTTTTCGACGTTCAGCCCTTCGAGCATCGCCCGTTCGTTCGGACCCAGCGCGCGCACCTGATCGACATAGTCCTTCACTTCCTGATCCACGCGCACCGCCTGCGGATAATCGGTCGCGAAGACAAGCTGCGTCAGCGACACCTCGTTCATGCCGAAGCGCACCCATTCCGCGCCCCAGGCGCCCGCGTGATCGGGGCCCGCCCAGCCGGCGCAATCGTAATAGAGCCGCTGCTCCAGATAATGATCGAACGGCTTGGGCGGACGACGATTGTGGCCCTTCAATTGCGAGGTGCCCCATTTGTCGCGCTGCTGAAAGCCGCGCACGCGTCCCAGATAGCGCCCGATACCGCCGGCGAAATGCGCAAACTGGATGTTGAGGTTCGGCATATCGTCGAGTAGCCCGCTGTTGATAAGACGCACGGTCGCGAGCTGAAGTGAAAATTCCCAGCCCAGCATCCGCCCCAGATCGTCGGCATAGACCATCGGCCAATCGATCACGCGCGGCAGCGGATGAATGAACACATACATGTTGAGATCGGCCGCGGCCTTCCAGAACGGGCGCAGCTCTTCGGCATCGAGCGGCAGGCCCTGCATCTCCGATGCGATCACCACGCCGGGAAAGTCCAGCTCGACCTTGCAGCGTTTCAGCTCGGCCGCCGCTTCGGCGGGTTTCAGCGCCGGGACATGCGCCAGCCCGATGAAGCGCCCGGGATGCTCGCCCTCCACCTGTTTCATGTCGTCATTGATGGTGCGGCAAATCCCAAGGTCAGGCTGGTCGAATCCCACCATGCTCGAGAGAACCGCCGCATCGATTCCGGCCAGATCCATCATCCGCACATGGGCGTCGATGTCGCCGAGCAAGGGGTTCAACAGATGCATCGGGTTACCTTGGCTGTCGATGCCGACCGAGACGGTGTCTTTCTTTCCCTTGAGCAAAGACGGTGGGGTGTAATGGTGCTGGAAATCGATGATCAAAGAATTCTCCTGAAAATAAAAAGGCGGCTCATAATGCAGCTAATGCCATGCTCCGGCAGCCTTGCCAACCGCGGAATTCACGAGCCAACACCAGATGTGGCGCAGCGTCTCGCTTCTCGCCACATCTAATTGTTTTGTCCAAAAAATGGTGCGGGGATGGAACAGGATATGGCGATGCGCATGTCGAGAAAATCGCTCTACGAACCGGAAACCGGAACGACGATAGCGATGCGATCCTCCGTTCCCACCGTTCGGGTGATGTGCCCCTTGCCGGTGAGATCTTCCGCCAGTTCGATGCTGCCGGGCCCGACTTGAATGGTTTGTCCGCCGGACAATACGAGTTCCGCGTGGCCGCTGAGCGTAATTACATATTGGCGGCGCGAGGCCGTGTGATAGCCATTCTCGCGGCCGGGAGGCGTGCTGCGGATCTGCGCGCCGGAATTGGCGAGCAGATTATAGACGCCACCGCCGGGCGCAAACTTGACCGGGATTTCCTCGGCATGGGTCAGCCCGTCCGGCCCGGTGAAAAATCGGGTGATCATGACGGGTTTCCCGTTTTGAGCCGCGGCAGCGCCTTCGGCGCTCCGCGCGGCAGGCATCAGAACGCCAAAGCACAACAAACCAGCGCCGATGAACATCGCGCGTTTCGCATTCATGAAGGCCTCCCGTCTTTTCGCCGAGATTACGCTATCACTTCCGGTGCGATGCGGGGACGGTTTTCGTTTCAGCTTCCCCTCGGAAGCGGGAGTTCGGTCGTCTGCTTCATTTCTTCCATGGCGAAGGCCGCACTCACGTCCATCAGCTTGGCGGCGCGGATCAGCGATTTGTAGACGCGGTCATAGGCTGCGATGTCTGCGACCTGCAATTTGAGAAGATAATCGACGTCGCCCGCCATGCGATAGAACTCGACGACCTCGGGCATTTTTCGCACCGCTGCCGCGAAGCTTTCCAGCCATTTCTCGGTGTGCTCGCCGGCGCGCACGCTGACAAAAACCGTGACCCCGACACCGAGCTTCTCGGCATCGAGCAGCGCCACGCGTTTCTTGATCACGCCCTCCTCTTCCAGCCGTTTCATCCGGCGCCAGCATGCGTTCTGCGAAAGATGGACAGTCTCGGCGATCTCAGCGATGGGCCGCGAGGCGTCCTTTTGCAACAGGCTCAAAATCCTGATGTCAATGGAATCGAGAGGTGTCATCGAATAATTTCCCAAAAATTCTGGTTGTCACAGGATAATTTGGGAAAAATTTTGCCTGGGACGCAAGTATAAAAGAACGGTCCGCGGGCAGGAGACAACATGTTTCGGCGTTGGTTCTTGGATCATCCCCATTCGGTGGGCGAAAGCTATTTCGAGCACCAGCAGACGGCGTTCCGTTTCGCAACGAGCCTGTTCGCAGCCGCCGTCGCGTGTTTCATTCACGGTCTTGTTCCCAGCCTCTTTAAACGCACCGCAAGCACGACGGTGACGCAGCTTCACGACCGCATGGTCCTGCACCGGGTGCGGGAAAAAGCGCTCGTGCCGGATGCGGTCCGCCTCTCCGAACCTGCGTTATTCCCAAACGGCGCTAACGCTCGCAAGGATTAGGCTTTTCCTCCCGCGGGCGCTAAAATGCGCCGCCTTGCGGAAGGAACGTCATGAACCAGATCGCCCCCATCAATTTCGCGTCCGATCCCTATTTCCACGACATCATCCGCGAAATGGAGGCCATCGCGCCAAAGGTTGAGGCGAATCTCGGTCGCCGGCAATTCCTCAAAATCGCGGGCGGCGCGGGCGCCGGGCTAGTGCTGGCCTTCTCAGTCGGCGGACCGTTTGCGAAGGGCGCCAAGGCTGCCACGAACGCCGCCAGCGAAGCAGTATTCAACGCCTATATCCGCATCGCGCCGTCGGGCGCAATCATCCTCTACAACAAGGCGCCCGAAATCGGCCAAGGCATCAAGACCTCCTTTCCGATGATCCTTGCCGAGCATCTGGATGCCGATTGGGCCGATGTGAAAATCGAGCAGGCGCCGATCAATCCCGCCGTCTATGGCCGCCAGAGCGCGGGCGGCTCGCGTTCCACGCCGACCGGCTGGGAGCCGCATCGCCGCGCCGGTGCCGTGGCGCGCGCCATGCTGGTGTCCGCCGCCGCCAAGGAATGGGGCGTGCCCGAATCCGAATTGAAGACCGAAAAGAGCACCGTCATCCACGCCGCCAGCGGCCGTCGCATCAAATATGGCGCGCTCG
>DATLVC010000374.1:0-11764 GCA_035577685.1 Micropepsaceae bacterium | reverse complement strand
CGGCCAACGCCATGGCAGCAGGGCAAAGCGAACACCCCTTCGTACTCGTCAGTGGCGATGGCTGGCATGCCGGCGTTGTCGGGATCGTCGCCGGGCGGTTGAAAGATCGCCACGCCAAACCGGTTCTGGTTGCGGGCTTCGAGACTGGCGGGGGCGAGGCCATCGGGCGCGGCTCCGCCCGCTCGGTCGCGGGTGTCGACCTGGGCGCCATCATCCGTGGCGCGCGGGAAGAGGGGTTGCTGGAAACGGGCGGCGGTCACGCCATGGCGGCCGGCTTTTCGCTAAGGCGCGCGCAGCTCCCGGCCTTTGGGGATTTCCTGAACCGGCACATCGAACCGCAGCGGCCGCAGATCGTGCTGGCGAGCGAGCTTGTCGCCGATGCCCTGATCTCGCCTTCGGGCGCCACCCTCAGCCTGCTTGCGGATCTGGAAGGCGCAGGACCGTACGGGGCCGGCAATCCGGAGCCTCTGTTCCTGATGCCCGACATGCTGGTGGTTTATGCCGGGATCGTCGGCACGAACCATGTGCGGCTGAGGCTGGTCGGGCGCGACGGGCAGGCGATTGGGGCGATTGCGTTCCGAGCCTCCAACACCCCGCTCGGAGAGGCATTGCTGAAAGCCCGCAGCAGTCGCGTGCATGTGGCCGGGCGCCTGAAACGCGATGAATATGACGGAGCCGCCAAAGTTCAGCTCCATATCGAGGATGCCGCGCCTGCCGAGGCGTAAGGGGTGCTTGCTATCGGATGATTCGGCCATTATGACGCCTGTCCGGCCAGACCGGCGACGCGCCCTTCGTCTATCGGTTAGGACTCAAGATTTTCAATCTTGCAAGAGGGGTTCGACTCCCCTAGGGCGCGCCAGACCTCAGCCAAGATCACGAAGTTCCATGATGCAAGTGCCAACGCGCAGAAGCGGAAGGTGGAGGTCCGGCGGGCAAGCGGACGTGAGAATTGTCGGGCTGACGGAGAATTCGTAGGCGGCCGTTTCATTCTGAAACATGATTGCAGCGCATTTCAGAACATTGCCTGTATGTTCTCCAAGTAGCGTTTGCTTAACGCTCGCTCGTGCCGTGAGCTATGCAGAACCACGTAGTCACTCGCATACGTAAGTTACCTAAGCTGATTTCGTACGCGCGATGGTTGATCCTGCAATTAGAACGATTTCGGACGGGCAGGAGCACGCGCGGTGTCAAACTCCAGAAAAGATATTGCAGAATTTTATCGTGGTGTCGCGGATCGGCTTGACGCGCTCCGAATGGAGCTGCCCAACACAACTGAGATCGACAACAAATTTTCTGCGTTTTTGGCGATCACTGCACAGGAGATCAGGCAAGACTCCGACCTGGTCGCCGCGAAATTATCGCTAGAGCCGCCGGAATCACTGCCACATGATCCGGAGACCACGTAGAGGCGAAGTCGTGGCGATATTTAGGGTTAGTATTTAGTTGCGCGTGAAGCGGCGCTGCGCTTCGCAAGCTTGCCGGGCTTCATCTTTGAACATGTCCCAGCGGCGATTGGGATCGAACTCACGCACGCGCACCGCGACCAAGTTCGCGTCCTCGCGGATTTCGCGTACAGCATTCGCCAGGAACGCCGCAAACCGTTCGCTGATCTGGGTTCCGTGCGGCAGCTCGCTTGGAAGCGCATCCAGCCGATCCGCGATATGGTGGTAGAACTCGGCAATTTCCCTATCGAAGCCCGACATAGCGCAAACATTAACCGGGTCCCGGATCAGGTGGGGATGCGTCGAATGACGTAGGGGCGCCGGGGCCCCCGCGAACCCGGTGCGCCGTAGACCAGTTGTTTACGGGCTTTTCCTAAGATGTTTCGCATGGGGCACTGGCATACCCTCCGACCGTCCAGTCTTGAACCACAACTCCGTTTGCAGGAGGTTCAAATGAAGGAACCGGTCCGCTCGAACGATTCTACGGCGCGCAGCGGCGAGCCGGGCAAAACCGCTGAGGGGATCGCCGCGGGCAACGCACTTGGCCAGTCCGATTATTCGGAACTTGCCAAGCAATGGTCGGAAGCATCCTACGACTGCGCGAAATTCGATTAGCACGTTCCGCGGAACTCCCGCCGCAATTTTCTCCCAAGTGGGCCCCGGGTTCGCTGCTCATCCGGCCGGAACCCTTTGCCGCCGGTAGAGGTTATGCTTCATGCCGTTAGCGGATTTTGTGAATGCGAGGTTCCGCGTTTGTCGCATGCGTGGTGGGGTGCCTACCGCTTCTGCTCGCAGCCTGTACCACGCAGCGCGCCACGAGCCCGCAACGCACGGCAACGGAAGAGCTTCTGATTTCCACAGCGGCCGACCGTGCAGCGGCGAAACTGGCCGAAGGCATTCCTACCGACATCAAGGTATTTCTCGATACGGCCAACATCGCCGGTCCGGATGCGGGCTACGCAGCGCTGACGATACGAGATTGCTTGTTGCGGCGGGGCGTTTTGCTGGTCGCCGATCGGACGATGGCCGATGCAATTATCGAAGTCCGCTCGGGTTCTCTCTCGACCGATGAACACAGCATATTTCTGGGCACGCCCGATCTGCCGATTCCCGGCGTTCCCGGTCTGACAGGTGGCTTCCTGGTTCCTTCGCTGAATCTCTTCAAGCGCGCGGAGGCCAAGGCCACTGCGAAATTCGCCGCCACGGGCTACGATCCGAAAACCGGCAAGCTCGTCATCGCCACCGATCCCCAATTTGGCAATTCGCAAAAGATCGACTGGTCGATATTCTTATTTTTCTCGTGGACCGACGAGGACTACCTGCCACCGGACAAACGCTAAAGGAGCTTAGGGCAGAAGCCTGACCTCCGCGCGATCGGTTGCACCCGGGAGACTCTCCGCGTCGGCGGCAAGGTTCGCCCGCGTGAGCAGCTTGGTATCGACATGGGCGGCGGAAAGGATGTTCTGGACCGAGGTGAACCGACCCTCCACAAGCGAAACGCCGCCCGGCGTATCCTGCGGAACGGCGATCTCGATTTTGGTCACCTTGCTCTCCAGCGCGATACCCGCGGCCTGCCGGACGATTGCCTCGGCTTCCGGCGCCAGCCGGGTGGTGCCAGGAACGAAGAACAGGATAAAGAGCGTTTGCTTCGGGGCCGCGGGCATAGGCATGCGATGAAGGGTTGTACATCCCGCCAGGAACGCCAGAATTGTCACAGCGATGATCTTGCGGCGCACGATTGCCTCCAATACCCCCGTCAATCATCGGTCATGTCGGGGACGAAGGGAAGCGGCCTCTCGCCGTTCGGTTGCGCCATGCTAGGTTCGAGCCGCAAATCAAACGCGACGTACCGCTTGTCTCCTCGCGCATTCTTTCTTGGCATTCTCGGTTTCGGCATTGTGTGTTGGATCGGCCCTACCGGCGCACAGAATGAAATCGCGCCCGAGCAATTGGATCGCCCCCCGGTCGCCGCCCCCACGACCAAGATCCAAACAGGCGCCATTCCCGTGGTGCTGTCCGATAGCCAGGAAGCGGACTATTTCGTTTCCGGCATGATCCGCGGCCTGCTGGTCGGCAGCGGCGTAAAAGGCATCGCCCTTGTCGTTGTCAAGGACGATTCCGTCACGTTCCAGCGCAATGCCGGCTCGGTCGCGCCCGATACGCGTTTTGCTGCCGGCGCGCTCACCGACGTATTCGGCGCTGTGGCGGCGATGCAGCAGGTCGAACGCGGGCGGCTTGCGCTGGACGCGGACATCGCCAAGCCGTTAGGCGAGACGGGGACACGCGGAATGAATTTGGGCCAGGTGCTGGCCTTTCAATCGGGTGATCCCGCGCTGGCGATTCGCGCCGTTGAAAAAACCGCAGGTGCGGCCTGGCCCGAATATGCGATGAAGAACATCGCCCAACCGCTGGGCATGAATGCGACGATGTGTGGCGACGGAACGCTGCAAACGACTCTTGCGGATATGGGACATCTGACCATTGCATTGGTGAATGGTGGCGTCTTCCAGAATGGCCGCGCGCTGATGCCAGCCAGTGTCGAACTGATGGAATCGACCCACGTCACGCTGCATCCGGCATTGCCGGGTTGGGCCTATGGATTCGCAGAGACGCCCCGCAATGGCTGGCGCGTGCTCCAGCACGATGCTGTCAACGGCGCGTTTGCTTCGCGGCTGGTTATCGTGCCGGAGGCGAAGCTCGGCTATTTCATCGTCGCAGAGGGGCCGACCAACGCGCAATTCTGGCGGGCGCTCGACGATGGCCTGTTCGATAGACTGTTGCCTCCGCACGCTGCATCCAGTGCCGCTTCGGCAAGCGGTCCGGCACCAACACAGACCGATGCGGAGCGGGTTGCAGGACGTTATGAATTTGTCCGTACCCCCGCCTCCGATGCCGCTTCGTTGAAACAAGGTCCGCGTCTTAACGTGCGCGCCGGTCCGGGCGCTGAGCTGAATCTGACGGGCGCGGAAACCGGCACCCTCGCGCCCCGGCCCGGCGGCTATTGGGCAAGCGCAGACGGCAATGTGAATGCGGTTGCTTTGAACGGGGATCTGGTGCTGAGCACCGGGCGCTACGGCCCGCTCGCTTTTTATAAGCGTCCCGAACTTTACAGTTTCCTCGCCTTGTTGGCGGCGCTCGCGGCAGGCGGTTTTGTCGCTTACGAGCGGCGCCGGACGCCGCAAGCTCGGTTCCCGAGCGACCCGGTGCTTGGCCTAGCCAGCGCAAGCATTGTTTTTCTGCTGGTGTCCGCCTTTGTCTGGCTCTTTGCGCCGGGCGCCTGAGGCATGACAACCTCCCATAGCCTTCAGCGGCTGGCCGATTTTTTGCGAGCATCGCCGCGAGCCGTGGTGTTTACGGGTGCCGGCATCTCAACCGAATCGGGCATTCCGGATTTTCGCAGCCCGGGCGGCGTCTGGGACAAGATGAAGCCCATTGCATTCGACAGCTTCCTCAGTTCCCCCGAAATGCGCCGAGAGGCGTGGCGCCGGCGTTTCGCAATGGAAGACATGTTCGCCGGGGCCAAGCCGAACGCGGGCCATAATGCCGTGGCCGAGCTGGTGAGGCGTGGAAGGGTCCAATGCGTCATCACCCAGAACATCGACAATCTTCACCAAGCCTCTGGCATACCCACGGAAAAGATTGTCGAGCTGCATGGCAACACGACCTATGCCGTCTGCCTCGACTGCCAACAGCGCTATGAAATCGCGGATCTGCGGCCAATCTTTGAGAAAAAGGGTGAGGTGCCCGACTGCGACTGCGGGGGCACTGTGAAGGCGGCGACGATTTCCTTCGGCCAGTCCATGCCCGAGGACGCCATGGCTCGCGCCCATGAGGCGGCGGCAAGCTGCGACTTTTTCCTTGTCGCGGGTTCCTCGCTCGTGGTCTATCCGGCGGCAGGTTTTCCCCTGATCGCCAAGCGTGCCGGTGCCAAACTCGCTATTCTTAACCGGACGCCAACGGACCAGGATGTTTATGCTGACCTGGTGATCCGGGATAGCATCGGGCTTACGCTCTCCCGGGCCCTTGCCGAACTTTGATGGCGTCGCCACCTTTCGTTACAGTTCACCCTTCAGCCCACCGTTAGGACACTCGCAAATGACAAGAATTCTGCCTGCATCCCTCGATGACGACGACGAGAAAGAGAAAAAAGAAAACGAGGGCATGAAGCCCGAACAACCCATGGCCCCGGTGCAGCAGGCGTTGTTCAAGGCACGCACGGTGCTGATCTTCGGCGAGATCGACATGAAAGTGGCCGAGCGCGTCTGCGGACAGTTGATCGCCTATGCCGCCGAAGGCAAGGGCGACATCCGGGTCATCATCAATTCACCAGGCGGTCATGTGGAATCGGGCGACACGATCCATGACATGATCCGCTTCTGCGGGCCGCGCGTGAGGATGATCGGCACCGGGTGGGTAGCCAGTGCGGGCGCACATATTTTCCTCGGCGCCGAAAAAGAGAATCGCTTCTGTCTGCCCAATACACGCTTCCTGCTGCATCAGCCTTTGGGCGGCGTGACGGGCCAGGCTTCAGATATCACCATCGAGGCCGAGGAAATCATCAAGATGCGCGAGCGTATCAACCGCATCATCGCGCGCGAGACCGGGCAGCCTTACGAGAAGGTGGTCGAAGACACCGATCGCAATTTCTGGATTGGCGCACAGGATGCCGTCGGCTATGGGCTCGTGTCCCGCGTCGTGGCGCGCGCCGAAGAGGTGTAGCTTTCGCACATGAGATAGTTTGCGCGTTCTGTGCATAGAACGCGCAAACGTCATAGCAGCTTCACGAAACCTCTTTAGGAAGCCTCCACCATAAATCTGGTGGGGGATAATTATGCTTTGCGCCATCGGCACCGCACGCGCGCTGCGCGTTCGCGGTCTCCTTTCGTGCCGTCATGCCGCCGACGGCCACCTGCCTCAAATCTGACCCGCCCCATATTTTCACGGAGACAACAGCATGGCTCTCGGACCCGGCTCTATCGCCTTTGTCGGTATCAACACCAACGGCACGGATTGGTTCGCCTTCGTCGCGATCGATCCCATTCCCGCGGGGCAAGTCATCTATTTCACCGACAATGAGCTGCCGAGCGCCGGGGCGACAACATTCAATACCGGCGAATCCTACACCAAATGGGTTGCTCCGGCAGAAGGTGTAGCAGCGGGAACGGTGGTGAACTTCAGCTCCTTCTATGGGACGCCGGGCGTTGTCGTGACCAATGTCGGCAGCGCATCGCCGGTAACGTTTGCGGGCTCTGCCAACACCGGTTTGAGCACCACGCAGGACTCGGTCTATGCCTATCTGGCGGCCGGCGACGGATCCGTGGATACGCCGCTGACGCATCTGGCTTTCGTCAATATCGGGACCAGTATCGATCCGGCACCATCTTCGCTCGCGTCCAATGACAAGATCGCCTTCAACACCGCCAGTGACTCCGCCTATTACACCGGCTCACACAGCGATCAGACGACATTCGCGGGCTATCTGAACGAGATCAGCAATCCCGCCAATTGGACCCTGGGGGCAGGGGCCACCGACAACTCGACGCTCAACGCCAGCCCATTCGTGCTCGACACGCCCCCGACGCTGTCATCCTCGACGCCGGCCGACAACGCGACGAATGTCTCGCCGGCCTCCGATATCGTCCTCACCTTCAACGAGAACGTCCACGCTGGCACCGGCAACATCGTCATCAAAAATGTCTCAGACAACAGCGTCGTGCAGACCGTCGATGTCACGAACGCCAGCGAGGTGACGATTTCCGGGGCGACGGTCACGATCAATCCGCCCGCCGATCTGGCGCCCAATACCGCCTATTACGTCGAAATGGCGTCCGGGGTCATCAAAGACAGCACCAACAACGACTTCGCCGGCATATCCGGCCCGGCAGCCCTGAATTTCACCACGGCGGCATCCGAATCCCAGGCGGTCAGTTTCTCGGCTGGATCACTCGCAGTTTCTCACCATGAAGGCCAATCCGGCACGACCGATTATGTGTTCACTGTCGAGCGCAGCGGTGGCACGACCGGCGATGTCAATTTCTCCGGCACATTCGCTTCGGCCAACACGGACGATGCGGATTACACCGGCGGCAAGCCGGTCTCCTTCAGCGGCGCCATTCTGGCCGGCGATACCTCGGCTGATGTGACCATCCATGTCGCCGGAGACACGACCGTCGAAGACGACGAAAGCTTCGGCCTGACCCTGAATTCGGTATCAAACTCCGATTCCACCATTGCGGTCGCGCTGGGTTCGGATGTGAATGCCACCGGCACGATCCAGAACGATGATGGCTTCATCGTTCACACCGGCCAGACTCTGACCGAACCGCAGACTCTTGGCGACGGCAATTCCGGCATCGTGGAAACCGGCGGCGCGCTGGCGGTTTCCTCCACCGCCAGCATCGTTGCGGTCACCTGGACGGGCGGGACGGTCAACATCGACAATGCCGGCACGATCAGCGCCACCTCGACCGGCAATAGCCGCGCTATCGATACCGGTTCCAGCGTGCTCGCCGGCGGCAGCAGCCTCACCGTCACCAATCACACCGGCGCCGAAATCGTGGCGGCGACGAATGACGCGTTCCGCATCAATTCCGATATGACGAATGGCAATATCGAGATCGATAATTCCGGTTTCATCGTTTCGGGACAAGTGGACGCGCTCGGCAATATCAGCGGCACGGTGGGCGGGCAGGGCCTCGATTTCAACAACATTGCCTCGGCCAGCAATCACACCACGATCAACAATTTCGCCGGCGGCCTGATTGGAGCCGCCGCCGAGGACGGCATCCGGCCCGGTGCGAACGCCACGATCAACAATTATGGCGAGATCATCGGCAAGGACGGCGAAGGCGCGGCGACCAAAAGCGACGGCATCGACGGTCAGACCAATGAGGGTATCATTGTTCACAATTTCTCGGGCGGTTCGATCATTGGCGCCCGTCACGGTATGACGGGCAATTTCCCGATTGCGGTCACCAACGATGCGGGCGCCATAATCACAGGCGAGGGCGGCTCCGGCCTCAATATGGATACCACGCCCCTTTCGGTCGATGTCGTCACCAATTACGGCACCATCACCGGCACTGCCGTAAATGGAAATGACGGCGATGGTATCGATACCGACGGGCTGATTCAGCTCGACAATTACGGAACCGTCCGCGCGATTGGACATTCGGCCGGGATTATCAATGAGGGCTTGGCCATCGGCGGCGGCACCGTCAACAATTTCGCGGGCGGCGTCATTCATAGCGATGAGCGTGCCATCACATCCGATGACAGCGATCTGGGCAATGCGTTCGGCGCCACCACGATTTACAACGAAGGCACGATCCAGGGTGACAGCGGCGAAGCGATTGCCATCACCGATATTTTCGCCGACACGCTCACGAACAAAGGCGTGATCCTGGGCAGCGTTGCGACCGGAGACGGCGATGATGTGCTTAATCTCTATACTGGCTCCAGCATCTCCGGCGGAATCGACGGCGGCGATGGCACGGACACGGTCAATCTTCTGGGAACCGGCGTTGGAACCCTATCGGCTCTGACCAATTTCGAATTTGTCGAGCTCGAAAGCGGCGACTGGTCGGTCACCAATGAAAGCTCCGCAATCATCGATTTCCATGACGGCGCGCAAATCTTGCGCATCGCGAATGCGCTTTTGACGGACGGCGCGTTCAGCGACACGGTCGATGGCTTTGGAAGCGGCGATACCATCGATCTCGACGGCATTGGTCTTGCAACATCTGCCGTGCTCGGCGCCGGGAATGTGCTGACGATTTTGGGTGGAAATTCTGGGCCGATTACGCTGCAGCTCGACCCGACTCAGGATTTCTCAGGCGAAGCGTTCAGATTGGCTTCGGACACCACCGCAGGAAGCCTTTTGACGGTCTCCGTCGATCAGGCGCCGGTCTTCACGTCGCCTGCGGCGGTCTCGGTGGCCGAGAACACGACAGCGGTCGAAACCGTTACGGCTGCGGATCCCGAGAACGATGCCTTCCTGTTCGCGCTCGCAGGCGGCGATGACAAAGCGTTCTTTGCGATCGACCCGAGCACAGGGGCGCTGCATTTCCTCAATTCGCCGGATTTCGAAACACCGCAAGATACCAATCACGACAATGTCTACAATGTGACCGTATCGGCCACCGACAGTTTTGGCGCAGTCAGCACGCAATCGATCGCCATCAGCGTCACGGACGTGGCCGAAACCGGCCATTTTGTCAGCGGCGGAAACGGCGGCGATATCTTGATAGGCACAACCGGCAACGACACGCTGAACGGCGGCAATGGCAATGACCAGCTGAACGGAACCGATGGAAACGACATTCTCTTGGGCGGGAATGGCAACGATCTCCTGACCGGTGGGCGGGGCGATGATCTTCTCAACGGCGGCGATGGCAATGACAACCTGGATGGCGGGATCGGAAATGACAACCTTTCAGGCGACAATGGTGCGGACGGCTTGAACGGCGGAAACGGAGATGATGTCCTTGCCGGCGGAAATGGAAATGACACCCTCGACGGCGGCGATGGAAACGACAGCCTTTCCGGCGATGAAGGCAATGACTCGCTGACCGGCGGGATCGGCAACGACAATCTCAGCGGCGGTGCCGGCAATGACGTGCTGTCCGATACAAGCGGCAACAACACGCTCGATGGCGGTCTCGGCAACGATAGCCTCACCGCGGGCGATGGCGATGACAGCCTCAGCGGCGGTGCCGGAAACGACACCGTAATCGCAGGCGGCGGCAACGATACGATCACCGGCGGAGACGGCAAGGACGTGCTGACGGGCGGAGCGGGCGCCGATTTCTTCGTCTTCGGAATTGTTACCACCGCGAGTGCCGACAGGATTGTGGATTTCGTGGCCGGTCAGGATCATCTGCAATTCACGGCCGCCAATTTTGGCCTGCCCACCGGTACGCTCGATGCCGCGCATCTGGTGTTTGGCGCGGCCGCCGTCGATCACCACGCCGAATTCGTTTACAACCCCGGCAGCCAAAAACTGTTGTGGGATGCAGATGGCGTGGGCGGGACGGCAGCGGTCACGGTGGCGACATTCGATAGCGCGGTCGCGCTGACCCATGCCGATTTGTTGCTGGTGTAATGTCTTCGCGGAGCGGGCTTTACCGGCTGCGCTCCGCGGATAGCGCGTCCAACACCGCGTCGATGGGAAGCAGCACACAAGTGTGCCGGTTGCGATAGGTCGCCGCCCCGGTTAGCGCCGAATAATCGCCGAACGGCGCTGCCGGCACGGCACCATCGCGCAGCATGGCGGCGACTTGCTCACGGAGAGTCTGGATTTCAGACTTGTCCGCGCCTGCGAGGTGCGAACCCAAAATCGAGGCCGAAGCCTGCGCCAGCACGCAAGCCTGGGTTTCATGTGCCATCTCGGCGATGCGTCCGGATTTATCCAGGCGCAACGTCACCGCAACGCGATCGCCGCAGGTGGGGTTGTGCGCGCTTCCCTGCGCGTCGCTTGGCACAAGCTTTCCCGCACCGGTGGCGTTCGCCGCCAGCCGCAGCAAATCCTTGGCGTAGAGCGGATCGCTCATAGAACCGCAGAATCGGCCGCGCGCAAGGCCGCCAGCGCTTCAGGCGTGTCGATATCGCGCAAGCTGGCGCCACCTGCTTCGATTTCGCAGACCAGTTCATCGTGCTCGGCAAGCAAGCGCCGCGCGCCTTCATCGCCCGTGAGCGATGCAATCTCGGGAAAGAATGCGCGCGACCACAGCACCGGATTGCCGCGGCGGTTCTGGTGAACGGCAACACAGATCGAACGATTGTCGGCAGGCGAGAACGCGGCGATCATGCGGTCGATCAAATTCGTGGCGATTTCCGGCATGTCGCCGAGAAGCACAATCGCGCCATCCGCAGAATCCGGGACCGCCGCCAGTCCGCATTTGAGCGAGGTGCTGAGGCCATCGCGGAAATCCCAATTATGGGCGAAGCGGACGTCGAGGCCCTTCAACGCTGCCTCGACCTTTGCCGACTCATTGCCGGTGACGACAATCACCGGACTCGCGCCACTAGCTAGCGCAGCTTCCACCGTCCAGCGCAGGAGCGGCTTGCCGCGCCATTCCTGGAGCAGCTTGTTGGAACCCATGCGCGACGACAAGCCCGCCGCCAGCACGAGTGCGGCAATGCGCGGCGCCCGCAAGGACGCGTGCTCGGCATCGCGCGGCTGCGGTCGGCTCGGAATTTCCTGCAGCAGACCGCCTACGCCCATCCGCATGATGTCAGCGCTCGAAACCGGCAAATCCGCAAAAAGCCGTTGCAGCACGAAATCGAAACCGTTGACCTTGGGGGAACGGGCGCAACTCGGC
>DATLVC010000373.1:0-2184 GCA_035577685.1 Micropepsaceae bacterium | reverse complement strand
CGAACGGCGAGCCGTGGCCGGAGGTGAAGGCTTCAGCGACGTTCTTCTTCTCAATCAGCTTGCCCTGGGAAGCCACGCCAAACTGGTTCATGTCATAACCGCCGAGCATGGTCGAGGAATCGGAGTTCTGCCCGCCGGTGTTCGAATAAACCTGCGTGTCGAGCATGAGCATCTTCACATTCGGCCGGTTTTGCAGAATGACTTTCGAGACGTTCTGGAACCCGATGTCCCCCAGCGCGCCATCGCCGCCGATCACCCACACTTTGGGCAATTCGCGGACCTCCTGGTCGGTCATCAGTGTGTCATCAAGATGGGTATAAGTGAAATAATCCGCCTGGGTGATGACGTTGTGGGTGCGTTCGATCAGCGCCGTCGCCAAACGCTCCGGCGCGACTGAGCGGCGGGCATGATTGACAATCAGCGATTCGCCCAGCAGCCAACTGATGGTGGCGCCGTCCTGGAAGAGCGAGTTCATCCACGGATACGGATGCGGGTTGGCGGGCGGCGTCGAGCCATAGACCGTGTTGCACCCGGTGCTCGCGCCCATAAACATCACCGACATGCCGTCCGCGCGCCGGCCATCCACGGTTTGCAAATCGCGGTGGTTAAAAGCGTCCTGACGCAGGACCGCACAAATCGCGTCGATGATTTCCTGGTCGGAAATCGGGCCGTGCGCCTGGATGCGCTGGGCCGTGTCCTCGTCATCCTCGCCGCCAAGGCCAAGGATTACATGGGCAACCGCCTTCCGGAAGATCTGGTATTCCTCGATGCTTCTGGCCTGGAGGGCTCCCAGCAGGACCAATCCATCTTTTTCCAGGCGCGCCGCCTTTTCGCGCAATCTGTCGGCCTTGGCGTGGTAGAGCGGGCGCATGTAGGCTTCGGTGACCGAGGTGGCCGCTCGCAGAATGCTCTTTTCACCGCAACCGGCGCAAGCGCCGTCGCCAGAGACGAGCGCTTCGTAATTGCGCCGCACCATCAGATGATTGCGCAATGCCGCCTCGCGCGAGTCTTGCGGCTTCTCGCCGTCGTAAAGACCGAGATACTTCTGATTCGTATCGGGCAAGAGCCGAGAAAAGATCTGGGCCGTGGTGAGATCCGCGTTCAGCGCTTCCGTTTCAACCGTCATGCGCAAGGCGTCGTGATCGCCGCAAACCTGGACGCATTCCCCGCAGCCCTTGCAAAGGTCGGAGACGAAGATGGAGAACAAACCGCCAGCGCCGGGCGTCTTCTTCTCCAGCGAACGGAAGATAGCCGGCACGTTATTGTAGGCGATCGGCAACTTGTCGATGATGCCAGTGAACTCGGCCTTCGCTTTGTCGGAGATGCTGGCGAGCGCGTTGACCTGGTCGCGAATGATGTCTTGGAACGGGACCTTTTCCTTCTTTTCAACCACCGCAACCATCTGGGCGCGGGCGCGGTCTTCGATGCCTTTCAATTCACCCATTAACTTCTTCCGTTCAGGGATGTCGGTGACGTAACTGCCAGCGGCGACTCTGAGCACGGTGCTGATGTCTTGCGAGGTGTTAGGCAAAGCAGTATCCGGGCAGGCCGTGATGCACTCCATGCACTGGGTGCAGTTTTCGGCGATATAAACGGGCGTCTCGCGCCGCGCCACATACTTGGAAGAAGTCGCGCCGGTGCCGGCGCCCATCACACCGATGGAGGCGAGCGCGCCCGCCGGCTGGTGATAGCCCAGGCCGCAACGATATTCCTTGTCGAATTTCGCCAGTGTCTGAAACGGCGCGCGGGGCGTTTGTTCCGCAGGCATGGCGATGCTGGAAACCGAACCTGTGTTCTTGAAGCCGGCCGTCGGGACGATTTGATGCTCGCCCATCGGCCAAATTGGCGGGTTGCGCATGCTCGATCGGTCGGCGTCCTCCATCTCGCCATACTGGATCTCCTGCACGCGCGAGAATCCCTGCATCATCACTTCCATATTCGAGTTCACCACGGCTTCGCCAAAGCGCCCGAATTTCTTTTCATACTGCTTGCGGACGGTCTCATGGAACAGCTCCTCGGAAATCCCGTGGTATTTGAGGAACGGCGAAACACGGAAGAACGCGCCCAGAAACGAATTGCCTTGCATGCGCAATTGCAGATCGCCACGGTCAGTCGCTTTGCGCGCGATCTCGAAGCCGGGCAGGATGAAAATGCGCAGGTTGTTTTCTTTGACGAATTTACGGT
>DATLVC010000372.1:0-8241 GCA_035577685.1 Micropepsaceae bacterium | reverse complement strand
TGCACGACGCCGGTCGAGAACGGCATGAAGGTTGCCACCCAGACCGACCGGCTCGCCAAACTGCGCCGCGGCGTGATGGAGCTTTATATCAGCGACCATCCGCTGGACTGTCTGACCTGCGCCGCCAATGGCGATTGCGAGCTTCAAGACATGGCCGGCGCCGTGGGTTTGCGCGAAGTGCGCTACGGCTATGATGGCGAGAACCATCTCGGCCAGGCCAAGGACGAATCCAACCCCTATTTCACCTTCGATCCCTCGAAATGCATCGTCTGCTCACGCTGCGTGCGCGCCTGCGAAGAAGTGCAGGGCACGTTTGCGCTGACCATCGACGAGCGCGGCTTTGCCTCCCACGTCTCGGCGGGCATGAACGAGGATTTCCTCGATTCGGAATGCGTCTCCTGCGGCGCCTGCGTGCAGGCCTGCCCCACCGCGACGCTGATGGAGAAGACCGTGATCCAGCACGGCACGCCGGAACGCTCCGTCATCACCACCTGCGCTTATTGCGGCGTGGGCTGCACCTTCGAGGCGGAGTTGCAGGGCGACCGCGTCGTGCGCATGACACCGTACAAGGACGGGAAAGCCAATCACGGTCATTCCTGCGTCAAGGGCCGCTTCGCCTGGGGCTATGCGACGCACAAGGAACGCATCACCAAGCCGATGATCCGCAAATCCATCACCGATCCCTGGCGTGAAGTGAGCTGGGATGAGGCGATTGCCTACACAGCGTCGGAATTCAAACGCATCCAGCAGAAATACGGCAAGAACTCCATTGGCGGCATCACCAGTTCGCGCTGCACCAATGAAGAAACCTTCTTGATGCAGAAGATGATCCGCGCCGCCTTCCACAACAACAATGTGGATACCTGTGCGCGCGTCTGCCATTCGCCGACGGGCTATGGCTTGAAGACGGCGTTTGGCACCTCAGCCGGCACGCAGGATTTCGACTCCGTCAATGAAGCCGACGTTATTCTGGTGATCGGCGCCAATCCGACAGACGCCCATCCCGTGTTCGCGTCGCGCATGAAGCACCGGCTGCGCGAAGGTGCCAAGCTGATCGTCATTGATCCGCGCCAGATTGACCTCGTGCGCACACCCCATGTGGAGGCGTCTTATCATCTGCCGCTGAAGCCGGGCACCAATGTAGCGATGCTCAATGCGCTGGCGCATGTGATCGCGACCGAAGGCCTGGTCAACGAGAAATTCGTTTCCGAAAATTGCGATGCGGCCGAGTTCAAGGCTTGGCGCGATTTCGTCGGCAAACCGGAAAATTCACCCGAAGCGATGGAGCCGGTCACCGGCGTCTCGGCGAAAGACATCCGCGGAGCGGCACGGCTTTATGCCACCGGTGGCAATGGCGCGATCTATTACGGGCTCGGCGTCACCGAACACAGTCAGGGTTCGACGACGGTTCTGGGCATGGCCAACCTCGCGATGGCAACCGGCAATCTCGGCCGCGAAGGCGTCGGCGTGAATCCCTTGCGCGGACAGAACAATGTCCAGGGCTCCTGCGACATGGGCTCGTTCCCGCACGAATATTCCGGTTACCGCCATGTCTCCGAGGAAGGCCCGCGCAAGCTGTTCGAGAAGGATTGGGGCGTATCGCTCGATCCGGAACCGGGCTTACGCATTCCCAACATGTTCGACTCGGCCATCGACGGTTCCTTCTTGGGCCTCTATGTCCAGGGTGAAGACATTGCGCAATCCGATCCCAACACGCATCACGTCACGGCCGCGCTTTCGGCCATGGAGTGCATCGTGGTGCACGATCTCTTCCTGAACGAGACCGCGGCCTATGCCCATGTCTTCCTGCCGGGTGCATCGTTCCTGGAAAAGGATGGCACCTTCACCAATGCCGAACGGCGCATTGGCCGGGTGCGCAAAGCGATCCCGCCGATGGCCGGCATGGCCGAATGGGAAGTGACGTGCAAGCTGTCCGCGGCGCTCGGCTATCCCATGCACTACAATCACCCGTCCGAAATCATGGACGAGATTGCACGGCTGACGCCCACGTTCGCTGGGGTCTCCTATGCCAAGCTGGACGAGCTCGGCAGCGTACAATGGCCGTGCAACGAGAAGGCTCCCGAGGGCACGCCCGTGATGCATATCGGTGGCTTCGCCCGCGGCAAGGGCAAGTTCGTGCTGACCGAATATGTACCGACTGACGAGCGCACAGGTCCGCGCTTTCCGCTGCTGCTCACTACGGGCCGCATTCTGTCGCAATACAATGTCGGCGCACAGACACGCCGCACGGAGAACAATGTGTGGCACGACGAGGACATCCTCGAAATCCACCCGCATGACGCGGAGAATCGCGGCATCCGGGAAGGAGACCGCGTGGCGCTGGTAAGCCGCGCGGGCGATACCACGATGCGCGCGCACATCACCGAGCGCGTGCAGCCCGGCGTGGTCTACACGACCTTCCACCATCCCGAATCGGGCGCCAATGTGATCACCACGGATTATTCCGATTGGGCGACGAACTGCCCGGAATACAAGGTGACGGCGGTGGAGGTACGGCTGACCAATCACGAATCGCGTTGGCAGGAAGATTACGCAGAGCTGCAAAAGCGCCAGCGCATCGAAACGGTGGCGGCGGAATAATGTCGGCATCGTCGAGCGATACGCTGGTCCGCATGGCCAATCAGATTGCGGACTTCTTCAAAGTTCAGTCCGAACCCGACGCCGTTGCCGGGGCGGCCAATCACATCCGAATGTTCTGGGATCCGCGCATGCGCGCCAAGATGGCCGAACATCTGGCGCATGGCGGCGCGGGGCTCAATCCCATCGCGCTGAAGGCGGTGCAGCAGGTTTGCAAGCCTGCACCCGCGGCGGCCAGCGCAGGCAGCCATTCGTAATTCGATTATCTAGGGGAGATTCTCATGGCATACAAAATCCTGCTTCTTGGCGCGTCCTATGGTTCGCTACTGGCCTCCAAACTTCTGTTCGGCGGGCACCACATCCATCTCATCTGCCTGCCGGCAGAAGCCGACCTCATCAATGCGGAAGGTTTCGAGGTTCGCCTGCCGATCCGCGGCCGCAAAGACCCCGTGATCCTGAAGTCGCGCAATCTCCCAGGCAAGGTGACTGCCGGCGGGGCCGCGGGCGTGAACCCCAAGGATTACGATCTCGTCGGCCTCGCGATGCAGGAACCGCAATACCGCTCGCCTGGCGTGCGCGAGCTGCTGGATTCGGTGGCGCGGTCACGCGTGCCCTGCATGTCGATCATGAACATGCCGCCGTTGCCCTACATCAAACGCATTCCGGGCTTGGATTATGAGGCACTGAAGCCCGCCTACACCGACCCCACCGTATGGGACAATTTCGATCCGAAGTTGCTGACGCTGAACAGCCCAGACCCGCAGGCGATCCGCCCGCCCGACGAAAAGGTCAACGTGCTGATGGTCACGCTGCCGACCAATTTCAAGGTGGCCCGCTTCGACGACGAAAAGAACACCGCGATTCTGCGGCAGTTGGAAAAAGACGTCGACGCCGCGCGGTTCGATGCGCCGGAAGGCAAGATCGAACTGCCGGTGAAGCTGCGCGTGTATGATTCGATTTTCGTGCCGCTCGCGAAATGGGCCATGCTGTGCGCAGGCAATTACCGCACCGTCACCGCCGATGGCATGCGCACCGCGAAGGAAGCGGTCCACACCGATCTGGAAGCGTCGCGCTCGGTGTATAATTTCGTCAACGATCTTTGCGTGAAGCTCGGCGCCTCGCCGAGCGATCTGGTGCCGTTCGAGAAATATGCAGCAGCCGCGGAGAGCCTGACGCGCCCCGCCTCGGCCGCGCGCGCGCTCCAGAACGGCGCACCGAATATCGAACGGGCCGACAAGCTCGTGCAGCTCATCGCCCGGCAGAAGGGATTAAGCCACCCGACGCTCGATGCCACGGTCGCGCTGGTGGATTCACGCCTTGAAGCCAACCGCAAGAAAGCCGCCGCTGCCTAAATCGCTCGGCACAACGAAAAGAAATTTTCGGGGAGGGAAGTAATTCCCTCCCCGAAGCGTTTTACGGCAGATAGACGCCGCCATTGATGTGGATGGTCTGGCCCGTCATGGCGCGCGCCTTCGGACCGGCGAGGTGCCGGACCATGGCGGAGATGTCTTCAGGCTGGCCGCGGCGGGGCGCGAGAATCGTGCGCGTCTTGCGGTGCACGGGTTCGGCGCCGTCGCGCTTGGTCTCGATAAGCCCTGGCGCCACCAGATTGACGGTAATGCCTTTCGGCGCCAGCTCGACCGCCAGCGCTTTTGTCATGCCGTCGAGCCCCGCTTTGGCGGTGATCACGTGCACGCGGTGCGCCGCACCGGTATAGGCGGTGAGGCCGCCAATATTGATGATGGTGCCGCGCCCGCTTTTTTCCAACGCCGGCAACGCCGCCTGCGCACACAGAAACGGACCGTCGAGAATTACCGCCAGGACCTGATGCCAGGATTCCAGACTCAGATGCTCAAAGGCCCCCTCAGGCCGCACCCCCGCATTGTTGACCAATATGTCAATCCGACCGAATTTCTTCAGCGTCTCATCCACCATGCGGTGCACATCCTCGGGGCGCGTCACGTCGGCCTGAACCGCCAGCGCGCGTCCACCGCGGGATTCGATCTCCGCCGCAACCGATTTTACGCCGGCGAAATCGGAGCGCGCCAAAACGGTCACCGCGGCTCCGGCATCGGCGAGATCAAGCGCAATCGCGCGGCCGATATTGCGCGCGGCGCCGGTGACGATGGCGACTGATCCTTCGAGTTCCTGCATTGTCATCCTCTTGCTGTCGTGAGATTCACGGCGCCGCCCGCGGCGGTGCGGTCCAGCGCTTCGGCGAGTGCCGCCGATTGCACGCGTGAAAAGCCGCCAAACCGCGCATTGTCGTGGAATTTCGCCATGATATCGGCTTCGGAGAGCGGCTCATGTGCACCACCGCGCATATGGGGCTTGCGAACTTCGCGCACGGTGCCGTCCTTCAGCGTGGCACGAATGTGACCGGTGAAATTCTTCGGATAGGGGTCATTCGGATTGATGACATATGAAACTTTGCCCGCGAGCGCGCGCAGCTTCGGATCGGCGACGCGTACATCGGTGAATTCCGCGAAGCCCGCTTTGCCATCGATGAAGCCGGCCGCAATACAATAAGGCGTGGAGAATTTCGCGGCATAGCCGTTGGGCGGCGCCTGCTTCAGTTTCAACGGTTCCCACAGGCGATGCACCGTACCCTCGCCCACTTCACAGACCATGCTGACGATGTCGTCCGCGGCGACCCCGGACCGCGCCAATTCGATTGCACAATCGATGAAGGGCTGGGTCATGGTCCCACAGGCATAGGGCTTGAAGGCGACGGTCTCGAGCACCCATTCCGTACCCAGGTCGTTCAGCAGGGGTTGAAAATCGGGAGCTTTTGACGGTGCGAAGGCTTTGTAAAATCCGTGCTGCCCTTCGAGCACCGTTGCGGGGCCGGTAAAGCCGCCCTCCGCGAGGAAAGCCGCACGGATGCCCGATTGTGCAGCGGCGCCGGCATGCAGCCGTTTGGTCCAGCTGCCATCGGCGAGATATTCAATAATGCCCGAGGCCAGGCTTCCGGAGATGCCGATTGCGGCCGCGATCTTTTCGCTCTTTAAACTAAGTGCTGCCGCAACACCGGCTGCCGCGGCCGGCGCGCCGAAAATCGCCGTCGGATGGAAACAGGCTTTGTGGGTTGCCTGCGGTGCCACCAGGCTCATGCGACACATCAGCTCCACGCCGACGGCAATTCCCCTGACCACCGCCTCGCCCGACAGCGCACGATGTTCGGCGGCGGCCAGCACCGCGGGCACGATCACTGCACCGGCATGGACAGGCCCGCCTTCGAAGGTGTCGTCGTAATCCTCACCATGGGCAGCGGTGCCGTTGATGAGGGCGGCATCGTATGGCCCGAACCCGCCCGCATGACCGATGGCGGTCGCGACGCCCGACGATGCAGCGCTCCCACATGCCGCCGCGACATAATCATTGTTCCGCGCCGCAACGCATAAACCCGCAACATCCAGCATCAAAAGCCGGATGGTCTCCCGTGCGCGCTTCGGCAATTTCGCGCTGTTCGTTGCGGCGGCAAAATCTGCAAGCTGCTGGGAAACCGTCACGCGGGACTCACTTTCCGTAAGCGCGCTGCGCGCCATTCAGCAAGCAGTGCGCCCGTCATAATGAGCGCCGCTGCGATGAAGAAACCGACCGCAATAGGGTCCTCGAAGAAGATGCCGAAATCCCCGCCCGAAAGCACCAGCGAACGCCGGTAGTTGGACTCGACAAGGTTGCCGAGCACGACGCCCAGCACCGCCGGCAGGAAGGGAAAATTGAAATATTTCATGAAATAGCCGAGCAGACCGGCAGTCAGCACAATACCCACGTCGAAAAGTGACATGTGCACCGTATAAACGCCCGACATCACCAGGGCCAGAATGAACGCCGAGCGGAATGGCTTGGGGCGATTCACCAGCCAGACGCAAACGGGCAGGATCAGGCTGCCCACGACCACCTGCGCGATGTCCGCGACGAAGGAGCCAGTGTAGAGGCCGAGGACCACGTCGGAATTCTGCTCGAACAGGCGCGGGCCCGGCAGAAGTCCATGAATAAGAAGACCGCCCAAGAGCACGGCAGCTGAATTCGACGCTGGAATCCCGAAGCTCAGAAGCGGAATGAGCGCCGTGCTGGCGACCGTGTTGTTGGCGGCTTCGGGACCCGCCACGCCTTCTTCCGCGCCATGGCCGAATTCTTCGGGATATTTCGACCAGCGTTTTGTCTCATTATACGCGATGAAGGATGCGATGGTGCCGCCCGCGCCCGGCATCAGCCCTTCCAGCGTTCCGACA
This sequence comes from Micropepsaceae bacterium, assembly GCA_035577685.1. Lineage (GTDB taxonomy): Bacteria > Pseudomonadota > Alphaproteobacteria > Micropepsales > Micropepsaceae > CAIYRG01. The sequence goes on along the minus strand of DATLVC010000372.1, from coordinate 1,405 downwards.
ATGCAGCCAATGGCCTGGGAGCGCGCAATCTTCTTCATGATCGGGATGCGTGGCAGCCGCACGCGAATGGACGCGTTGGGTTTCATCAGCTTGCTGACGACGCCGGCGCGGGTCATCAGCTCCGTCACAGCATAAAGTCCCACCATGACGAAGAGCGGCTGAATGCCGTCGAGAAGATCGGGGCTGCCGAAAGTAAAGCGGCTGACGCCCGAAACCGGATCGGTTCCGATGGTCGCCACCATCAACCCGAGGATCGCCGCCGCCATGCCCTTGAGCAGCGACTTGCTGGACAGCGAAGCGATCACCGAAAGGCCAAGGATGCCGAGGCCGAAATAGGTGGTGGGCTTGAACAGCAGCGCGAGCCGCGACAAAGGCTCGGTCAAAAGGATCAGCATGGTCAGGCCGAACAAACCGCCGACCACGCCTGACCACAGCGAAATCCCAAGCGCTTCGCCGGCGCGGCCCTGCCGATTCATCTCGTAGCCGTCAAGCATGGTGGCGGCAGAGGCATTCGTGCCCGGCGTGCGGATCAGAATCGCCGGAATCGAGCCGCCATATTCGGCGCCGATATAGCAGGTGGCGAGCATCACGATGGCCGGCATGGGTGCGAGCGTGTACGTAAAGGGCAGGAGCAGCGCCATGGTGATCGATGCCGACAGGCCCGGTGTCGCGCCCCCGAGCATCCCCCAGATCAGGCCGCCCAGCGCCGCCGGAACGACCGGGGTCGTGACAAGCATGCTAAGCGCGTGTGTGAATTCTTCCATGGCGCCCCCCGATCCTTCAGAACAGCAAGCCTTGGGGCACGCGAACGCCGAGCAGAACGTCGAACAACAAGAAGAAAAAGGTCGCTCCGCCCACAGCCACGGCCAGCATGCGCCAGGAGGGTTTCATGCCTTCATACAGCGACGCGGCGAGAAGCAGGAGCAGCAGCGCCAGCCAATAACCCACGAGAGTAGCAACCGGGATATAGAGCGCCCCGATCACCAGCATGCCGATGGCCCGCGGCCATGGCGCTTCGGCATCCTTCTCGGCTTCGGCCGAAACCGGTGCAGTGACCGCGGCGCGCACGCCAATCGCGATGGCCACCATCGCAAGCAGCGCCGACAACACGACCGGCAAACCGCGCGGGCCTACGCCATCTTCGAGCGTGCTGGAGGGTATGGTGGTTGAAACCGCATAATACGCCGCGGCGATGCACAGAAGAATCGCGGCGCTGACGAAATCCTTCCGCATCAACGAATGACGCCGGTGGATTTCAGGAAGTTTCCGGTGTCCGCGGCGAACTTCGTGATGAAGGGACCATATTCCTCATGGCCCATGTAATGGGGCGCCAAATCCTCGCCGAGATACACCTTCTTATAGTCGGGATCGGCAAGGATTTTCTGCGCCGCATCCTCCCAGATCT
>DATLVC010000371.1:0-2159 GCA_035577685.1 Micropepsaceae bacterium | reverse complement strand
GAACGCGACATCCCCTGCGGGCCGGTGAACACGCTGGAGGCTTTGTTCGAGGAGCCGCATCTGAAGGAAGCGGGTCTCTTCGAGGAGGTCGTCCATCCCAGCGAAGGTGCCATGACTAGCGTGCGTTCGCCGTTCCGGGTTTTGAACCTGCCGCGACGGTCCGACCGCCCCGCACCGAAGGTGGGGGAGGGCAGCGAGGCGATTCTCCTGGAGGCCGGGTTTGCCCCGGAAAAAATCCAGGATCTGGTGGCCCGGAATATCGTGGGCGCAGGCAAATGAGCACCGGCCCGGGCGGCGCGGAATATTTTTCGCGTTGGCGCCGCGCGCTTTTTAAACTAAGCGCTTCAACTTACGGAAAGATTCGTAATTTTGTTGCGCCGATGCGCAAAAGCACCACCTGCGGCCAAACGGAGCTTTGTTGCGCAAGCTTCATTTCCTATAAGAACTTGAACTGGTACAGTTAGATGCGCCGGGGTCTATCTCCCGGCTGGAGTGGCGGGGTTCATGCGTCAGGGACTCGGGATAGCGGCATTATCGGTGCTGGGGGCTGCCTTATGGGCGCCGCTGGCGTTCGGTGCTGCTGCGCCTGTTCGGCCCGCCTTCATATTGGCGCCCGTTTCCACCGTTTCGCTCGACCGTAGCGGGCACGTGGTCAATCTCAATCTCGGCGGGTTGATGAATTCCGGACTGGCCCAGGATGTTCCGGCGCTGCGTCCGAACGGGATCACGGTTGCGAGCGGCGTGCAGCTCGAACTCTCCCGCGGCCGCAACTGGGATCCCTATGCCGATCTTTTCCCGTCAATCGGTTCGCTGAATTCCACCTATCTGAGCGGCACCAACACGCGCGCGAGTGCGAGCTTTGCGCTTAGCAAGGATATCAGCCTGGATGCCAGCCATGTTGCGCTCGGCCTGGGCGTGCTCAGTGACGCGCAGCCGAGCGGCTTTGCCCGCGATCTAGCACAGCGTCTGGGCGCGGACGTGCCGGGTACCGGAACGACATCGGCAAAGCTCAATTGGAATTTCAGCGATTGGGGCGGCGTTGCCCTGATGGCGTCGCAGTCGAACGGCGACGGCGCGTTGCTCAGCTCCATTCCGGCCTCGCTCAGAGGCGGCGTCGCGACGGATAGCTCCGCTTTGGGCATCTCCGCGCGGGTTGGATTTGGCGAAGGCTGGGTGACGAGCCTCACCTATGCGGAAGGCGTGACGCAGCTCGATCTTTCCCGCGACAAGCTGGTGGCCAGCGGCGATCCAGTGCGTTCGGAAGCCTATGGCATCGGACTCGCGAAGACGGGATTGTTCGGCGATGACGCGTTCGGAATCGCGCTGTCGCGTCCGCTGCAAATCTATACCGGCAGCGTCGGCTTCGGCGCGCTGAACACGAATTTCGCGCTCGCCAATACGCAGGCGCGTGAATCCGATGTCGAACTCGGCTATGTGACGACCTTCCTCGACGGCACGCTGGCGCTGCAGGCCAATGCCGCCTATCAGCTCAATGCCGCCGGCACGCGCGGCCAGAACGCCGTCACCGGCGTTGCCCGGGCCAAGCTGAACTTCTGATCCTCTATCGTTGCTGTCAGGCCGGCGCTCCGGAACGGAGTGGTGTGCGCTGCGTTGAAGAATGGGGTCGAAAGGTGCGCCCATGAGTTCTCTCACGCAAACATTCACGCGCCGCGGCGCCATCGCCGGTTTTGGCGCAGCGGGTTATGTGCTGGCCGCTTCGGCGGCGAACGCCATGGAGCATAAGGATTCCAAGCCGAAGAGCGGCGGCGAGGATGTGGGCGCCACCGAGGATTTGATGCGCGAACATGGTGTGTTGCGGCGCGTGCTGATCGTCTATTCCGAATTGCCGCAGATGCTGCGCAAACCCGACCCGCACATCGATGCCAAAGCGCTGAACGATGCGGCGAAATTGTTTCGCGACTTCGGTGAAACCTATCATGAGCACACGCTGGAGGAGGAACACATCTTCCCACAGCTGCGCCAGGCGGGCGGGAAGAACGCCGAGCTTGTCGCCGTCCTGCTGCGCCAGCATGAGCGCGGCCGTGAGATCACGCGCTACATCATCGACGAGACCGAACACGGCCATATCGGCGATGCCGAACGGCTTGCGCATGCCTGCCAAACCATGGCGCGCATGTATGAACCCCATGCCGCGTGGG
>DATLVC010000370.1:0-2028 GCA_035577685.1 Micropepsaceae bacterium | reverse complement strand
TCGCGATGGACGGGCAATTCGATCTTTCACCACGAACGGATCGGGCCCGGCCATAGTGACGGGGGAAATTTACTTCCAGAATGGCTCCGTCTTGACGAAGCTTCTCCACCGCTTCCTGGCTTTCTCCCAGGTGGGCTCGACCCGGCTGTGATGCCAGCCATCGACGAAAGCAGCCGCCTCCAGCAATTCCGGACTGCTTCGTTTGCCCGCATGCTCGGTGATGCGACGCAGAATGGTCTCCACCGTCGCGGCGTCGTTCAGCGCGCCGAACAGATCCTGCAATTTGCTCAAGCGCTCCAGAAAGGTGGAAACCGATTTGGCGGGAAAGAGCGGCGCAAAAAACTCTGACGAGTAGCGCAGCTTCTTGAGCGCGATCCGCAAACGATGGCGCTCCTGCACATTGAGCGAGGAGAGATGCTTGGCGCGCTTGCAGGCCTGTTTCAGCCTCTTATCCAGCGTCTCGGACGCCAGCGCGCGGGCAGGGCGTTCGAAAGCGCCCAATTGCTCGTAAGACGCGGCTTCGCGCCAAATGCTGGTTTCAATGGCCGCGCCCAGATCCAGCAGAAAGCCGGTGAAATCGTCCGACTGCACCAGCTTCGCGGCCTGTTCCCAGGATTCACGGCGCAGCTCTTCGAGGAGCAGCCGCAATTGCGGCAGCCCCGGTTTTTTCGTGGTGTCTTCGACGGGTGCCAGCAATTCGGTCGCAAAGACATCGAGTTCGCGCGTGCCGCCGAAAATATCGGACAGATTGCTCGCCCGTTTGTCGAGCGTTTCGAGGTCCCGCACCCGGAACTCGCCGCCCGATGCGGAAAGGGCCGCGCGCAAGCGGCGCAGCCCAACGCGAATCTGATGCACGCCCTCAGGCAATCGCGCTTCGGCGACGGCAGGGGCATTGCGCGCGATGTGGCGCAGGCAATGCAGCAGCGTCACGCGAAACGCTTCTTCCGCCGTGCAATCGGGCGACAATTGTGTGCGGCCCGCTTTGTGGGCGCTGATCTGCTGGCCTTCCAGCGCGCGGATGCCGCGGGCCGATTTGCTTTCGGTGTTGACGGAGAGTGGGCTCCTGCGTGACAGCCGGCGCGCCACCTCATAAAGCGCCGCCGTTGCGCCCTCTTTCAGTTCAATCTCGATTTCGCTGACGGCAAGCGAGGCATGGCCATTCATCAGTGTACGGATTTCACCGCGGTCCACGGCGAGCTCGATCGTATCGCCGGACGCATTCCTGACCGAACGCGTCGTCCGCTGAATCTCCGTTTCGACAACGGGGCCGATTGGCACCGCCGCGGCGAGGGATTGCAGCCGCGCGCGCACGCCTTCGTCGGGGATGCGGTCCAGATCGGGCTCGGCGGACGGAACATCGCAGGCACATTCATTGCGCTCCGACGCGAGCGCTCCGGAGTTTTCCTCTTTCACCGTCTGCACAAAGCCCCGGCCGTTCTTGCGCACGCGCAAGGAGAGCCCCGCTTTAGAAAAGGCGAGGTCCGCCGTGTCATAATAAATCGTACTCACGCGCCGGGTGGCGGCGCGGCCGACCTCGAATCCCTCAAGCACGGAAATTTTCGCGATGCGCTTAAGCTCGCGCTCGGGAGCGGCAAACCGGATTTCGATTTCCTGAGGCATTGCGGGGAAACGCATAGAAGCGCGTGATGATTGGCGCAATCGGCCTTCGCTATCAATCGCGTTACACGTTCTTGTTATGTACTCTTTTGGGCGGTGCGATCATGCGGGAGCGGCCGCGAGCTTCTGAATCTGGCTGTTGGCCAGGGCGAGCTTGGCGATCGAGGCCTCGCCACCGCGTTCAAGCTCGGACAGGAAGCTCGCTGTCCGCTCTATGTCTGCCGCACGGAACTTGCTCCAGGCCTCCACCGCGGGCTGCTCCGGCTGGTCTTTCCCGCGCGCCAGGGCATCACAGGCGAGCAGTCTCTGGGCGGAGAAAAGATCATCAACAATGCGGCGGAGCGCCAGACGGTCCCAGTGATCGGCAAGCACGATCCGCCCAGCCAAAGCCCGGAGGCGGTCGAGCCCCAC
>DATLVC010000369.1:0-3603 GCA_035577685.1 Micropepsaceae bacterium | reverse complement strand
ATTTCCTCAGAGGCAATGTTCGTGACTGCTGGCGGCGCAGGAAACGCCGCGGCAAATTGCTGGTCCGGATAAGCGTATTCTCGCCACTGCGATTGCGCGTCTGCGCGGCTCGTGATGACGGCAACCAGGACCGCGATCCCTGCGACAATTCTCAAGGGCGCCTCGAAGCTTGTGCTTCAAGATGAATGGTAATCCCATGGGCGCCACGATGGCAGCAAAATTCACCGCGGCTCTTCTGCGACGCCTCCGCCGAAAATCCCCGCGGCTCGTTGGTTTTATCCCCCCAAAGCCTTCATATTCCAGAATGAAGGCCTGTGACCCTGAGCGGGGCATCGCTCACTGGTTCGGCGCGCCGTTTCCGCTTGCGCCTCGGCCACCTGCCGGTGCGATATTGGGCTGCGCAGTCAAATCGGGCAGCAGCGGCGGCTGCGGCCCGATAACCTGTTCGAGCGCGTCGCGGACACACGCTTCCTCGCCGGAAGGGGTGGCCATGCCGCCCGCTCCCATCGCGCCGATCAGCTGGCCATTGACGATGATGGGTAGGCCGCCTTTGTTCGTGGTGAGCCCATAGCCCGCCACGTTCTGACTCGTGAACGGGTCCTGAACATTGCGGTTGGTCAGCACATGTGAAGCCGCGCGCGAGCGCAACGCTGTCAGTGTCTTCTGCTCCGTCGCCTTGATCTGGATCCAGCCTTCGCCGTCCATGCGGCTCTCCAGAACCGGCAAGCCCTGCGGATCGAGAACAACGACGACGACTGCACTGTTGCTCTTGCGCGCAATAGCTTGGCACGCGGCGACCAGTTTCTCAGCGGTGTCGAGATTGATCGAGACATGGTCATGGAGGCGATCGGCGGCCTTGCCGGAAAGCACGAATTGCTGGGGCACCTGACCGTTGCCCTCGTAGGTGGTTGCCGCATAGGCAGTGGACATCGCAAATGTCGCCGCGGCGACCAAGGTCGTGAGTCTCATATCTCCTCCAAACGAATCCAGGCTGCGGAAAGCGAGTGCCTGGACAATACTGTCAGTTCGTCTTTAGGACCAGCGAGAGTCGGCAAGGGCAAACGAGTTCTCTCGCCTTAGCCGCTGTCTTCCTCGTCATCGATAAGGATGCGCTCGGCGGCCCCGGCGAGGTCGTCATACTGGCCCGAGCTGAGCGACCACAAGAGCAACCCAAGCGCACCCAGACCGAAGGCGAGTGCTGCGGCGATGATGAGGGCGATCCCATTCATGGGCGTGACCCGCGTGCCGCCCGCAAGGCGTTCAGCATCACGAAGAGGGAAGAACCGGCCATGCTTGCCGAAGCAATCAGGGGCGTCACCAGGCCGAATGCAGCCATCGGGATGGCCGTCAGATTGTAAAGCAGAGCGAGGGCGAAATTTTCAAACACCAGCCGGCGCGATTTGCGCGCAATATCGATGGCCTCGACCAGGGGCATCAGCGAATTACCCCGGAGAACGATGTCCGCTGCCATTTGGGTGGCGTCCGCGGCACTACCCGCCGAAATGGAAACATGCGCCAGCGCCAGGGCTCCGGCATCGTTGAGGCCATCGCCCACCATCAGCACGCGATGGCCCTGGGCGCGCAATTGCTCCATGCGTGCGGCTTTTTCTTTCGGGTCAGCGCCCGATTTCCAATCCGATATTCCGGTCTGCGCGGCGAGATGTGCCGTGGGGCCAACGGAATCGCCTGACAGCATTTCAACCTTTATGCCGCGGTTTTTTAGCGCGCCAATCATTTGCAGGGCGTCCGAACGCATCACATCCGAAAAGGCAAAGCGCAGCGGCGGCGCGTCTCCGGACCGGAACCACAATTCGCTGGTATCGCCGATGCTCTCGCCCCCGCACCAGGAGGCACTTCCGAGCCGTTCAACGATGCCGTCTCTTTCGGATTCGAGACCGCAGCCCGGTATCTCGCGAACATTCGCGGCAGGACCATCGCCGGCTGCAGCAGCCAAAGCCCGGGCCAGGGGATGTCGGCTCGTCCGCGCAATCTCCGCCGCGCGTGCAAGCATTGTGCGGGGAATCGCATCGGCGTTAAGCAATTCGGGCTTGCCGGCGGTCAGCGTTCCGGTCTTGTCGAATACCGCCATATCGATTTCGGCGAGCCGCTCCAGGGCGTCTCCGGATTTCACCAGCAGGCCGCGGTCGAAGAGGCGGCTGGTGGCGATGATCTGCACAGCAGGCACTGCCAGCCCGAGAGCGCAGGGACAGGTGATAATCAAGACTGTAATGGCATTCGTGATTGCCACCGAAAGCGCGGCACCCGCCGCAAGCCAGCTGATGGCGATCAGAATCGCGAGCCCGCTTACGAAGGGTACATAGGCGCGTGCCGCACGATCGGCCAGCCGCACATAAAGCCCACGGGTCTGCTGCCCCGCTTCCAGCAGCCGCGCGAGATCGGCCATCAACGAATCATCCGCGCGCGCGGATGCGGTCAGAACCGCCGATTTGCCCAGGATGATGGATCCCGCACGCAGCAAATCGCCCCGATTCACGAAAACCGGCAGGCTCTCCCCTGTCACCAGTGAGACATCAGCTTCGATCGTGTCGTTTTCGATTCTGCCGTCCACGGGCGTGCGTTCGCCGCTGGTGAGCAGAATGCGGTCGCCCGGAAGAACCTCCTGCGCCGCGACGGTCTGGATTTCGCCGCCGGCACTCAGCCGCCTCACCAGGACCGACTGCATGGAAACGAGATGCTGCGCCGCACCGCTCGCACGGTCACGCAGCATGAAGTCGAGATACCGGCCGATCAAAAGGACGAAGGCCAGCATCGGAGCGGCATCGAAATAGATCTGCGTGCCGCGATAGGCCGCCTGATAGAAGCTGAGCGCGAGCGACAGGACAATCGCGGCTCCGATGGGGACATCCATATTGGTGCGCCGCTTTGCGATGCTGCGATATGCCGAGCGGAAGAAGGGCTGACCCGCATACAGCGTCACCGGAATGGACACGACCGCCGCGAGTCTGAATAGGATATCGCGCGTTGCAGCGTCCAAGTCTTGGCCGCCATACCAAATTGCGTCCGTCAGTCCCATGACGAAGACCATGCCGAAGCCGGCTACGGCAAGGCAGCGCAGCAAGAAACGGCCTTCTTCCCGGTCGGCATCGCGAGTCAAGGCCGCGTTGAAAGGTTGGGCTTCATAGCCGAGCGCGCGCACGCGCTGAATGACGGTACGCGGATCCACCGCGTCACCCTGCCATTCGACCGAAAGTTTGCCCGTGGACAGGTTGAGCCGCGCGTTTTCGATCCCGACAATCGTATTCACGCCGGCTTCAATCTTGGCGATGCAATTGGCGCAACGCGCACCCCTTACCGCAGCCTCGAAAAGGGAGATGCCGTTTGCTTGCTTGCGCACACACCGCGAGAGATCATCGGCAACATTCGCGGCCGGTAATGACAGCGTCAGGGCACCCATAGCCGGCGGCTCGCTTCAAAGGGTGATCCGGCATCGTTTGCTGTCGAGACGAGTACATCCCACGAACCCGGAGTGACGTTGGAGACGTCGGCAACAAATGTCCCGGTGCCGGATTCGCGCAAATCGAGGGCTTGATCGCGCGTTTCATCAGAGGGATGACGCAGAACCCCAGCCAGGGACAGGTGCGT
>DATLVC010000368.1:0-19071 GCA_035577685.1 Micropepsaceae bacterium | reverse complement strand
TCTCGATGAGCGCTACCACGAAGGTCCCAATAGCGGTCATTCGTCACTGGCTGAACACGGTGAGCCCCCTCCTAACGTCGGCTATTGAGCCCATATCGGACATTAGTCACGGTAGCGAGAAGGTCCACTGATCGCCAATGCGGCCCTTTCCGGCCGCGCTTCACCATTGATATTGTTGTGCGCTAGTCTAGGCCGAGACGTGGTGGAGAATTTCATGCGTTACGACTTCGGTGGCAGGGGCGGCGGAGAAGGCCCGGCGCGCAATGTCTTCGGTGGCGTGCTGGAAAGCTGCTCCATGCAACCGATGACGGGTTTCTTCCGTGACGGCTGCTGCAACACCGCGCCGGAAGATTTCGGCAGCCACACGGTCTGCGTGGTGATGACGGACGAATTCCTGGCATTCTCCAAATCGCGCGGCAATGATCTGTCGACACCGATGCCGGATTTCGGCTTTCCCGGCCTGAAGGCCGGCGACCGCTGGTGCCTCTGCGCGCCGCGCTGGCAGGAGGCGCATCTCGCCGACCAGGCGCCGCGTGTGGTGCTGCGCGCGACCCATGAAGGTGCGCTTGCCTTCTGCAATCTGGCCGACCTTAAGCGCCACGCCATCGATCTTTCCTGATGGCAACCGCGCGCAAGAGCAGCGCGTTCGTGCCGCACGATCTCGCGCATCCCATTCCCGGTTCGCCGCGAGGACCGCTGGCCGGTCTCACCGCCGGGGTTAAGGACATGTACGACATCGCGGGCACCCGCACCGGCGGCGGCAGCCCGGAATGGCTGGCCACACACAAGCCGGCCAAAACGCACGCCGCCGCGGTGGCGCGACTGCTCGAAGCCGGGGCCACCATCATCGGCAAGACCGTGTGCGAGGAATTCTTCTTCAGCCTCACCGGCGCGAACGCCCATTACGGCACGCCGGTCAATGTGCGCGCGGCGGGTCGCCTGCCGGGCGGTTCGTCTTCCGGTTCGGCCGCCGCGGTGGCGGCGGGGGCCTGCAGCATCGCGCTTGGCAGCGATACCGGCGGCTCCATGCGCGTGCCCGCGAGCTTCTGCGGAATCTATGGCATCCGCCCGACGCTTGGCCGGTTCGACATGACAGGCGCCATGGCGATGGCTCCGAGTTTCGATGTCGGCGGCTGGTTCGCGCGCGCGCCCGGGCCGTTCCGCGACGTGGGCGCCGTGCTGCTCGATGGCGAGGCGCAGCGCCAGCCGATTGCGCGGGTACGGTTCGCGCGCGATTGTTTCCATCTGGCCGATGAGCCGGTGGGCAACGGGCTGCGCGCTTTCGTCAAGCGCGCGCTGGCGCAATTTCCCGATCCCGGCGATGCCACCATCGCGCCGGACGGGTTCGATGCCTGGCGCGGCTGTTTTCGCGATATTCAGGGGCGGGAGATCTGGTCGATCTATGGCGCCTGGATTGAAACGAACAAACCTCAACTCGGTCCGGGCATTGCCGAGCGCATGCACTATGCCTCTACTGTTTGGGCAGCGATGGAATCTGCCGCGCGTGAGACTTTCGCCGCCGCACGCACCCATATTCGAAACGCCGTCCCGCCCGGAACCGTGCTTTGCCTGCCGACGGCGCCCTGCATCGCGCCGCGCACCGATGCCAGCGCCGAGGAACTCGATGCATTCCGCGTGCGCGCTTTGTCGCTGACCTGCATCGCGGGAATCGGCGGTTTGCCGGAAATCAGCATTCCGGCCGCGACCGTGGATGGCTGCCCCGCCGGGCTTTCCTTCATCGGCTGGCCGGGCGCCGATGAGACACTGCTCGATCTTGCGGTGACCCTCGCCCCTTATTGCGGCGCGTGATAGGCTGGCACCAAGGGCCGAAACGGGAGGATATCATGCGGCATCAGCTCAATTATGCGTTCAGCGTGGCGGCAATTGTGGGGCTCGCCTTTTCGGCGGCAGCGTTTGCGCAATCCGACCCGAATTCGGTACCCAATCCCTATCGCGAGGATTCCGGCTGGGCGAAGCACGGCGCAGGGCGCAATTTCGGCTCGACACCGGGCTTGGCGCTCGACCGCGACGGCAAGAGCCTATGGGTGTTCGACCGCTGCGGCGGCCAAGGCTGCGAAGGGTCCAACATCGATCCCGTCACCAAATATGATGCCTCGGGCAAAGTGGTGACCACCTTCGGCGCCAAGATGTTTGTGCGCCCGCACGGCGTGTTCGTGGACAAGGACGGCGATGTCTGGGTGACGGACGGCGTCGGCGTCGCGCCGAAGAACGGCAAGCCCGGCATGGGCCAGACGGTCATGAAGCTCTCGCCCGAAGGCAAGGTGCTGATGACCCTCGGCACGCCGGGCATCACCGGTGAGGATGCGACCCATTTCAACGCGCCATCGGATGTGCTGACCGCGCCCAATGGCGACATTTTCGTAGCCGACGGTCACGGCGAGAAGACCAATGCGCGCATCGTCAAATTCACCAAAGATGGCAACTTCATCAAGGCCTGGGGCAAGGAAGGCACGGGCCCTGGCGAATTCAACGAACCGCATGGCCTTGCCATGGATTCGCAAGGGCGCCTGTTCGTGGCCGACCGCGCCAACAACCGGCTGCAGATCTTCGACCAGGACGGCAAGTTCCTCGCCGAGTGGAAGCAATTCGGCCGCCCCAGCGGCGTCGCCATCGACAAGAACGATGTGATCTATGTCGCGGATTCGCAATCGGACGAGAAGGTGAACCCCGGCTTCAAGCAGGGAATCCGCATCGGCAGCGCCAAGGACGGCAAGGTTACCGCCTATATTCCGGAAGAGAAGAATCTGGGTTCGCTGGAGGCCACCGCCTATGACGATGCCGGCAATGTCTATGCCGGCTACACGGGCGCGATGAATCTGAAGCGCTTCGTCAAGAAATAAGCGCGTCCGCTGCTCTCGGGCAAAAGGCCAGCCCCCTGACAGATGCGCGCGGAATTTTCCGCCGCAAATGACAGGGGGTAGCCCGGCTCAGATGAGATGAATATCCGAACTCTGGAGCGTCACGCTCGAATCGAATTGCGCAATGGCAACCGCCGCACCCGATCCGCTGCCGTCGCTGTCGTAATAGAGCGTGTGGTTGGCCGTATCGAACCAGAACTTCTGGGACAGCGTCGTTGAGCCCGTATCGTTTGCGACGAAGTGACTGGGATCCAGAATGCCGGTATTGGCATTATTCAATGCTAAGCGGCCGCCGAAAGCCGTACGTGCAAAGTCCATCACATCGGCACCGGACGTAAAGTCCCCAATCGAGTCCAGGCCGTTGGTGGTTGCCTTGTACACGAAATGATCGTTGCCGGCCCCGCCCATCAGAAGGTCGGCGCCGCCGCCGCCATACAGGGTATCGTTGCCTCCGAGGCCCAGAATGGTATCGCCGCCCCCGGTGCCATTGATCGAATTGCCGCTGTCGTTGCCGAGGATGAAGGGTTTCGAGCTCAGGCCGTTGTTGGCTTCGCTGCTTTCCGAGACGGCAAGGCCGGCATCGGCATAAGCCCCGATATAATAGGTTCCCGGCGTGAGGTTTGTCGGCAGGTTCAATGCGCCGGACATCTCCTGGACAAAGGTGCCCGCGCTCAAGGCCGGCGTGCTGACAGAGCCGACCAGGGTATCGGATGTGGTGATCGTACTGTCCGTGGACAGATAGATCCCCGCGGTCGAAGCGGGAGCATCCAAGGCTCCCACGTCATTGACCTGAAAGCTCACGGTCACACCCGCTTTTGCGACATTCAGGGCCAGATTGCTGATGGTGAGATCTGGGGCCGCCACCGGCGCAGACGCTGTTTGTGCATCCCATCCGATAGCATCCAACGCCGTGATATCGGAGCTTGATACGGGCTCGGCCACGCCCGGCGAGCCAAAGGCGTTGAACGCGTCGACACTCGCCCCCGCCCAGTCGCCGTAATCGCCACCCGGGTTTGTGTTGAAGGTATTCTGCGAGGTCGCCCCGTTGTCGACGGAGAAATAGCCCGGCGTCGAGCCCGAGAAATCGTGTACGCCCGAACTTGAGAAATGAAACAGGTCGAGCGCGTCATAACTGTTCGCACTCGTCCCGATCGTGCCTCCGGCCAGCAATATCCGGCCCATGACTTCGGAGATTTCATGGGAAACGACCGCGAAGAAGTCATACTGGCCCGCACTCACGCCGTCGGTATTGTTGTAATCGAAAATGCCGGCGCTGCTGCTGAATCCAACATAGCCATCAGTGCCGCCACCGCTGCTGTAGCCCAACGCCTTTGCTTCCGCGCTCGACACCCAGTAAGCGCCACCGGTCGGATCGCTCGAGGGCAGCGAGGCGACGGCAGAACTGTCGGCGGCGGTTTTCGCGTCCGCCGTCAACACGCTCTTGAGCTGCGAATAGCTGAGAGAACTGAGACTCGTCATGCTCTCGCCCAGCGCGCCGCCGCCCAATTGGGTTCCACCGACTTCGCCATAACCGACATTGATATTGATCGTGACCGGGTCGGCGAAGTGACTTTCGAAAAACTGCACGACCTGGGCGACCTCGTTCGTGAAGCCCGCCGGCGCGCTTCCGACGCTCGAATCATATGTCACATTGATGATCAGCCCGGTGCCCGCGCCGCCGGTCACCGTGGTGCTGCTCGTCGTCGTGCCGCCGGAGCCCGATCCGTGCCCCCCTCCGCCCGCACTCTGAACAATGTTTCCGTCCCCATCGATCAGCACGGTGTTGGGCGCGCTGCTGGGCTGGAAAAGAGGAAAAACCTGCCAGGGAACATCCGGAGCTGCGGGGCCGGACGGAAGCGACGTGGGACCGATATCAAATGGCGAAAGATCATGCCCGTGAGAAGAGTCCGGCGCTGACGACTTCGGAGCCGGTACGTCCAAATTCGCCAGCGCAGTGTTGAGAGCATCGCTCGGTGCATGCGGCGATTGCGTATCGCCGCCATTGCTTTGATTATCGAGACCGGCACTGTTCGAATCGTGCGAGGAAAGCGCAGCGCCGACCTGCCGATCATCATCCGTTGCATTGATTGCTTTATCGGTGATTGCATCCAACGAGAACGAAACTGGCTTTGCCATTTTTCACTTGCCCCCTGAATCGCGAAAGAACATCGCGTGATACCGTGAAACAAGTAAGCCGGTTTTGCTCCAGCTTTCCAGACGTCGCGACCGAGATTCGTACCGCGCAGGCGATGAAGTTATTCCAGGCTTAATGACGACCTTCTGTGTACGGTCTTCCTGCGCTCATCAGGTAAAGATCCCGTTAACCAAGAAGACGTCGCGTTGAACGGTTCTGGAAAGCCGGCGAAGAAATGCACGCACTATGCTGCAACGCAATGTGACGAGAGTTCGTCGTTGGCGAATAAGAGCTATTGCTGCACGCGGCGCGCGAGTCCGCCTTATCGCTCTGCGCTCCTTGGGGGAACACAACATGATTGTCTTAGTATCGAATCGGATTCTGGCTATCGCCAATTTGACCGGGCGCGCAATTACGAACTGCTACCCGCGCATCGCATCCATGACTATTGTCCGCAGCTGCCGGCTCGAGACCGGCTTGAAGAGCAATGCGAACGGATGATCCTGGAAGACTCTTTCAACGGTCCCGGGTTCTCTGGAAGCCGTTATGAAAATGACTTTCGAACCGACTTCATGATGAATGGCCATAGCGGCATCGACCCCGTCCTTCTGGCCCGACAATCGCATGTCCATCAAAACCACGGCGGGGCGATATTTTTGAGCTTTAGCGATTGCGGTCTCGGCTGTTGCGGCGGTTCCGCAAACACACAAGCCCATCTCTTCAACTTGGGCGCAGAAACTCATCGCAATTAGGAACTCATCGTCCACCACAAGAACCGTCTCTTGCAAATCGCTCATGTACGCCGCACGCCTCCGATGAAAAACGCCTGACCTCCCGACGAGTGACGCACGTCCGATGCCGCTTCGCAAAGATCGAATAACATAATGCCGTTCTCTGCTCGGCGGACGCGAGAGCTCAGTTTAAATATTCGCACAATCTCGGCAGGCTGAGAATACGATATCTTAACGCGTAAGGGGCACTCTCACGCGTGCCGGGGCCAGGCTGGCTCATCGTGCCTTACTGCATCTAAGCAAGCCTTCAGTAGCCGCTCCTGGGCGGCTCCAGCGTCGGATTGACTTTTAGCTGCTTTTTATCGCGCGAAAGAATATGTCGCTAACCACCGCGAAACGCTTCTGGTGGCGTAAAAGGAATTTAAGACTCCGTTAGTTGATTCGGCGTGAAATTCAGTAGGTTTAAAGGAACGCTGATATGAATTGGCGCGGACAGTTCTCTGTAAAATCGTTTTGCGATTCCAAATCTGGAAATATCGCAATTGTCGCAGCTTTAAGCCTTACGGGGCTGATCGGCGCGGCTGGTCTGGGGACCGAAACAGGCTATTGGTTTTATAAGCAGCGTTTGCTCCAAGGTGCTGCGGACGTTGTCGCGTACAATGCAACAGTCGCCCTTAGAGGGGGATCAACAAACGCACAAATCATCACGGCCGCCTCCACTGACGCAACCACGAATGGTTGGACCTCTGCCACCGGAACCATCCACGTGAATACGCCGCCGACATCAGGTACACACCAGAATGCAAACTCCGTCGAGGTTCTGCTCACGGAAACAGAGCAGCGCTATCTGACCGCCATATTTTCGGACACGCCGATCTCGATCTCCGTTCGGGCCGTTGGCAATTTCTCATCGACGGGAACAGCGTGCGTTCTTGCGCTGAGCAAAACGGCATCTCAGGCCGTCAAAATATGGGGAAACAACGCCACAACCTTTGTCGGCTGCAACGTCATGTCCAATTCGATGGCAAACGATTCGGTCGCGGTCGGAGGATCGTCGCAACTCACGACGCCATGCGTGCTCGCCGTTGGTGGGATAAGTGTTTCCTCGACATTGAATTTGACGAGCTGCAAAGCCGCGACAGCGCATTCATTTCCCGCAACAGATCCGTATGCGTCGCTGCCCGCGCCTGATACGAGCGGTCCCTGCAAGAATGTCTCCAATGGAAATTCGCCCATGAATCCCGGCGTATACTGCAATGGTCTGAGCCTCAACAGCACAAAGACCTTCAACCCGGGCGTTTACGTCATTTCCGGAGGATCGCTGACGCTGAATTCCAACGCCAATGTCAGCGGTTCGGGCGTCACGTTCTATCTCACAAATGGTGCCACCATTAAGTTCAATGGCAATGCGCATATGAACTTCTCCGCCCCGACGTCCGGGACATATTCCGGCATGTTGTTTTACGGCAACCGCAACGACCCCGATGGCTCGCCAAGCTTCAATGGCGATGCCACTTCGCAGCTGACGGGAGCTACGTATTTCCCATCGCAATCGGTGACGATGAACGGCAATTTCAGTGGTGCGAACGGCTGCATGCAGGTCATTGCCAACACAATCTCGCTTTCCGGATCGTCCACCATTTCGGGATCATGTCCCGGTACCGGTATGTCGAGCGTGTCCATCCCTGGCAGCGTTTCTCTGGTGGAGTGATACCGATGAACAAGAAACTTTTTCTCCCCTCCACTCGCTTCCGCGCCCTGCGCCGCCTCTACCGCTGCCGCAAGGGAACATCCGCTATCGAATTCGCTCTAATTATCCCCATCATCGCCGCAATGCTAATCACGATCAGCGACGTTGCAAATATCATGGTGGGTGCAAGCACGATGCAGACGGTGGCGCGTTCCGCCATCCAATACGCCATGAATGGCGGCACCGACATGAATGCCGCGCAGAACATTGCGATGCAATCATGGAACAGCCCGCCGAACGATGCCGCCATATCAGCGGTGCAGGCCTGCTTCTGCGGCGGCTCGGGAGCCGACTGCAACACGCCGTGTCCCGATCAATCGGTTCCGCAGAACAACGTAACCGTGACGGTCTCCGGCACCTATGGCGGCGATGTCATGCAAAAGAAAAGTACTGTAGTGGAAAAGGTCCGGCTCCGATGAAGCTATTCTCTGATGTTGTTCGGGAAAAAGGCGGAGCGGCAGCGGTGGAATTCGCGCTGGTGTCCGGGGCGTTTATCACGTTCGTGTTCGGCGTCATCAACCTCGGCATCATTACGTATACCAATGCAGGGGTGCATTGGGCCGTTGAACGCGCAAGCCGATTGGCAACCATCAGCAATACCGCGACGCAGAGCGACATCAATACGTCCGTGAATAACTATCTTTCGTCTCTTGGAATCGCATCCGCCACGGTGAGCTATACTGTGGCTGCAGGAACTCCGCCAATCGCGCACATCGGGGCCACGCTGTCGCGCAGCTATTCCATTCCGTTCGTGCCGACGCTGACAATTAACTATGCAGCCGACACATATGTTCCCCTGGGCTCATAAACCGCGTGCGATCATATACGACTGGTGGCTGCGGAGAAAAAGCCGTCTCGCTCCGCTAGCCGCGCCATGCATATATAGCGGTTTTTGGACGTTCGTGTGTAGATCCGAACCCCAAAATGGGCAAACGCGGCCCGAAGCAGCGATTGTGTCCCCCGACGCGCGCTGAATGAGACGCGAACGTCGGATACCGCTCTACGATATGACTGCCAAATTGCAAGGAACCACGAAATCGACGGAGTTGCTGCGTTCACCGTCGGCATCGATGATCGTTGCACGCGTTACATGGGAATAATTCTTCTGAAACGGCCCGCATCTGAACCGGGTGGCGATAAAGGTTCCTCTTTGTTGCCGCGCGCTCGGGCTTTTGATCACATGATCGCGCACGGTGACCCTTGGAGCCGTCGCGGAGACGCTGACGAGTTCAAAGTGTAGATTCCTCGCATTTCCCTTGTTCGCGTGGAAAGAAATTTCCTGAACGATATAAAGACGTCCGGGCGAGCGCTCCTCACGCAGTCTTATGGAATCGATCTGTGGTGCCTCGTCAGAGGAGGCGGGGCCACGTCTGATGATTTCCGCGGGCTTGGCAGACCGGGCTGGTGGCGCTTGTGCTTGTGCCAGTGCCGCAGAAAAGGGAAAGCTGAGCGCCATGGATGCAAGCACCAGAGACCGATATCCCGACATGGGTCCAATCGCCTTCACAGCTGAAGCCATCAGGTTCGCAAGACGGGTTGCCGAATTCTAGCGTTCCGTAGCCGAGCCGCTGGGAAGATTATATTTCCGCGCGCGCGCGTTGAGGTCCTCGACCTGTTCAACCTTGTCCGACGTCTGCCGGCTCAATGCGCCCTTTTGCGCATCCGTCATGCGTCCCGTGGTTTTCAATTCGGTCAAGGCTTTGTCGACCGCGCCCAAGGCAATGTTCACCATAGGCGGGGTCTGGCCCACGGCGACTCGGGCTGTCTTCATGGCGTCTGCCGTCGCCGGAAAATTCGGGCCGCCGATGACAGCAAAGAGCGGCTTCTTAATCATATCGGCCGCTTTTGCATAGTCCTGCAGAGTCGGCAAACCTATCCACACGGAATCCGCGCCGGCTTCGGCATAGGCGGCAGCTCGATCCAGCATCTCCGTGTACGAACCGTTCGGAGTCGGCGCAAGGCAGCGCGCGATCAGGACCATATCGGTGCGCGCGTCGGCCGCGGCATGAATATTGTCGATCATTCGGGCCTTGGGAAGCACACCGGGGGCGGCATAGCCGGTGGCGCGGTTGAGGGGCATCCGGTCATCGAAGGCGGCGCAAGCGATGCCGGCTTTGTCAGCCTGCTTCGCGAAGCGGTAAACGTTCAGGGGCGTGGCGCCAAAATCGTCCACATCCGCGACCACCGGGATATTCACGTTCGCGGCGATGACGCTGTCATACGCAATGAGCTCGGACACGGTGACGACTGCCTGATCCGGCAGCGCGAGCAGTTCCTGGTTGGTGGCGCTGCTGCCGACGAAGACGCCTTTGAACCCGTGGACTTCAATCAGACGCGCCGAAAGCAGATCGTAAGCGTTGGCGCAGATCAGCGGCTCCGGCCCATTCATCAATGCGCGAAAGCGTGCCCCCATCGACCGCGCGGCGGGCCCCCCTTGCGGTTCGGCCGCAGCCAGCGCAGGAGCGGCCGCCATCAATCCCGATGCAGCCAGTCCAGCTGCTTGGAAAAATTCGCGTCTATTCGTCTTTTCAGCCATGATCGCTCCCCAAACTTTGTGGTAATTGGCCCCGAGGGATTTTTATACCAGCGGCAGTGAGAGAGATTATTGCAGGGGCACCGCCAAATCCAGGGCTGCGGACGAAGCCGAGCGGCATCTCATCGCGGTCATGCCCGCGTCCTGCGAAAATCGAGCAGTACGGCCGGGCTGCTGGTCTTCCGGCCCCTTAACTCGCCCGTAAAGGCGGTGCTATCGTTGATGTGGGAGCAATGGCTATTTCTTCGGTGAGCGCGCGCCGCAAGCCGGATTTTTGACAAGGCCGGATTTTTGACAAGGTAAGTCTGAATGATTGTCACACGTGCATATGCAACGCTGATCCTGACGGCGGTCGCCTTTCCTGCGTTTGCCGAAAGTTCCACGGCTATTCCGGACTTCTCGGGCACATGGGGGCGGAACGCCTTTAATTTCGAAGAGCCCTCGTCGGGACCGGGGCCCATAAGCAATCTGAGACGCGTCGGAAAAGATGCGAGTACCCCGACCACGGGCGGCGGCGATCCCATCCCCCTGGTTGGCGACTACAGAAACCCGATACTCAAGCCGAATGCGGCCGAAATCGTAAAACGCATGGGGGAACGTTCGGCGAGCGGCCGCGACATCCTCGATCCGTCGAACCAATGCGCACCCTATTCGCCGCCCTATGTCCTCCTCATGGAACAGCGGGTGACGGTTCTGCAGACAAAGAACGAGATCACCCTCGTCTACAGCCAGGACGATCAGGTCCGGTACGTACACTTGAACGCAGCCCACCCCGCGCATCTGCAGCCGTCGCCGATGGGCCATTCCATCGGGCACTATGAAGGCGACACGCTCGTCGTCGACACCACCGGCATCAAGGTCGGCCCTTACACCGCCGTCGACCGCTACGGCACGCCGCAGAGCGACGCTATGCATGTGATCGAGCGCTATCGTCTGATCGACGACAAAGAGGCGCGCGCGATACAGGAACGCCACGAGCAGATCGCAGGCCGACTCGGCGGTAAGGCGGGGAACACGTCCTTCGTCGAGGGCACCAAGAAGGGCTTGCAGGTGCAGGTGACGATCGATGATCCGAACACCTACACCGCGCAATGGTCAGGGAACGTCACCTATCGGCTCACCGATGATCCCTGGGAAGAACGGATTTGCGCGGAGAATGCCTCGCTTGGGCATCACGAAGGGATCGAACATCCCCCGACCGCAGGCAAACCGGACTTCTGAGCCCGCATTCGCGAGCACCGAAAACAGGAACAGCGTTGCGGTTCATGACCCCATTCCAGCCCCTCGCGCGATGGGTTCGGCGTGGTAGACTGGACGCTATAAGCGCGATTGGGGAGTGTCTGATGCGGCGCGGAACGGCGGGGAGCAATTTCATTGGGAGCGGCGCACTCCTGGCGCTCGCGTGCGCTGGCGCCGTGTTCGGTCCATCGGCGGTCGCGCAGCCTTCCGCGATACCGAATTTCGCGCCGGACAGCGCAACCGGTTGGATCGCCGGAGACCCGAAAGGCGAAAACCCCACCGGCCAGGATTTCATTCCGCCGGAAAACGGACCGGGGCCGGTCAACAACGATCCCGCGCATCCCCATGTCGATGATGCCGCGGCACGGCGTGATGGGAAACAGCCGACCTACCGGGTGGCCGACCTCAGCAATCCGATCCTGCAGCCTTGGGTCAAAGAGGCGTTGCGCAAGGCGAACGAACGCGCCCTTTCCGGCAAACCCGATTTCACGCCGAAGGAACGGTGCTGGCCGATCGGCGTGCCCGGCTGGCTGCTGTATCCGGTGCGGCCCGTCTATTTCCTCCAGACGCCGAAGGAAGTCACCATGGTCTGGGAAGAAGATCACATGGTGCGGCACGTCTATCTGAATGCGCAGCATTCGGCCAATCCGAAGCCATCCTGGTTCGGGGAATCCGTTGGCCATTATGAGACCGGCGATACGCTCGTGGTGGACACCATCGGGCTCAACGACAAGACCTTTGTCGATTCTTACCGCACGCCGCACACGACGAAATTGCATGTCGTCGAACGCTACCGGCTCGTGAATGGCGGCAAGGCGATCGAAGCGAGCATACGCGTGGAAGACGTCGGCGCCTTTACAATGCCCTGGACTGCGCGCCAGCATTACGAGCGGTCGGGAAACGGGCCGCAGGTCGAGTCCTCCTGCGCCGAGAACAATGCGGCGTGGTTCGGCTATGATGTGGAACCAATACCCACGGCGGCGAAGCCGGACTTCTGAGCTGGAACGCGACGGTTTCGACCTTGCGCAGTTTCGTCGTCCAGAACGGCAAGCCTGGAGTCGTCGGCGCCTGAGCCTCAGAACGCGACGGCGGCGCCGCCTTTGAGAGACAATATTTCGCGCGCCTCATCGGGCGTGGCGATCGCCAGCCCAAGCCCCTCCACGATCCCGCGTACGATGCGCACCTGTTCACCGCTCGAACGTGCCAGCCGTTTCGGCCCGGCCCAGAGCGAATCCTCCAGACCCACACGCACATTCCCGCCCATCGCGGCCGCCATCGCGGCGATCCGCATCTGCGCGGCGCCCGCTCCCAGCACCGACCAGCGATAGGAATCGCCGAACAGCCGGTCGGCGGTGCGCTTCATATGCGCCACGTCTTCGCCATGGGTCCCGATGCCGCCCAAGATTCCGAACACCGACTGCACGAACAAAGGCGGCTTCACGAGCCCGCGGTCGAGGAAATGCTTCAGATTGTACAAATGCCCGATGTCGTAGCATTCGAACTCGAAACGCGTGCCGTTCGCCGTACCGGTGGTCAGGATGAACTCGATATCCTTGAACGAATTGCGGAACACCAGATCGCGCGAATTCTCCAGATGCTCGCGCTCCCACAGGAATTGGAATTCCTTGTAACGATCCAGCATGGGAAAGAGCCCGAAATTCATCGAGCCCATGTTCAGCGATGCGACCTCGGGCTTGAACACCGCAGCGGGCTTCACCCGCTCTGCAGGCGTCATGAACGGACTGCCGCCGGTGGTGAGATTGATGACTGCGTTGGTCTGCTGCTTGATGCGCGGCAGGAAGCGCGCGAAGGCTTCCGGCGTCTGATCGGGTTTCCCGGTTTCCGGATCGCGCGCATGTAGATGCAAAATCGCCGCGCCCGCCTCGGCGGCACCCAACGCATCCGCCACGATCTGATCGGGCGTCACCGGCAGGTACGGCGACATCGAGGGCGTGTGGATCGCCCCTGTTACCGCACAGGTGATGATGACCTTTCCCGGTGAAGCCATCCGTTCAGGCCGGAACTAGCCGCCGCCGCGTTCGGTCAGCCAGGCGAAGAGCCGGCGCACGCCGCGAATATCCGCGCCCGGACCGGTGATCTGCGGGAAATCCTTCGCGTGCGAGGTCAGGTCGATCTTCTGCGCGGCCTCATCGGGCCCCATGCCGCCGCGCTTCAGTTCATTACCCTTCACGATCAGGTCCTGCAGATAATCCTGATAGGCGGTGATCAGGCCCTTGTCGCCGAACGGGATGCCATGGCCGGGAAGATCGACGGTGAAATCGAGCTTCTTGAGCCTGTCCAGCGTGTCGATCCATTCGTCGAAAACGGCATCGCCCATATAGGCGAGCCGGCTCTCCATCAGATCGCCGGAGCAGACGATCTTCTCCTTGGGCAGATAGACGACGGTATCGCCTTCGGTGTGTCCGCGCCCGAGGAAGAGCAGGTCAATCTCGCGCCCGCCGCTCTGGATGACCAACTTGTCCTTATAGGTCTTGTTCGGTGGCGTCGGCTTCAGCTCCTTCAGCTCCTGCTGCATCTGCTGGATATCGGCGACCTGCTTGTTCAGCGCCGCTTTCTTGCCGGCGTCCTTCTCGTCCGCCGCCTGCTTTTTCAGCGTGTCCATCTGTGCCACCAGAATGGAGCCGGTGGAGGAGCGGTAGGGCTCCTTGTTCACGATGTCGGGCGTGATCGCCTTGGCCAAATATTCCTGCCCGATGACCTGCACATCCGGTCCGAAAATCTGGTTGCCGTCGGTGTGATCGAAATGCCAATGCGTGTTCACCACATATTTGACCGGCTTGTTGGTGAGCATCTTGACGTCGGTCACGAAGCGGCGCGCATTGGCCGGCGTGGTTCCCGCATCGACCAGCATCACGTCATTGTCGTTGACGATGACGACATTGTTGCTGCCGAACCCGCCGGTTGCGTAATAGACGCCGTCGGCGATCTTTTCGAATTTGTAGGTCTTGCCCTGCACCACCGGGAACGACATCGGCTTGGCCGAAGACGGCTGCGCCTCGGCGGCAAAATTGACGGTCAACGCGGCCACAAGGCTCAACGCGAAAATGCGCAAATGCATGATACCCCTCCGTTGAACTATTCGCGGCCGGCCGCGCCACCCATGGCGTCGTTGGCCGCTTTCACCACATCCGGCGGCATTGCGAAGGCGGTTGCCAAAAGCTGCGCCACCTTCTCGCCGCTGACCTCTTTCACTTCGAGACGCTGCTTCTTGGCGTCGGCCAGGAAGGCCGGGTCCGCCATCGCCGCGTGGAATGCCACCTTCAACGCCGCGACGCGGTCCGCCGGCACGCCGGGCGGCGTGAGGATGGGGCGGTCCATCGCCATCGGCGCCAGAACGAGCTGGAGAATCTGCTTGGTGCGCGCGTCCTTGGCGAATTCGATCACCGCGGGCGAATCCGGAAATTGGGGATCGCGTTCGAGCGCGATCTGGACCGGCACCGAGACTTTCTTCTGCGCGAACCAATCGGGGCGCGTGGAATTGATGGACGAAATCAGCCCGCCGCAGCGCCCGGCCACCTCGCCGCGCTCCATCGCGAGATAGACTTCGTTGCCGCCACGATAGCCGGAGATCACCTTGATCTTGGTGCCGAACAATTTGTTCAGCATTGCCGGGATGGTTTCCATCTGCGAGCCCGCGCCCGAACTTCCCACCAGGAATTGCTTGTCGAAAAGATCGTTCCAGGTCTTGATGTTCGAACTCTGCCACGCGACGCAGATACCTGACGTCGCGTTGATCGAGCCGATCCAGTTGATCTTGCGCGGATCGAATTTCGCTTGATTCAAACCATAAAGCGGAGCGAAGGGCACGCTCGAATGGACGAGCGCAATGACGCTGCCGTCCTTGGGTGCGGCGGAATAGAGATAATTCATCGCGCGAAGTCCGCCAGCGCCGGGCATGTATTGCACCACGATCCGGGGCTTGCCCGGGATATGTGCCGCGAGATACGGCGCGAACGCGTTGGCATAGCTGCCATAGCCCCCGCCGGCATCGGCCGACAGGATCATGATCATCTGCCGGCCCTTGTAGAAATCGCTCACCGGATCGGCCCGGACCGCAGCAGGCGCGAATGCAAGCATCACGCTTGCACCGGTCAGCACTCTGCGTAACCAGGGCCGCATCGCCGCCAATCCTTCACGCCGCGTGGATGTCGATCAGGATGCCGTCGCAATCGGCCAGCCGGTGCTCGCCGAACGGACAGGAACGCGCGAACAACTGCTCCAGCGCGGCCCCTTCCGCACCGGTGCCGACGGGGGCCGGCGCAAGCCGCGGGTTGTCGGCCGCGATCCGGGCGATATCGGCCTTGCACGCCTCCACGCTTTCGACCTTGAAGCCGATATGGTCCATGCCGCAGGTGATGATGCCGGTTCCCGCGTAATCGGTGATATCCCACGGCATGATGACGAGCGTCACATGCCCGTCGGTCAGATAATGATTCCTGTCGTCCTCTTTGCGGTTCACCGGCACGAGTTCGAACACGCGGGCATAGAAATCCGCCATCGCGGCCGGGTGCATGGTGCGCATCGCGAAGTGATCGATGTGGCGGGTATTGGTCTCTCCGTCATTCTCCACATAGACGTCAGTGCGGTTGGCCATATCCTTCTGCGAAATGTCGAACACATTCCCGTCGGGATCATGGGTGGTGATGCCCGCGAAGGGGCGGTTGGCGGGGCGTTGCTGCCATTTGACGCTGGGATAATATTTCCGCAGCCGGTCGAAGGCCGTTTCGGCATCTTCCACCTGGATGCCGAAATGGTCGAACCCGGCCGAACGTCCGGCGCGGCGCGGGTTGATGTTCAGGCCGACATAACCATCGCGCACCGTCACGGCCCGTGTGGGCCGCGTCTTGGAAGAAGTCGTCATCCCGAACATCGCTTCATAGAATTTGCAGAGCTGCGCGTAGTTCTCGCTGACGATCGCGACATGGTTAAGTTTGGCGAACAAACCGCACCTCCTGCTTCGATATTCGGCCGCTTTGGTATTTTCGCTTCAGGCTACCCGAAACCGCAGTCCCCCGCCATAGCGGGAAAGTTTTGTGCTGGCGGCGCAACAGCTTGGCACAATGCTAAACTTGGCTTAATCAGGGGCCCGGGAACAGAGCCCGGGGGAGCAAATGGCGGACAAACGCGATGGGGGCGGCAATGGCGGCAATAGCGGCGGCGGGATGCTGCTCTGGCTGCTGGTGCCGATGCTCGTACTCTACGTGCCCCTCTACAACAAGATCGAGCCCACTTTGTTCGGATTCCCGTTCTTCTATTGGTTTCAGCTCGCCTGGATCTTCGTCAGCATGATCATCACCGCCGTCGTCTATTACGGCACGGAACCGCGGTAATCGGGGAAAACGCGCCATGCCATTGAACGTGACGGCTCTGATTGTCTTTATCTTTTTCTTCGGCATTGTCACGTTCGTGGGTTTTGCCGCGGCGCGCTGGAAACGCGGCGACCTTGACCAGTTGCATGAATGGGGCCTGGCTGGCGGAAAGTTCGGCACCCTGATCACCTGGTTCCTGCTCGGCGGCGATCTGTACACGGCCTACACCTTCATCGCGGTGCCGGCTTTGGCCTTCGGCACAGGCGCGCTCGCTTTTTTTGCCGTGCCCTACACCATCGTGATCTATCCCTTCGTCTTCGTGGTGTTCCCGCGGCTGTGGTCGGTGGCCCGTGCACGGGGCTACATCACGGCGGCCGATTTCATCCGCGGGCGATACGGCGACCGCTGGCTGGCGCTGGCGATTGCGTTGACCGGCATTCTCGCGACACTGCCCTATATCGCGCTGCAGCTGATCGGCCTCGAGGTGGTCATCGCGGCCATGGGCGTGCAATTGGCGGGGGCACTTGTCTATCTGCCGCTCATCATCTCGTTCGCGATTCTCGCGGCCTTCGATTATTTCAGCGGGCTGCGCGCACCGGCGGCCATCGCGATCATCAAGGACATCATGATCTACATCACGGTGTTCGCCGCAGTGATCGTCATCCCGCTCGAAGTGGGCGGCTGGGATAAGGTCTTTGCCGCCGTGCCGCGCGACAAGATTCTGCTGGCCGACAATCTTGGCTCCTACACCGGCTACGCGACATTGTTCCTGGGATCGGCCATGGCGCTGTTCCTCTATCCGCATTCGGTCACCGGCGTGCTGTCGTCCTCCAGCCGCCATGTGATCCGGCGCAATGCCGCGCTGCTTCCGGCCTATTCGTTTTTGCTGGGGCTGATCGCGCTTCTGGGCTTCATGGCCCTGGCGGTGGGCGTGCGCGAAATGCCGGCCTATGCCAACGCATTCAAGGAATTCGGCCCCAATTTCGCGGTGCCCGCGCTGTTCCTTCAGGTGTTCCCGTCCTGGTTCGTGGGCTTTGCCTTCGCCTCCATCGGCATCGGCGCGCTGGTCCCGGCCGCGATCATGTCCATTGCGTCGGCCAATCTGTTCAGCCGCAACATCTATCGCGAATTCATCAACCCCAATTGCAATCCGATGCAGGAATCGCGCATGGCCAAGACCATGTCGCTGGTCGCCAAGGTCGGCGCGCTGATGTTCATCATCTTCCTGCCGCATGAATACGCCATCCAGATGCAGCTTCTGGGCGGCATCTGGATCATCCATACCTTCCCGGCAGTGATCTTCGGCCTCTATACGCGCTGGCTGAATTCTAAGGCGCTGCTGATCGGCTGGGCGGTGGGCATGACCGCCGGCACTTGGATGGCGGCCAGTATCGGCTTCCGGCCGATCTTCCCGTTGCAGATTTTCGGGACGACCATTCCGGCCTATATCGCGATCTATTCGGTGCTGCTGAACTTCGCGATCAGCGTGGTGCTGACGCTGGTGTTCAACATGCTGGCGATGTCACGGCGGGATGAAACGCATCCGGCGGATTATTACGCGCTGGAAGGCATCGGCGGCGGCGGCGGCCACTGACGTTCAGGGCTGCGGATCGTAGAGCCAGGCAAGGGCTTCGTAGCTGGCGTTCTTAACGAAGGCGTTGCGCAATTCCCGGCGCACACCCTCCGCATGATAGAATTCTCCGTAGAGCCGCGCGGTCAGTTGCACGCGCCCCGTGCGCAAATAGCGCGCCCGCGGATACGCTGCGAACGCCGCCTCTACGCTGTCGGCCTCGTCCAGGCATTTCGCAAGCATCAGCGAATCTTCGAGCGCCATCCCCGCCCCCTGCGCGAGATATTGCAGCATCGGGTGAGCAGCGTCACCAAGAAGCGTCACGCGGCCTTTGCTCCACTCCTTGATCGGCTCGCGGTCGCATAGCACCCACATGCGCCATTCCTCGATCTTGCCGAGCATCGATCGTACGGTTTCGCAGGTGCCGCTGAATTGCTCGTGCAGTTCGCCGGCGTCGCCAAAGGAGTTCCAGCCCTCCTGGTAGCGGCTGCTGTGGAAGGTGGCGACCAGGTTGAACAATTCGCCGCCGCGCAGCGGATAATGGACCATGTGGCACCGGGGGCCGGCCCACAGCACCATATCGTTGCGGCGCAAATCTTCCGGAACGTCGGAAGGCTTCAGCACCGCGCGATAGCTGATATGGCCGGATACGCGGGGCGGGCCATCGCCGATCAGTTTCGCGCGGATTGTGGACCACAATCCGTCCGCCGCAATGAAGCCGGGTGCCTCATAGGTTGCACCGTCGGCCGTGACGATGTGGACGCTTTCGCCATTGTCTTCGAAACCGGTCACCTGCCGGGAGGTTTCGAGCGCGATGAGAGGCGATGCCTTGCACGCCTCCAGCAGACAGCTATGCAAATCGGCACGGTGAATGAGAGCATAGGGCGCTTTGAAACGCTCCTCGA
>DATLVC010000367.1:0-5947 GCA_035577685.1 Micropepsaceae bacterium | reverse complement strand
CATTGCTGCTTGAGACTGGGCGTTTCGAAACAGCGTTATGCGAAGCTTCCGGTATCGGCCAAGGAAATGACGAGGCTTGGTAAAAGTTCCCGGCGCGTTCACGCGATAAAGCCCCGCTGGAGGTTCTCCAGCGGGGCTTTTCAACGCTGCGAAGCGTGGAAAATTTTCAGAAAAAGCGGATGTCGATAATCCGGCCGGTGCTGTTGCTGATCAGCAGAAACTGGCCGCCGGCCCGCACCCAATGGGCGCCGAAAATCGGCCGCGGCAAGCGATATCCGCGCCAATCGTCGACCACGATGAAGCGGCCATAGCCCGGCACGAAGCGTTCGCCCCGCACCCAGGCGCGACCCGGGTAATGGCGCACAACTTCACGGTGAAAAGCCGGGCCGTGCGCGTAATAGGGCTGGGCGTTCGCTGCGCCCGCAATGCCAAAAAGCGACAGAGCCAGAGCGGCGGCTGAAATGAGAGTTTTCATGGCGTGGTTCCTTTCTCGTTCCCCTCGGGGCCGTTATCCGGCCACCGAGATTTTCGACGTCTTCCGTCGTTGGGTGCGAGAATGAACTTCTGGCTTTGAACCAAGCCTGAACTCGACTTTCAACTGCCGTTCATCTTCCCGTTAGTTCGGTACTTGCAGTTCGGTGGCATCCTGTTCGCTGCGCGACAGGACGAACACCAGCGAATCGACGAACCGCCCGGCATCGGGACTGGCGTAGTCGCCATTCGCCGGCAGCACGGTCGCTTCGAGCATATAGAGCTTGCCCTTGGTGAAATAGGTCGCGACCGTCTTGCGCCCGCCATTGTTGGGCATGTCGAAGGCCATCTTTCGTCCGTACACGGCATCTTTGCCCGGTTCGACGCGGCCGAAATCGTTCATCAGCATGTGCTTGTCTTCCTGGAGGATGTAGGCGGCCTCCTCCATGATGACCGCGCCCTCATCGGCGCGCTTGGCGAAATCCACCACCGTCACCTTGTATTCGATGTTGTCGTCGATCGAGCGGAAGGCCACCGCATCATGCTCGCCGGCGACGGCGCCGCGATATTTCACCTTCAGCGCTTTGACCTCGCCGGGCGCCTGGAACGAAAAGCCGAGCGCGTGGCTGACATAGCTTTTCCACGCCGCTTCGGCCGGCGCCGTCATCGCCGCCAGCGCCAGAGCAGCCAGCGCGATCAAGGATTTAGAACGCATGAATGCCTCCCGTCGATTGTCCCAAAGGCTCGGATAATGTCATCGCGGCCCGCCACCTTCTTCCGGTTCTTGTCGGTTGCAAGGCGCCTCGGATATAATGCTAGCAATAAGCACGGTGGCGGCCAAGTCACGTCGAGGAGACGCATCCATGAAATTCCAAGCGCTCAGCCTTGCAGGATTTGCAGTGATCGCGTTCGTGGCGCCCGCGTTGGCGCATCATTCCTTTGCGATGTTCGATGCCGAAAAAACGCTCACCATGCAGGGCACGGTGAAGGAATTGGAATGGACCAATCCGCATAGTTGGCTGCGGGTGATGGTGGACGACAAGACGACCGGCAAGCCGGCGCAATGGGCCATCGAAATGGGCGCCCCGGCGCAGCAGGTCCGCGTCGGCTGGAAGCCCGATTCTGTCAGGCCCGGCGACAAGGTGACGGTCACCATTCATCCGTTGAAGGACGGTTCGCGCGGCGGCCAATTCATCACCGCGATCCTTCCCAACGGCACGGTGCTGGGCGATGGCGGGCGGCGGCCCAGCGCGACGGGCGAATAACAGCTCACTCTCACCATGGCCGCCCTTGAAGCGGCCGCCCAGCAGGCGAGCGTCCGCGAGCCAATTGAATCACTTGCGACCGCAGACGCGGCCGCACTGGGTGGCCGGGTCAAGCCCGGCCATGGTGATTTGATATAGTCCGTATACGGATTATTTGCGCGCGCCACAACGCCAAACGAGGGGATGGCGTGAGGCGCCGCTGTCAGCGGAGCGGACACGGTGGAACGAAAAAGGTGCCGATCCCGGCTCCTCACGCCCGGCGATTTTTGGTGAGCCTGCCCGTACATCCTTTCCGCCCCGAAACCTCGGGAAAGCGGGGGGACCGGAGGAGTGGCTACCCTCGGTGACCCAGACGACGGCCCAGTACCGGCCCGCATCCACCTTTCTGAAGGGCTCATGCGGGGTTTGGGCGCAGCGCACCTTCGCGCCCGCGCACCGGATGGTTCCTTGGACCCTCCGGACTCGCGTTTTTCCCGAGGTCCGTCGATCCCAGGAGGCGCAAACGCCGGCCGAAACCTCGTTGAGACGGTCGACAACGTCCCCTCATCAGGCTTCGGCTCAAGCGACATGGGAATCGCGCAATGCGATGTAAAGAGGAGCGAGTCGCTGCCTTGGAAATACGCAAACGGAATTCCCATGTGAGCCGTGCCAATTGAAAAGGACGACGATACATGGCGCGATTTGAATTTTACGAAAGCTCCGCCGAGGAGCGAGCAAGACTAGATAAACTTCAGGAAGCGCGATGGCGCGACGCCGGCAATCGCATGATGCTAGCGCTCTATCGGCTCGGGGCCGTGCTGCGAAAGGCAAATTTCGATCCTGCCTAGGCGCGCATACCAGCCGGCAACTCCGACGGCGGCCAGTGGACGAGTGATGGAGCGGTCAATGCACGGCCATTCTCCGCTATCGCTGGCGAATCGGGCAATTCCAGCGCGGACGTTCAAAGCAACAATGGTGGAGCGTCCCTTATCCGAATCAGCACGGGGGGTGGACTGCTTCGGCAGGCTACTGACCGTCCCACTGACCGCCGCGCGCAAGCCATCTATGGAGAAACGGCCGGACTGATCCCAAATCTATTGGACCCACAAAGAAATCCGTACCGGCCATCCAATTGGGATCCCGCATCAGCGGCGGATCTCAATACCGCACGAATTTACGTGGGGATTGTTTCTGAACGGAATCCGAGCGTAAACTTTGCTCGTCCCTCCGATCCGAACAGTCCAATTCAGGCACAAGCATGGAATAGTGCAATCGATGCGGCGATCAGTTCTGGCAATAGTTCCCGGCTTGATCCGCGCATCACCAACTTCTTTCTTCGACAAGAAGGCATGGGGAGACAGACACCACCCTGGCCGGGCTATTCGAGGTATTTGAGTATCGGGCCGTTCTATAATGTCGGTGGAGGAGATGTTGCTCGTGGCCCGAGGACCTTCATCGATTTTTACGGCAAATAGATAGCGATTCCCTGGAGAAGAAATGCGCGCCTTTCTCGCCGGATTTGTTTTGCTGGCCGCGGGTTTGGCTCAGGCGAGCTATGCCGCAGAAACCGTATGCGAGATGGACAGACGCGTAGTGGCCGCGTGCCGCGATGTCCATGGCCGATTGCGCGTTAATGCAAATTCAAGAGTCTATTTGTGGCCCGTAGGCACCTCGCGATTGCTTGGAATTGCATTCGCCTCTGACGCTCCAAATGCTGATTTTTTCTTGCCGGACAACGTCCGGTCCATGCTCACTCCCACGATGGAGGTTTGGGGCGATTTTCGTGTTTGTCCTTTCACGGCTCAAAAATCCGGGAATTTGCAAATCGTCTGCGTCGAACGTGCTTCACGGCTAGCGGTGCGCGCCATTCGATGACGGGGTACCCGGTGAATGTTGAAGCGCGCCCTGCTGAGCGCGCCAAAGTGTCGAAGGCGCTATTCCGGCAGTTTCAATTCGGTGGCGCTTTTTTCCGCGCGGTCGAGATTGAACGTGATCGAGTCGATGAAGCGCCCCGTATCCGGCGTGGCGTAATCGCCATTGGCCGGCAGCACCGTTGCCTCGAGCACATACATCTTGCCCTTGGTGAAATAGAACGCCGCTGTCTCGCGCCCGCCATTCTTCGGCAGTTCGATCGTGATCTTGCGGCCGTAGATCGCTTCCTTGCCCGGCTCGACGCGGCCGAACGTATCCATCAGCACCTTCTTGTCGTCCTGGAACATGTATTCGCGCTCGCCCAGGATGGCGGCACCTTCGGCCTGCGCCTGAAGGAAGCTCATCACCGTCACCTTGTATTCGATATTGTCGTCGACGGAACGGAAGACGATGGTCTCGCGCGGTCCGGCAACCGACCCGCGATAGGTGCCCATTTGGCTTTTCACCACGCCCGGCATTTCAAAGGAAAAACCCAGTGGGTGGCTGACGTAACTTTTCCACGCGGCTTCAGCCGGCGCCGTCATGGCCGCCAACGACGCACTCACCAAAGCTGCAATAGCAAACCGGCGCATGATGTCCTCCCAGGATGTCTCTAGCCGCGAACCGATCTTATCGCCGCAGAATGTCGTTCGAACGCTATTTCGGCACCGGCACCTCGATCGCATCGTCGGCGGCACGCACGGTGTAGAAGGTGATGGAGTCGACAAAGCGCGCCATTTCGGGCGTGTCGTAATCGCCATTGGCCGGCAGCACGGTCGCCTGCAGCGACACGATGCGGCCATTGACGAACCAGAACGCCGCCGTCGTGCGCCCGCCATTGTTGGGCAGATCGATGGTGAGCTTGCGGCCATATTTGCCGTCCACGCGCCCGAACGCATCCATCAGCAGTTTCTTCTGGTCCTGGAAGATGTATTCGGCTTCGCCCAAAAGGGTCGCCGCCTGATTGGCCTCGGCCGTCGTGTCGACGACGATCACCTTGTATTCGATATTGTCGTCGAGGAAGCGGTAGATGGTCGTGTCGCGCGCGCCGGCGACCGCGCCCTGGTATTTTCCCTTTTCGATTTTCATCTCGCCGGGGGCCGCAAAGGCAAAGCCCAGCGCATGGCTGATATAGCCGTGCCAGGCCGCCTGCGCCGGCGCCGTCATGGCCAGGAAGGCCGCGCCGACCACACATCCGATAGCCCCGAAACGCATCCGCACCTCCCTCAGTGATCCTGGCCTGAATTGCCTGGCAAACCCGGCCCGGCCGAACCTCGCCCCATACCACACACGCAATAGTCTTGCGCGTGCACTCTATTTGACGCAATCACACCTGTACCATGACCATCCGGTGGATTATAATCTTGCCGCTTGGCCAAGTCACGCTGGGGAGGAGATTTCCATGCAGCTCAAAGCCATTGCCATATCCGCCATTGCACTCTCGGCGCTTGCGGCACCCGTGTATGCACATCATTCCTTCGCGATGTTCGATGCGACCAAGAACATCACCCTGCAAGGCACGGTGAAGGAATTCGAATGGACCAATCCGCATTCCTGGCTTCGCGTCATGGTCATGGACGAGAAGACCGGCAAGCCCGTGATGTGGGCGCTCGAGATGAGCTCGCCGGCGCGGCTGACCACGATGGGCATGCATGCGGACTCGGTGAAAGCCGGCGATACGGTTTCGGTGACCTTCCATCCCATGCGCGACGGAACGCGCGGCGGTCAGTTCATCCAGGCGATGCTGCCGGGCGGGAAAGCCGTCATCCGGGCCAATGCCAAGGACGAAAACGAACAATAATCGCCGATTGCCGCGTAGTCGCGCGAGGCTCTGCCGCGGGGTGAACCGGCGGCAGAGCTTTTGCTATCGGGCGGCTGAAAATCGAAATCTTGCGGGTTCCACGAATGGGACAGCTAGGCTTCGGCTACGCCCTTGATTCAAATTATATTTGTTATGGAACAAAGCCGCTCTGTCGGAATTACGACATTGGACAGAGGGCTGATGCATCCATGGAATTCGTTGAAACCCACGCGGAACGCCGGGCGCGCTATAAAAGGCTCGCGATTGCAGCGGCCGCAGCGGCGGCCCGAAACCCGGTGCCCGGGGTACGCACCGCCTATCTGCTGTTAGCCGAATCCTGGTCGGAACTCGCCGACGCCGAAGATCCGGAAGATTGCGCCTTGGTGGTTTCCCAAGCCCGCGAGGCCGTCCAAATGTTGGAACCCAGCCTCAACGAAACCCCGCCCGAGAAGCACTAGAGCGGTTTTGGATTGAATTGATCCAATAGAACGTCATGACCGGCCGACGTGCCGGTCACCCA
>DATLVC010000366.1:0-12116 GCA_035577685.1 Micropepsaceae bacterium | reverse complement strand
GCCGCGAAGCCCTTCTTTATGGACAACACGCGGCCACCGCGGTAGCCCACGATATATTCGGAGCACGCCAGTTCCTTTGCCGCTTCGAGCATCGCAAACATTTCGTCGTTCAACGGCACAACAGCGCGGTGTTTGTTGCCGTGCCCCTCGCCATAATCGATTAGGCGCTGGTCCCAATTCACTTGCTGCCACTTCGCTTCGAGGATCGCACCCATACGGGCGACGGTCATCAACCCCAGCATGACGAACAGTTTGAGGTGTGGCTCCACGCACTCGGCCAGCAACCGCCGGGCCTCGTCCTTCGTCACCCAGCGCGCTCTCGGCGCCGGTGCTTTCACCGGGTTCGAAATGATCGGCTTGTCCCGCGCGTCGATCCATTTGTTCTCCGCTGCCCAAGACATGGCCGCGCGCAGAATGCCGATCTCCCGCAGCACTGTCCCGGGCTTGACGCCGCGATCTTGCGCATAGCGCTTGATAGCGCGCGGCGTTAAGTGCTTAGGCGGGAGATTGTCGAAGTGCCGTATCAGGGTTATGACGCCAAATCTCAAGGTGTCCTTCCCGCGCACCATCGGCAGCCGGTCCGCTTCGTAGGCTTTCAGAATTTGCGTCACAGTGGGGTCGGTAGGAACTGCGGCTCCGCTTGCTAGCATATCGGCGAACCGCGCCTCGGCCTGCCCGCGGTCGCGCGTTCTAAGCGAGTAATGTTTCTTAAGGCGGGGACCGTGGAGGACGTAGTAGAACCCGTTGCGGTGCCGCCAGAGCCGCATTGCGGGCTCGGAGCCGATAGGGCGCGAATTGCTCCGCGCCCTACCCACCATGTCCTCGCGTGCTGTTACGCGGCGCGCTTGTGTTCCGGCCGCGCGCTCCACAGTGACCGAAGCGCAGCGTATGCGACTTGAATATCTTCCTGCGTTCCATGCCCCTCGCTCAGCCGCTCAACGCGCTCATAAGCAATATCCGCCAGAACCGCGCGGTCCGTGCTGCTCTCCGGCGTAATGTGCGCGATGACCGAGGCGAGCGCATCCTGCCGGGCAATTTCTTCAGGTGTAAGCGTCCGATCTCTGTCAGCGCGTGCAACTGAAAAAATCTGTGTACGTTGTTTAGCAAGCCGTCCAATTAAAGTTAAAATGTGTGTATTCTTCTTCGTAGCCATTATTCGATCCTCCGTTGATCGGGTTTGGTTAGGTGCATGGATGGCGCTCGCAACGCCGTCCATGCGCCGTTACTTATCCACAGCCGGGCGCAAAGGTCAACATGCTCTGTACAAAGAGCATTTGAGTGCGCGCACACTTACACGCACACGTAGGCGCAGAGCGAGCACGGCGAGATTAGCTTTTGTCTTTCTTGCCTTTGAGCCATGCGAGTACGTCGGCCGGTGAGGCGTCGGTTTCGTCGCGCTCAAACCATTCGTCGCTGTAGACAATCATGCCGTCCATATCCCGCACGGCAACACCACGATAGTCCACGAGCGGTTCGCGCCATGACCGGCGCCACGCGTCGTCTCTCTCAAAGCGCAATGCGTGCAGGATGCGCTGGTTCTCTGGGTTCCGATCCGCTCGAGCCTGAGAGAACGCGTCGTGCCACGCCGCAAGCCGGACATCACCGCTGTATTTCTTCCCGCGATAAGTCAGCATGCGGTCGGGGATTAGCGGGGCCACGGTTGCGCGCGCAGCGTTGAGCGTCATCGGGGCTTCTTTCAGTTGCGTGAGCCATTCAACGGCCAGCACGGCGCGCCCCTGGAATTCGCGATCCTCCCGCGCTGCGCGCTTGCCGGTTTTCTTCGGCCTTGGCGTGTTTCGGATATCGCGCTCGGCCTTTTCCAATGCCGCGCAGATCACCGCGAAGGCTTCGGCCGCGCCTGCGGGCGCATCAGTGCGAGCTAATAGCTTGGGGATTGCAAGCCGCGCTGATCGGACTGCCGCTTCCCGGGCTTTGGGAGAGTCGGGGTCGTATCTCAACCACTCCGCGGTGTCCCCAACGAGATCACCAGCTTCGCGACCGAGAAAAGCGGGGAACGTGAGCCAAGTGAAAGATTTGCTTTTGTCGTCCGTCATCGGCCGGCGCGTGCAGCGGAAAACGGTACGACCTTGTCCTCAGACGCCAGCGCATCGAGGTAATCCGCCCATTGCTGCATCATGCGCCGGCGATCGGGGAGGTATTGCGCCGCGTTGTAGGCACCCCGGACCTTGTTCCGCTCGTCATGCGCAAGCTGGCGCTCAATCCAATCGGCGTTAAAGCCCATCTCATTGAGAAGCGTTGAGGCGACCGCGCGGAAGCCGTGCACCGTGGCGCGGCCGTGGAAGCCCATCCTGTACATCGCGAACAGCATCGTATTGTTGGACATGAAACCCTCTGCGCCGGGGGAGGGAAACACAAACTCGCTAACCCCGGCCAACGGCCGCAGCTCGGCCAGGGTAGCCAGCGCCTGCCTAGACAGCGGGACGATATGCGGCTCCCGCATCTTCATGCGCTCGGCCGGGATGCGCCACTCAGCCGTCTCAAAGTTAAATTCGTCCCATCTTGCCGCGCGTAGCTCAGTCGTGCGCACGAACGTCAGCACCATTAGGCGAAGCGCGAGGCGCGTCTGCGCCGCCCCGTCATAAGTGTCTAGACCGCCGAGAAACTCAGGCAGCACCTCGCGGGGCATCGCCTTGTGATGCACTTGCCGGCCGGAGGCTTTGAGCGCCCCCTTGAGGTCCGCTGACGGATCGCGCTTCGCGCGTCCGGTGACGATCCCGAACCGAAAGACCTGCCCGACCATCTGACGCAGGCGCTTCGCCACGTCCAAGGCTCCGCGCTTCTCGACCTTGCGCAACGCGTCCAGCAGTTCGGGCGGCTCTATCTCAGCGATGGGGCGGGCGCCGATAGCAGGGAAAATGTCTGCCTCCAACCGTGTCAGCACCTGCGCGCCGTAGTTCTCCGTCCACCCGTCCCGCTGATTTTCGTGCCATTCGCGAGCGATCGTCTCGAAGGTGTTCGCCGCGGTGAGTCTGTCTACGCGCTTTTTCTCCCGCTTCGCTTGCATGGGGTCCGCACCGGCCGCGAGCAGCTTCTTTGCGGCGTCGCGCGCGTCGCGGGCCTCAGACAGCGACACGGTGTTGTAAACGCCAAGCGCCAGCGTCTTCTGTTTGCCGTGAAAGCGGTACGCCATACGCCAGTATCGAGCGCCGTCCGGCGCGACCAAAAGATAGAGGCCGCCTCCGTCCGAGCGCTTGTAAGGCTTGTCCTTTTTCCTGAGATTTTTGACGGCAAGGTCCGTCAGGGACCCGTTGGTATTTCTGACCTTCGTGGCATCGTTCATGCCATGCTTTATACCAACAGATTTTGTGGCTGCCAAGAGAGGTTCCTGGTCGCTGCTGGACGGAAAGTCGCAAAAAACCCGTGTAAATATGGGGTTTATCTGGATGGTGGTGGATGTTGTTGGATGGTGGCGGACGATGGTCTGGCGGACAGAGAGGGATTCGAACCCTCGTTACGGTTTCCCGTAAACACGCTTTCCAAGCGTGCGCCTTCAGCCGCTCGGCCACCTGTCCGCAAAGTGCGCCGGACTATAGCGGCTGGTTTCGTCCCGGCAAGCGCCGCGTTACGACGCGTTCACACCGCGGATCAGGGAATATTCTCATCCTGAGCTTGACGAAGGATCGAGTTGCGGCTGTGCCCTCTTTTTCTCCCGGAAGATCAGATAGACATTGCGTACATAGATCAGCAGGGGCGTCGCCTGGCCCAGAATCAGCGGCGGGCTTTGCAGATGGATTGTATAGGCCAGCGTCACGGCCCCGCCGGCGATGCTGCAATACCAAAAGGCGAGGGGAATGACGCTTCGCCCTGCCGCCTCGCTTCTTAGCCATTGGATGATGAAGCGGCTGGCAAACAGACCCTGCCCGATGAACCCGACGGCGAGCCAGCCGCCATCCCCGTTCATCCAGTTCAGCCAATGACCCATCGTATTAGAGCTCCCTGGGCGTGTCGGGGCCGCGAAAGCGGCGCTTCAACCACATCACGCCGAGAAGGTCGGACAGGCCCACCCAGGCCCGGTCCCACACGCCATATTTCGACCGGCCCGCCCCCCTTGGGCGGTGACCGACCGGCATGAAGCGCACCTCATAGCCTTCGCGCAACATCAGCGTAATAAGATAGCGGTGCATGTGGTCGAAATAGGGAAGCTCGAGGAAGGCGTCGCGGCGGAACACTTTCAAGCCGCAGCCCGTGTCCTTCGCATTGTCCGACAGCATCCAGCGCCGTACCCGATTGCCGTAGCGCGAAGCCATGCGCTTTTTCCAACTGTCCTCGCGCTTGGCGCGCTCGCCCGCCACCATGCCGATGGGTGGCTCCCCGGGCGCGTTGCGGAAGGCCGCAAGGAGTTTGGGAATATCGGCGGGATCGTTCTGGCCGTCGCCGTCCAAAGTCACGACGATGGGGGCCTTAGCGGCCCGCACGCCGGTGCGGACGGCCCGACTCTGGCCGAGATTGCGGCCATGGGACAAGACCCGAATCGGCATCTCGCCTTGCAGGCCCAGAAGCTCGTTCGTCGTGGCATCGCTCGATCCGTCATCGACGAAGATGGCCTCATAGCGCTCGCCGGCGAGGGCGGCCGCGATTTCGCGCGCCAGCGGCACCACATTGCCGGCTTCATCCTTGACCGGCACGACGACGGAAACATCAACGGATTGGGACACGCGTGAGAATGCCTTTTCGGGTTTGGGCGCGGGCCTTATACAGGCCGAAGCCCCGGGGAAACAGGCTTCAGCCGATTCCTTGAACCCTCGGGGTTCCGAGGGCAATGACCGAACCCTTTCCTGCTTTTGTGCGAAAGCACCCGCTGGCGGTGCTGCTGGCCGTCTGCGTCCTCGCCTGGATGCCGGGCTTCTTCACCCTGCCGCCGCTCGATCGCGACGAGAGCCGCTTCGCTCAAGCCACTAAGCAAATGCTGGAGACGCGCGATTTCGTCGACATCAATCTGGGGGGCGTGCCGCGTTACGAGAAGCCCGTGGGGATCTATTGGCTGCAAGCGGCGTCGACGGGGC
Source organism: Micropepsaceae bacterium (assembly GCA_035577685.1). GTDB lineage: Bacteria > Pseudomonadota > Alphaproteobacteria > Micropepsales > Micropepsaceae > CAIYRG01. Next base: position 7,092 of record DATLVC010000366.1, on the reverse strand, counting down.
TGCTTGGAGAAGGAGCCCGCGACTCGATCTGGACCTATCGCGTGCCGTCCCTTTTGGGGGCGCTTGCCGCCGTCGCCGCCACCTTGTGGCTGGCCCGCGCCTTCGCCGGTGTCGAGACGGCGTTTTTCGCCGGACTGATTCTCGGCCTCTCGGTGCTGCTGATGGCGGAGGCGAAGATCGCCAAGACCGATGCCGTGCTTTTGGGATCGGTGACCGTCGCGCAGGCGGTGATTCTCAGGACCTATCTCGCCGCGCGCGCGCCTGGCACGTACGCGCCGCTTGGCATCGGGACATTGCTGCTTGGCTGGGCGGCGTTCGGATTGGGCGTGTTGGTGAAGGGGCCGGTGATCGCGCTTGTGTGCATCGCGTCGATTGCGGCGATCGCGCTGTGGGATCGCGATTGGCGCTGGCTCGGCCGTCTGAAGCCGCTGACGGGGCTGGCCGTCGCGCTCGCCATCGTGTTGCCTTGGGCGATTGCCATCGGCATCGCCAGCCACGGGCTGTTCTATCAAAAATCGCTCGGCCAGGACTTCGCCAGCAAGCTGATGGGCGATGCGGAAAGCCACGGCGCGCCGCCGGGCTACTACACCGCGCTGGTGAGTTTCACCTTTTGGCCGGGAAGCCTCTTGCTGCTTCCGGGCATCGTGTACGGAATCGCACGCAGGCGCGAGCCGGCGGTGCGCTATCTCCTCGCCTGGGCCGCGACCACCTGGTTGATGTTTGAATTCGCGCCGACGAAATTGCCGCATTATGTGCTGCCGGCTTTTCCGGCACTCGCGATGCTTTCGGCGCTGTGGCTGACGGCAGGCGCCACGGCGCAAGTGAAGGGCGCGCGGATCGCACAATACATATCGCTCGCTTTGTTTGTGCTGGTGGGCCTTGTGCTCGCGGGCTTTGTTGCCTTTGCGCCGACGCGTTTCGGGTCCGGTGCACCCTGGTGGCTCTATGGGGCGGTCGCGCTTGGCGTCGCAGCCGTGCTTGCCGTGATCCCGCGAATCCTGGCGCGCCGCTTCACCGCGGGGGCTTTCACCGCATGTCTGGCCGCAATTCTTCTTTATGGGGTTGCGGGCTTTCTGACGGTGCCGCGGCTGACCGATCTCTGGCTCTCGCCACGTCTCGCCGAAGCGGTGGCGCGCCATCGGGCGATCAACGATCCCCCTGCGGTGACGGCCGGCTATGCCGAACCCAGCATCGCCTTTCTGCTGGGCACCGAGACCTCCCTCAGCGACGGCTCCGATGCGGGACACCGCACGGCCTCGGCCGGCGGTCTGGCTCTGGTTTCGGACGATCAGCGTCAGCCCTTCCTCGACGCGGTCGCCACCGGCGGGGCGCACGCCAAGGCGCTGGAGGAAATCGCCGGCCTCAATTATTCGCGCGGCCGCAAGACCAAGATCACCCTTTATCGGGTCATGCCCGGCGCGAAGTGAGTCGCCGGCGATTTCGAAAAACGCGCGGCCACGCCCCAATCTCTGTGGATCATTTGCGATGGGCCGCAGGATATGCACCGGACATCATCGCCATTTGCGCGCCGCGGCTCTCGCTGGCGATGACTTCGCGAAGACAGTCCGTGTGCCTATCAAAACATGTATGGGCGCACTCGAATCGATTCGTGCAAGGCTTGCATGAAGGGAAGGCTGCACGTTTGCTTGCACAAGTTTTCGTCTTTGCTGACTACGCCCCCCGGGGGTTCGTCTGTAAATCTTCATCGAACTTCGGTTATTCTTTTGGTCGTGTTCAATAATGCGGGGCCTTATACGGCGCGTATATTTGAACTCGCGGATGCTTTCACAGTATTCACCGGCTTTTCTCTTGACGAACGGGAAAAGCCCTCTAAATCTAAGCCCGCCGAGCCGTTTGATGGCGTTGCCATAGGGGGGCGTCGAGGACCGGCGTGAAGAGCGACATGAGACACCGATGAATCTCCAGCTCTTGCGAGGACGCGATCTACGTCCTCCATCGCGGCGCGAGCGATTACCTGCCGCCGTTTCCGACACTGCCTTACAAACCCGTAACGCCCAAACCCAGCTCGAGGCGCCCGCCCGGAAGAAAGCACTCAGCTTTCCTGTCAACCGCGATACGCGGGCCTTCTACCGCCGCTTCTATCCCGACACCTCCGCTGCCGAATGGAACGACTGGCGCTGGCAGATGCGCGCCCGCATCCGCACGCTCGCCGAGCTTGAGCGCGTGTTCGCGCTGTCGCCGGACGAGCGGGCCGCAGTCGCGGGCCACACCGGCTCGCTGCCTGTGGGCATCACCCCCTATTACGCCAGCCTGATGGATCTGGACGATGCCGCGGAACCGCTCCGCCGCACCCACATCATGGTCGGCGACGAATATGTCCGTCTTCCCGGCGAGGAAGACGATCCCTTGGGCGAGGACCACGACACGGTCGTGCCCGGGCTTGTGCATCGCTATCCCGACCGGGTGCTGTTCCTGACCACCGGCACCTGCTCGACCTATTGCCGCTACTGCACGCGTTCGCGGCTGGTGGGCAATCCGGGCGGCGAATATCAATTCAATGTCCGCAATTGGGAGCTGGCGCTCAATTACCTCGAAGAACATACCGAGGTGCGTGACGTGCTGCTGTCCGGGGGCGACCCGCTTACCATCGGCGACGACAAGCTTGATTACCTCTTGGGCCGCTTGCGGGCGATCAAGCACATCGAATTCGTACGTATCGGTACGAAAATTCCGACAGTGCTGCCGCAGCGCATCACCAGGGACTTCGTGAAGATGCTGAAAAAGCATCATCCCCTGTGGATGAGCCTGCACTTCACCCATCCCAAGGAATTGACGCCGGAGGTCTCCGAATCCACCGCGCGCCTGGCCGACGCCGGCGTACCGCTCGGGTCCCAGACGGTGCTGCTGAAGGGCATCAACGACGATGCGTCGGTGATGAAGCCGCTGATGCACGGTCTGCTGATGCGCCGGGTGAAGCCCTATTACCTCTATCAATGCGATCCCATCAAAGGTTCAGGCCATTTCCGCACTTCGGTGGAGACCGGCCTGGACATCATCCGGGCGCTGCGCGGCCACACCACCGGCTACGCGACACCGATGTTCGTGATCGATGCGCCGGGCGGCGGGGGCAAAATCCTGATGGCCCCCGATTCGGTGGTCGGACGCGATGGCGATGACCTGCTGGTCCGCAATTTCGAAGGCAATGTCTACCGTTATCCCGATCCCGGCGGCTCGCTCGGACGCGACAAGGCCGTGCCACTCGCGGCGGAATAAACAATCGGTTGATAGTGCACGAGACCCTTCGACAGGCTTAGGGTCGCGCTTCTATGTTTCGGCGGATCAACGACGGGACCGTGGGCAGCCCATGCGCATTGGGGTGACATATGATCTAAGGGCCGATTACCTCGCCATGGGGATGAGCGAGGAGGAGAGCGCCGAGTTCGACGCCGAGATCACCATCGCGTCCATCTGCGAGGCGCTGGCGGGCCTCGGCCATGAGCCGGTGCGCATCGGTCATATCCGGGCGCTGACCGAAAGGCTGGCAGCGGGGGAACGCTGGGATGCCGTCTTCAATATCTGCGAGGGGCTGACGGGCTATGCGCGCGAGGCTCAGGTGCCGGCGCTGCTGGAAGCGTATGGTGTGCCCGTGGTGTTCTCCGATCCTCTGACGCTGGCGCTGACCCTGGACAAGGGGTGGACCAAACACATCGTCCGTGCGGCCGGGGTGCCGACGCCCGATTTTGCGGTGATCGAATCCGCCGCCGACTTGGCCCGGGTGAATTTGCCGTTTCCGCTGTTCCTGAAGCCTGTGGCGGAAGGCTCGGGCAAAGGCGTGAGCGAGCGTTCGCGAGTGAACAGCCCGAACGAGCTGCGCGCAACTGCGAACGACCTACTGACCCGGTTTCGTCAGCCGGTGCTGGCCGAGACCTATCTGCCGGGCCGCGAATTCACCGTCGGCATCACCGGCACGGGCGCGGACGCGGCCGCGCTGGGCGTGATGGAAATCAAGCCGACGGCCAAAGGCACCCAAAGTGGCTACTCCTACGAGAACAAGGAGCACTGGGAAGATCGCGTCACGCTGCATCTGGTGGACGACGGCGAAGCGCGCGCGGCCGGTGATGTCGCGCTCGCCGCCTGGCGGGCCTTGCGCTGCCGGGACGGAGGCCGCGTCGATGTCCGCAGCGACGGCCAGGGGCGTCCGCAATTCCTCGAGGTCAATCCGCTGGCCGGACTGAACCCGCACCATTCCGATCTCTGTTTTCTGGCGGGCTTCAAGGGGCTCACCTATCAGGATCTGATCGGACTGATCCTGAAGTCCTTCCTGAAACGCCACCCCGAATTGGCCTCGCGCCGCGCCGCGGCGTGAGGCCTTCAGTAATAGATGGCCCCGGGCATGCCGCCGCCCGCGGCGATGACGTCGCCATTGATCGCGATCGATTTGGGCGATGCCAGAAAAGCGATGATGTCGGCGATCTCTTCGGCCGTCACCAAATGGTGGATCGTGTTGGCTTCGGCCATCCGGCGCTCGATGTCGTCCGGCGAGACGCCGGCGGCCTCGGCCCGCCGCTGCACCAATGCAGCGGTCTTTTCGGTGCGGGTCACGCCGGGATGGATGCAGGTGACGTTGATGCCGTTTGGTCCCAATTCGTCGGCCAGATTCTTGGTCAGCGCCGCGACGCTGATATTGCGAATGCTGCCGATGATGGACCCCGTCGATCGCGCTGCCAGGCCGCTGACATTGACGATGCGGCCCCAGCGGTTTTTCGTCATATGCGGCACGGCTTCGCGGATGCATCGCAGATAGCCGAGCACTTTCACGTTCATCTCGGCCCAGAAATTCTCGTTGGTGATCTCCATGAGCTTGGGGGCGGGCGCCTGCCCCGCGACCTGAGCCGCGGCGTTCACCAGAATGTCGAGCCGGCCGAAATCATCGGCGATTTGGGCGAAGGCGCTTCGCACCGCGCTGTCCTCGCCGGTGTCCGCGGCATAGGCGCGGATGGTTCGGCCGGTCTCCTGTGCGAGTGCCGCGGCGGTCGCAGCAGCGTGCTGCATGTCGCGCGCGATCAAGGCGACGTTGGCGCCCTCGGCCGCCAGCGCCCACGCCGTCGCCTTGCCGATGCCGCGGCTTCCGCCGGTCACCACCGCAATCTTACCCTTCAAGCCGAAATCCATCGTCGTCTCCTTTTTGGCGGGACCCTAAGGCAAGACCTGCAAATTCGGAAAGTGTCGCGTTGCGGCGAATGAAGCGGATGCGCCGTTGAGGTTTTAATCGATGGGCTGGATGTCGCCCCGAGACCTTCATCGTGCCCATCGCAGTCACCATATTCACTTTAGCACCAAGCAAAGGAGCGAGTCGCTGACAGGTACGCAATTGCACCGTAATTGCACCGCAAATGGCACCCCGAAGACCCGCTTTTCTCGCGCGGTTTTCAGGAATTTCCTGGCGATCCGGAAAGATTTGCGCCGTTTGAAGGGGGAGAGGGGGTACTATCTGCAAAACACCGCTCGGTTACGGCAGCGCCCCTGCGTTGGAAGCGTCTGTTTCGGCGCGCTCGGTCCTTGGCCGGCGTCCAATTGCTGCTACAAGCTGACTGGGTGACAAGCGATATGCCGGGGCTACACTTTCCATCATGCGCGTCTTGATTCTCCATTCCGATGTGCCGCCGGATGCGCCGCCGGACGACCAGGACACGCTGCTTCAGGCGATTGCCATCGAATCGACGCTGGCCGGATTGGGGCATGAACCCGCGCGCGCCGTGTTCACGCCCGATCCTTCCGCGCTGGAAGCGCTGATCGCGCGCGAATGCCCGGACCTCGTGTTCAATCTCGTCGAAACCGTGTGGGGCAAGGGCCTTTACGGCGCGCTCGCGCCCCAGATGCTCGGCCAATTGGGCGTGCCGTTCACCGGCGGCAAGGCCGCGGCGATTGCCGCCTGCACCGACAAGATTCTCTCCAAGCGGCTGCTGCGGGGGGCAGGGCTCCCCACGCCGGATTGGTCCGAGCCGCCGCATTGGGGGAATATCGGTGACGGTCGCTGGATCGTGAAATCGGTGAGCGAAGACGCCTCCCTCGGTCTGGACGACGGTGCCGTGGTCGTTGGGCGCGAGGCGGTTGTTGCGCGGGCACAGGGCTCCGCTGCGCGGCATGGCGGGCGCTGGTTTGCGGAAAGTTATATCGAGGGGCGCGAATTCAACGTGGCGCTGATCGAGCGGGACGGCGTGCCTTACGTGCTTCCCATCGGCGAGATGCAATTCGAGCGCTGGGACGAGAACCGGCCTCGCATCATCGGCTACGCGGCCAAATGGGATGAAGCGGCGGCCGATTATCGCGACACCACGCGCGTGTTCGCGTGGGGCGAGCGCGAGCCCGACCTGCACGAAAGGCTGGAACGCCTGTCGAAGGAGTGCTGGTCGCTGTTCGGACTCACCGGTTATGCACGGGTGGATTTCCGGGTCGATCCGCATGGACAGCCCTATATTCTCGAAATCAATCCCAACCCCTGTCTGGAGCCGAATGCCGGCGTTGCCGCCGCCGCCGAACAGGCACAGCTTCCCTATGCCGCTCTCATCGATGACATCCTCCGTGCCGCGCTCCAGGGGTGACATGTTTCGTCCCGCGCCGATTGTGTCCGATGTGGACGCCGTCGAGCGTCTGGTGCGGCTGACCCAGGTCTTCAACGAAGGCGAAATCGCGATTGCCCGCGAGCTGGTGGAAGAGTGCCTGGCCAAGGGTCCGGAAGTGTCGGGCTATTATTTTCTCTTCGCCGAAGGGCCGGATGGTATCGAAGGCTATACGAGTTTCGGGCCGATCCCCGGCACTGCCGGCCGCTGGGAGCTTTACTGGATCGCGGTCGACCCGAAGGCGCACCGGTCTGGTTTGGGCAGGCGCCTGCAGGCCGCAAGCGAAGAGGCCGTGCGCGCGATGGGCGGCGTGTTGATGATCGCGGAGACATCGACGCGCCCCGATTACGAGCCGGCCCGGCGGTTCTATTTGTCCCAGGGCTACAGTCTGCTCGCCGAAGTGCCTGATTGGCACGATGATGGCGACGGCTTGGCGATCTTCGGCAAGCGCTTGTAAGACGCGCGGTCTAACCTTCCAAGGCGGCGAGGACGCGCTGGCGTCCGAGTTTGC
>DATLVC010000365.1:0-9049 GCA_035577685.1 Micropepsaceae bacterium | reverse complement strand
GCAAAAGCAGCGGTGCCGGAACCCGCGCCGGCGGCGAGGCACATCGTTCCGGATCCTCAGCATAAGGACGATACTGAGCGCGATGAGGGAAAGCTTCACGTAGAACACCGGGTTGGTGAACGCCTTGTAGGGATAGCCGATGAAGAGCAGCACACCCGAGATGACATTCGCCGCCAGCGCGATCCAGATGATGGGATAGAATTTTTCCAAGGCCGGAATCGGAATCCGCGGCGCCAGTCCGAGCAGGCGAAAGCCGATCGCAGCCCCTGTCCCGGCCAGAAAGCCCATGCCGATGGTGTGCACGGTCAGGATCAGCGGGAACGCGAAATAGGAATCGCCGCGCACCCACAGGCTGAGATCCGTGTGCTCCAGCCAGTCGAAGAATTGCTCGGTCGGAGTCACCCGAATAGACCGAGCACGACCCCCTGCACCACCAGCACCGCCAGCCAGTGGCCGCCATCGATCACGGTCAGCATCGGCTTCTTGCCCTGGAAGGCATTGCCGACCGTGAGCGTGGTGATCACGAAGCCGAGCCAGACCAGCATGCCGGCGACGATGCCGCTCATGACATTGGGCGCGCCCATGTGGCCGAGCAGCCCGGCCAGCATCAGCGCCATCAGCAGCAGCGCCACGAAAGAGATGATCATCGGAACGATGGGCATGTGCCGCCCGCCTTCCGGGGGCGTGATGCAGGCCGCGTCCATCCAGGCTTTCGAGAGCACCCCGTACCAGACCGCGCCCACGATCCAGCCAGCCACGCCGGCAACCAGAACCGCCAAATAGTTGATGATCGGCACGATTAACCCCCATTTTTCTCCCAGAATTGGGAGCTTAGCACCGTTTACGGCCGCCGCTTCCCCTTAAGGTTGCCTTCGCCCGGGCCATCGGCTAAAAGCCTGCGCTTTCCAGCAACTGCCTCGTGAATTCAAGGATCTGGCGCCATGCGCGAAACATTGGAACTGACGGTCGAACCGCGCACCAAGCTCGGCAAGGGGCCTTCCTATCAAACCCGCAAAGCGGGCCGGATTCCGGGCGTTGTCTATGGCGGCGAGGCCGCGCCCGAAACGGTGGAGGTGGACGAGCGCACCCTGAGCCGGCTCTACGACACCGGTTCCTTCCTGCAGACCCTGGTCATGCTGGAGAGCGGCGGCAAGAAGACCCGCGTCATTCCGCGCGCCGTTCAGCTCGATCCGGTCACCGACCGGGTGGTTCATGTCGATTTCATGCGGCTGACCCCGGGCGGGCGCATTTCGCTCGACATTCCCGTGCATTTCCATGGCCAGGAGAATTCCCCCGGCATCAAGCGCGGCGGCGTGCTGAACATCGTTCGGCATGAGGTGGCGCTGCTGTGCCCTGTGGACAACATCCCCGAATATATCGAAGGCGACCTGTCGGAACTCGACATCGGCGACAGCCTGCATATTTCGGCCTTCGCGCTGCCCGAGGGCGTCAAATCCGTGATCCGTGGCCGCGACTTCACGGTGGCGACCATCGCGCCGCCGACCACCTACACCGAAGAGGCGCCGACTGCGGCGGCTGCGGCTCCGGGCGCCGAAGGCGCCGCCCCGGCCGAAGGTGCGGAAGGTGCGGCTCCGGCCGCCGGTGCTGCCGGTGCCGCTCCCGAAAAGGGCAAGGCCCCGGAAAAGAAATAGTCCGATCCCCGTGTCGCCTCCCCCATCGCGGGGAGGCCCGTTTGCGTGGGCGGACCCGCGGCGAGGGGCACTCACCCCCGTTTCCTCTTTCGCCAAGACTGCGTCGGATCGGCCCTCCCTCAATGAGAGGGTCCGGTGTAAGAGAACCCGATGACCGAAACGCCCCTTCTGATCGCCGGGCTGGGCAATCCCGGTGAGTCCTATGCGCGCCACCGGCACAATGTCGGCTTCATGGCAGTGGATGCGATTGCGGCACGGCACAAATTTTCGCCCTGGCGCCCGCGCTATCATGGGCTGGCCGCAGACGGGGTCTTGAATGGGCGCAAGACGCTGCTGCTGAAACCGATGACCTACATGAACGAAAGCGGGCGCAGCGTCGGCGAAGCCGCGCGCTATCTGAAGCTGCCGCTTGCCGCAGTGGTCGCGATCCATGACGAATTGGACCTGGCGCCCAGCAAATTGCGCACCAAGACCGGCGGCGGCGATGCCGGCCATAATGGCCTGCGGTCCATCACGGCCAGCCTTGGGCCCGATTATCGCCGCGTGCGCATCGGCATCGGCCATCCCGGCGCACCGGCCGTGCTCACCTATGTGCTTCACGATTTTTCCAAGCTCGACAAGGAATGGCTCGCGCCGCTTTTGGATGCGATCGCGGAAGCCGCGCCTTATCTGGCCGCCGATGACGATGCCGGATTCATGAATCGCGTGGCGCTGCTGACCAAGCCGCCGAAGCCGCCCAAACCCGCCAAACCGAAGGATCAGCCCGCCGATGGGATTTAAATGCGGCATTGTCGGATTGCCCAATGTGGGCAAATCGACGCTGTTCAACGCGCTGACGCAGACCGCGGCGGCGCAGGCGGCCAATTATCCCTTCTGCACCATCGAGCCCAATGTCGGCGACGTGGCGGTGCCTGATCCCCGACTCGACATGCTCGCGAAGGTCGCCAAATCGGCGCAAATCATTCCCACCCGCATCACCTTCGTGGACATTGCCGGGCTGGTGCGCGGCGCCTCCAAGGGTGAAGGCCTGGGCAATCAGTTCCTCGCCAATATCCGCGAGGTGGACGCCGTCGCCCATGTGGTGCGCTGCTTTGCCGACGACGATGTCACCCATGTGGAAGGGCGCATCGATCCGGTGGCCGATGCCGAGACGGTGGAAACCGAATTGATGCTCGCCGATCTCGACAGTTTGGAGCGGCGCGTCGTTCCCATCGAGAAACGCGCCAAGACCGGCGACAAGGAATCGGTGGCCACCTACGCCTTGATGATGAAAGCCATCACGCTGCTGCGCGAAGGCAAGCCCGCGCGCGCCGCGGAGCTGACGGCCGAGGAACGCGAGCCCTACCGCCGCCTGGCGCTGCTGACCGAAAAGCCGGTGCTCTATGTCTGCAATGTAGACGAAGGATCGGCGGCCACGGGAAATGCCCAAAGCGCGCGCATGTTCGAGGCGGCCAAGCGCCAGGGTGCGGCCGCCATCGCCATTTCCGCACGCATCGAAGAAGAACTGGCGCAATTGCCGGCCGAGGACCGCGCCGATTATCTCGCGAGTCTCGGATTGGAAGAGCCCGGGCTCAACCGGCTGATCCGCACCGGCTACGATCTTCTGGGGCTGATCACGTTCCTCACCGCCGGGCCTAAGGAAGCCCGCGCCTGGACGGTGGAGAAGGGCACGCGCGCGCCGCAAGCCGCCGCCGTCATCCACACGGATTTCGAAAAAGCCTTTATCCGTGCCGAAGTGATCAAATATGAGGATTACGTCGCGTGTGGCGGCGAAGCAGGCGCACGCGAAGCCGGCAAATTCCGGCTGGAAGGCAAGGATTATGTGGTGCAGGACGGCGACGTCGTGCATTTCCGCGTCAATGCGTAGGTGCGGCGCGCTGTCATGGTCCGGCTTGTCCGGGCCATCCAGCCGGCGCGCGTCTGTGTGCCGAATGAATCCTCCATCACCTGGATGGCCCGCTTTCGCGGGCCATGACAGGTAAGTCGCGTGTAGGAAATGACGAACCTTCTCCATTTCGAAGATTTTCGCGCCGGGCAAATCTTCAATCTTGGCACACATGTTTTGACGGTGGACGAGATCGTCGAATTCGCGCGCGAATTTGATCCCCAACCGCAGCACACCGATCCGGGCGCGGCCAAGGATCTGCTGGGTGGACTGGCGGCCAGCGGCTGGCACCTCTGCGCCATTGCCATGCGCATGATGGTGGACGGCCTTTTCATCCGCGCCACCAGCCTAGGTGCGCCGGGCGTGGACGAGGTGCAATGGCGCCGCCCGGTGCGCGCCGGCGACACGCTCAAGCTCGATGGCGAGGTCCTCGATACGCGCGCCTCCTCGAACCCCGGCCGCGGCTTTGTGCGCTTCCGCTTCACCATGCGGCGTGCGGACCCCAGCGGAGACAGCGAGAAGGTGATGTTCTTTGTCTGCTCGGTGATGTTCGGCCGCCGCAAGGAGACTGCGTGATGTGGTTCGAGGACGCGCCGCTTGGCGAAAAGGTGACACTGGGGTCCTACACCTTCACCACGGACAACATCATCGCGTTTGCGAAGAAATACGATCCCCAACCCTTCCATCTCGATGCCGAGGCCGCGGCACACTCACCCTATGGCGGGCTGATTGCGAGCGGCTGGCACACATCCGTGGTGTGGATGAAGCTGATGATCGCCCATCGCAACGCGCGCGTCGCCGCCGGCGAAGAACTGACGCAGGTGAATTACGTCTCGCCGGGCGTGCGCGACATACGCTGGCTGAAGCCGGTGCGCCCCGGAATGACGCTCACCTACACGAATGAGAATTGCGCCAAACGCGATTGGCCCTCTCTGCCCGCGTTCGGTCTGCTCGAAGGCAACAATGAAGCGCGAACCGAAGATGGGACGCTGGTCTACACCTTCGTCAACCGCGTGCTGATCGCGCGCAAGCCCACAAAATGAAAATGACCGCCGGCGAAATTTCGCCGACGGTCTTCTTTCATTTCATGCGGAACCGAAACTAAACGGTCTTGTCGACCATCGTTCCGACTCCCGGACCGGCCGCCGATTTCACGGCAGCCGCCTTGTCATCGCCATCGCCGTCATGGTCCCGGCCCGGCCCTTCGGCACGTTCCGGAGTACTGGCCGCGACGGGGGGCGGTGGCGTACCTACGCTTCCGATTTGCATGCTCTCTTCCTCCGTTCTGGATTGTGAAGAAAGCGAATCTAAAGCGAAACAAATGAAGAAGCCGTCAGTTACACGAAGGACATCTTGGAGAGAGGATCCGGCCGGATTCGTCCCGAAATCGGACACTATCCGCCGACAAGATTCGGTGCGAAGTGGCCCAGCACGCCGAGCACGCTGCCGACGACACCGAACGCGGCGCCGATGAACGCCAGCGGCGTAAGACCCGTCACGATGGCCGACGACGCGAGCAATATCCCCAATTCCAGCGCACCGCTGGCGAATTCATAAGTCTCCTTCGCCGCCGCACGCTCGTCGCGATGTTTCTCAATGGCCTGCGCTTTAATGGCCAGCTCCTTGCGGCCATCGCCGTCGGCCGGGGCCGAATCTTCGTGCGCGGCGGCCGCTTCCCAATCGGCAATGGTCTTCTGCACCTGCGCGGCATCGGCCTCGGGCCTGCCCGCCGCCTGCACTTGCAGGCCGCGCGCGTCCGCCCGGTACATGGCCGCCCGGATGCTCTTGGCCTGAAAGAACGCCCAGGTGTCGGCGGCTTCCACCGATTCGCGCACGATGTCGGTATCGGCGTTGCGCGCGGCCATTTCGGTGAAGGCGAGCACGGTCGCCATGATTGCGATCACGATGCCGATGCGTCTGTTGGTCGGGATGGTGTGATGCTCGATTTCGATCTCTTGTTCCATGGCCAGTCCCCGAAATTATCGCAAAGAGGCTTCGATGTTGCCGCCGTCGACGGTGACCGTCGCTGCGGTGGTCTTCTTCGCCAAAGCTAGAAACAGGAAGGCCTCGGCCACATCGTCGGCGGTGACTTCGCGGCCGAGAAGATTGCCGCCCATATAATCGGATTCCGAAATACCCCGCGCCTTGGCCCGGACCGCCACCATTTCGCTCGTGAGCAAACCCGTGCGGATGCGGTCGGCGTTGACCGCATTGGCGCGAATACCATCCTTGCCATGGTCGAGCGCATATTGCTTGACCAGGAACAGCGTCGCGGCTTTGGGCAAGCCATAGGGCCCGAAATCCTTGCCGGGATTGACCGCCTGTTTGGAGGTGTTGAACAACAGGCAGCCGCCGGTCGCTTGCGCCTTCATGATGCGCACTGCGTTTTGCGCCACGCTCTGATGGGCGAAGAAATTCAGCTCGAAGGAGCGACGCAGCAGCCCATCGTCCACTTCGCCGATGCGGCCCTGCCAGGCGGCGCCCGCATTGGAGACGACGATGTCGACACCGCCGAATTTTTCCACCACAGCGTCGAAGGCCCGCCGGACCGCATCGGCATCGGTTACGTCGCAGGCCAGGCCCAGGGCAGCACCGCCAATTCCGTTGGCGATTTTTTTTGCCGCCTCCCCATCGCGGTCAAGCACGGCCACTTCCGCACCCTGCTTGGCAAAGGCCTTCGCCGTCGCGGCACCGATGCCCGATCCGCCGCCGGTGACAACCGCCACTTGCCGCGCCAGCGGTTTCTCCGCGGCCTTGCCGAGCTTGGCCTGTTCCAGCGACCAATATTCCACGTCGAACTGGTCTTCCTCGGAGATCGGCCGGTATTGGCTCGTGGCTTCCGCCGCAGCGACGACCTCGACGGTGTTCTCAGCGATGTCGGCAGCGATGGCCGCATCCTTCGCCGATGCGCCGAGCCCGAACAGCCCGATCCCGGGCACCAGAACCACGCGCGGGAAAGGATCGAGCTCCTTCTTGATGCCGTTCAGCCGCGCATTGTTGCGCGCGAAATATTCGTGATAGCGCGCGACGAAACCGTCCACCGCCTCGCGCACCGAGGCGGCCCAGGCATCGAGCTTGCCGGCTTCCGGCGCAGGGGCAATCAGCGGCCAGTTCTTGGTGCGGATGGTGTGATCGGGAGTCGCGACGCCAATCTGACTGTAGCGGGCCAGCTCCGCGCCGTTCACATAGTTCAGGATCTTCTCATTGCTGCGGAAGCAGAGAATCTGCCGCTTGGCCGTGCCTTCACGCGGGTTGTTCTCCAACGCCACGGCACCGCGGAGGATCGGCGCGATCTCAGCTACGCCGGCCACCCGCGGCGGCAATTGCACTTGCGCAAGCGTCTTTTTCCCGCGCGCATTGCGCTGTTCGGCGCGCGTGACCATCTCGATCATCAACTCGTAGGCCGCGCGCGCATCCTCGGCGAAAGTGAAGATACCGTGGCGCAACAGGATCAGCCCCTGCACATGCGGGTTCGCGCCGTAAATGCCGGCGACACTTTTGGCGAGCGCAAAGCCCGGAATCGTATAAGGCACATAGGCCATCAAATCGCCAAAGGTCTCACGCGCGATTTGATGGCCGTCCGGCTGATCGGTCAGAGCAAGCACGGCGGTGGAATGGGTGTGGTCGACGAATTTGTGCGGCAGGAAGGCGTGCAGCAGCGTTTCGACCGACGGGTTCGGCGCCGCGGAATCCAAGAGATGGATGCGCTGGTAGTTGACCATGTCTTCATCGGACAGACGGTCGAGCGCAATCAGGCGCCGCAAGGGCGCGAGTTTCACCGCCGGCAGGCCGGCCGGCTCGATGTCGCCCATATCCCAGCCGGACCCTTTGACGCAGATCACATCGAGTGTGTCGCCGAGCAGGTCCTTGGCTTGAGTCTTAACGGACGTGTTGCCGCCGCCATGCAGTACGAGCGCGGGATCGCCGCCTAGCAACCGCGTGGTGTAGACGCGCAAGCTCAGATCGGGCGCGACTGCCTTGTCGCCATAGCGGGCGACAAAGGCTTGGGCATCGGATTGGGACCAGCGCGATTTCATGAACCTGTCCTATGGCGTCGCGCCCCGCATAAAGCGGGCGACGCCAAAAAGTGCAAGAGGGGAATTGGCGGGAAGATCATTGAACGCGGCAGCGACCTCGTGCGGGCCGAGATGCCGAGGCCGGTTTTCAGAAATCGGGTTTGGCCGCGGTCGGGACCGAGGACTCGTTTCCGTTGTAATATTCATGCGTGTTCTCGGCGCACACATGTTCTACCCATTCGCCCAAGGGGCGCCCATAGGTTACGGTCGCGTGCCATGGCATGGTGAAGACGCCCTCGTCTTCGACGGTGATTTGCACCTGCAAATGCTTGCCTTTGTAGTTGGGGTCGAAGTCCACCGCATTCAAACCCCTGGGATAGCGCGCATTTATTTTTGCCTCGCGCTCTATTGCGGCCCTGGCGGCTTCGTAATCCAGCAATTGATACCGCTCCACCACGTGCAAATCTTTGCTATAGGGCGTGCCATACATGTCGAGCATGGAATAGGGTCCGATCTTCATCCCCACCGTGTCGATGACGAGCGTGTCGCCTTCGTAATGGCCGACGGAATCCCCGTACCATGACGGCGTCACATGGGCCGGATGCGGCTGGTTCATGCGCACGCGACGCACTTCGTGATCGTGAAGGTAAAGGATCGTGATCTGCTGCGGCTGCTGCAGCATCTGCATGCCGAAATTCCAGAAGACATAGGGGACGCCGCTGGGCCAGCACTGGTTGCTTGGCGTGGGATAACCCACGCCGCTGAGCGAGAGTTCGCCGCGCTTCTTCACGATGTCCGCGGCCTGAGGATTTAGAATCGGATTGGTGTAATCGCCGACGAGCTGGTTGTAATTGCTGACGCCGTTGATCCGCGACCGGTTCGTCACCGGACCAGGTCCCGATGCGGGCGGGCCGAGGCCGGGACGCAACCAGCGATGCCATATGCCGGAGAAATCCGGCATCGGGGCGGCGCTTGGTATCCCGCTACCGGCGGAAGCCGCCGCGCGCGCCGGCGTGTCCCTCCAGGCCACCAAAGCCGCTGCCAAAATCATCCATACGAGAAATTCCCGCCGCGGGAGCTTCATGCCGTTTTCATGGCGTCGCCAATATTTCTCGCGTGATGGTAGCCGGTTGCATGTGCGCTTCAAAGCGGCGCCCAGCGCCACAGCCGAACTTGCGCCGGAACTATTGCCCCGGCGGCTCGGTGCCGTTGAGTTCCGCGTTGCGCCGGTCGCGCGCTTTGGCCCGCTCTTCGGCGTACGCGTCCATCGAAGTCTTGTCGAGCATGTCGAGCTCGCCTACATCGACCGACCGCTTGTCGAGTTCGTGCAATCCGGCATGACCGGCCGAGGTCAATATGCCGCCGGGCAACGTGACGAAGTGCAACGGGTCCAGGATGAAATCGACGACCTTCCCGCCGAGATCGCGCGGATTGCTCGGCCCGATGATCGGCACCAGCAGATAGGGATAATCGCCGACCCCGTAACTCGCCAGCGT
>DATLVC010000364.1:0-3934 GCA_035577685.1 Micropepsaceae bacterium | reverse complement strand
GGTAATGCGCCAGCGTGAATGCGCCGAAAGAGCCGTCAAACGCAATCTCCTGCAAGCTCGATCGGACGAGATACACAACCGGCGGCAGGATCAGGACGACAAGAACGAGAATGAGGCCAAGGACCAGCGGCGAAAATTTCGGCCGCGCGGCCCTGCGCGCGATCATGGGGCGATTTCGAATTTCGGAATCGTCATTTCCGATTCCGTATCCTCGAACACCACGCGCACCCGCGCGTCGCAGCGCACATCGTCCGGATCGGTGCCGACAATATTGGTCAGCAGCCGTGGGCCTTCGTCCAATTCCACGATAGCCACCACATAAGGAACCTCCGCCTCGAAGGCGGGATGATAAACACGGTGGTAGACGACGAAACTGTAGATGCAGCCCGTGCCCGCCACGTGCTCCCATGCGAAATCGGAGCTCAGACAATGCCGGCAGCGCTGCGAAGGCGGAAACCAGAACTGGCCGCACGCATGGCAGCGCGGCAGCATTAGGCGATGCGCCTTTGCGCCGTTCCAGAAAGGCAGCGATTCCGGCGATGGGCGCGGGCTCGGCTTGCGCGGATGTTGTTCCGTGTCCATCAGGCGCGTTCCAAAATCAGCGTCGAATGGCACACCTGATTGCCGCCGTGGCCCGAGATCAGCGCGAGCCGTGCATCCTTCACCTGGCGCTCGCTGCCATAGCCGTGCCGCAATTGCCGCACGCCTTCCACGATCTGCAGCATGCCTTCGACATGGGCCTCGGAAAGCTGCCCGCCCGAGGTGTTGGTGGGAAGCCGTCCCCCCAAGCGCAACGCACCCGATTGCACGAAGGCGCCGCCCTCGCCTTTCCCGCAGAAGCCATAATCCTCGAGCTGCACCAGCACCATATAGGTGAAGCAATCATAGAGCTGCGCCGTGTCAATGTCGGACGGCGTGACACCTGCCATGCGATAGGCCGCCTCGCCGCTTTGTTTGGCGGCGGTATGAAGCATGTTCTCGCTGGCAAACCAGCCCGTCAGATTGTTGAAGCTGCCAAAGCCGCGGATCGACACGGGCGGCGCCTTCATATCGCGGGCACGCTCCGCGCTGGTCACGATCACCGCGCCGGCGCCGTCGCTGCGCAGCGAACAATCGAACAGGCCGAAGGGCGAAACGATCAGCCGAGCCTTGAAGTAGTCTTCGACCGTCAGGGGTTTGCGGATTTGCGCCTCGGGATTTCGCATCGCGTGCTCGCGAAAGGCGATGGCGATTTCCGCGAACTGCTCGCGCGTGGTGCCGAATTCATGCATGTGGCGCTGGGCCCCGAAAGCGTGGGCCGCCACCGCGCCGAAATAGCCATATTCGGGACCGAATTCCTGGGCATGCTGATCGTCCGGCCGGGTCTGGTTCTTCATACGCGCCGCGTCGGATTTGTGGGTGCGCGACCAGGCATCGCGGCCGTAACCGCAGATCACCACATTCGCGAGCCCCGCCTCGATCGCCATCGCCGCAAGCGCCACGGACAAGATCTGGCTGGCACCGCCATTGTCGAGCGAGGTGGAGAAGCGCGCATTGATACCGAGCCGCTCGCCGATCTGCTGATGGTGGCAATAGGAATCGTCCGGCCCACGGCAAATGATTCCGTCGACGTCGGCGGGCTTCAATCCCGCATCGCCGAGCGCATTGGCCATCGCTTCCACGAGAAGATCGAGGCTGGACACGCCGGGCACCTGTCCCAGACGGCTGTTGCCGACACCGGCGATGGCGCACACATTGCGCAAGCGTTGGGACGGCTGGATCATTTGGCTTTGGTCTTGCCGATGCGCGCGAGGATTTCCGCCGTGTGCTGACCATGCTCGGGCGCCACGGTGCGAATCTCGGTCGGGGTCTCGCTCAAGCTGACACCGCCACCGATGAGCGAAACATGACCGATCTTGGGGTGCGGCAGTTCACGCTTCAGACCCAGATGCTGGACCTGCGGATCGGCGAAAACCTCATCCAGCGTATAGATGGGCGCGCTCGGAACATCGTGCTGCCGCAACAATTCGAGCCAATGATCGCGCTCCTGGCAGCGGAATATTTCGGTCAGCAGCCCGTGCAGCACGCGGTAATTTTCCTGGCGGTCGCGTTTGGTCTTGAAGCGCGGATCCTCCTGCCATTCCGGATGCGCAACCACCTCAGTCAGGCCGCGCCAGAATTTCGCCGGCGAGGACAGGTGCACGACGAAGCTTTTTCCGATCGCATCGACAAAGGCATACACCTGGGCCGAACGGGTGCGGGTTTCGCGCGAGGGCGTCTTGCCGGTTTCAAAGAACCGCGCCGCGTTCTCGCCGAGGAATGCGATGCTCGCGGCCAGCAAGGACGTCTCGACGCGCTGGCCGCGGCCGGTCCTTTCGCGTGCCATCAGCGCGCCCAAAATGCCGTAAGCCGCCATCATGCCGGTCAGATGATCGGAAAGCGAAATCCCCATGGGCTGCGGATTCGACAGATCGGTGAGCACGCTCAAAAGCCCGCTCATGGCCTGGCCTACCGTGTCATAGCCGGCGCGCTCGGCATAAGGACCCGACGACCCGAAGCCGGTGATGGAGGCGTAGACGAGTCGCTTGTTGCCGGCGCTCAGAGCTTCATAGCCCAAGCCCAAGCGATCCATGGTACCGGCCCGGTAATTCTCGATCAGCACATCGGCGTCGGCAGCGAGAGCGCGCGCGGCGGCAAGACCATCCGGCGATTTCAGATCGAGCACCACACTTTTCTTGTTGCGGTTCACCGAGCCAAACGTCGCGCTGTAGTCGGCGGCGCCCCAACCGCGGAACGGATCGCCGCCATCCGGCGATTCGATCTTGATCACTTCGGCGCCCAAATCCGCCAGCATCATGCCGGCATAGGGGCCGCTGACATAGTTCGCGAATTCCAGAACAATGA
Source organism: Micropepsaceae bacterium (assembly GCA_035577685.1). Taxonomy (GTDB): domain Bacteria; phylum Pseudomonadota; class Alphaproteobacteria; order Micropepsales; family Micropepsaceae; genus CAIYRG01. Next base: position 1,051 of record DATLVC010000364.1, on the reverse strand, counting down.
TGCCGTCAAGCGCCCGCATAAAGGCCTCGAAGCTGATCGCGCCATAGACCTAACATGAAGCGTCGCAACTGCGCCAAAAACAAAAACCGGCCGTTCAGTGGCCCTGGACGCCGCGCACCGCGGAAATGTCGCGGTGCTTTTCGCCGCAGACATAATCCTGCAGCCGGATGTCGTTGCGCAAATTATAGACAAAACGTGCGCTCCAATCCCGCGTGAACATGTCGGGATCGTGCACCGTGACCACGTCTTCGAGCTGGCTCGCGCCCGTCTTGCGGATGCGCTCCATTGTCTTCATCGCGTCGCTGTGGGGTGCGCCGGTGGCGTCAAGAAAAGTCTTGTCATTGAAGCCGGCGGTTTCGACGACGAGCGTATCGCCATCCCAATGGCCGACCGAATGACCGTCATAATAGGGATAGGGGATCAGTTCCTCGTCCTTCGGCAATGGCTTGTCCATCGCCACCACCCGGATGGCGTGGTTCATCTCATAGATGATGGTGGTTTGCCCCGGCGTCTGGATAATTTCGAACGGATAGGGTGTTGCAAGAATGCGTGGCACGCCGTCCGGCACGCAGAAGCGGCGGGCGACGTCGGTCATCTCGCCGCTTTTCATGGCGGCCATGTTCTTCTCGTAAGCGGCCTTGCCCGCCGCGGTGTAGGGCAGATCGCCCCCGCCTACGAGCGTGATTTTCGGGCTGTAGCTGGTGGCCCACCAGACGCCGGAAACATCCTGTCCGGCAGCCGCGCCGGCGGCGTCAGCCGGACCGACTGCGAAGCAAGCCAAAATTGCGAGAATTGCGATTGGACACAAACGCCCCTGGGGAGACGAAGCAAACTTCGCCTCCCCAGCCAACACGGCATCAATCATGAAATTCTCCCGAAACCGGGATTCTGAAAATATCAGTTCGGGCCTGCGCCTGCGTTGGCTCCGGCTGCGCCGTTCGGGTTGCCCTTCACCGTCCCGTCAGGAAGCGTGACCGCCATGAACTGGCCGCCATGGGTGCCGTCCTTCAGGGGATGGATCACGGCCGTGATCTTCATGCCCGGGGTCAGG
>DATLVC010000363.1:0-4555 GCA_035577685.1 Micropepsaceae bacterium | reverse complement strand
CATTGCTTCAGCCGCTGCTGGGCGGCGTGATCACGCCCTTTTGGCTTGAACGGCTTGCCGTTCTGCTTGGCACCTTTCTTATCGTCTTCATTCCCCTCGCGATCATCAGTCGCCGACTCTCGGCGCGCGTAAAGAGCTCGGCTGCCGGGCCAGTGGATCGCGTGCTCGGCCTGATTTTCGGTGTCGGCCGTGGGCTTGTGATCGTGGGCATTGTCTACATCGCGTTCAGCGCGCTGGTGCCGGCGAAAAACCATCCCCAGACTTTGACCAAAGCGCGGCTGTTGCCGGTCATTCGTACGACCAGCGAAGTGCTGCGCGAGCTTGTGCCGGCGAAAGACTGGATTTTTGCCGACAAGAACGACGGATCGACCTATGGCGCCGATAGGCCGGGCGCGCTAGAGAGACTGTTCCAGGCCCATGGAGGCAGTGGCAGCTCCCCGCGATGACAACACCGTTCGACGACAAATTGCATGAGGAATGCGGCGTTTTTGGCGTTTTTGGCCATGAAGATGCTGGGGCTCTGACCGCACTCGGGTTGCACGCGCTGCAGCACCGGGGGCAGGAGGCGGCCGGTATCGTCACATTCGACGGCACGCAGTTCATCTCCGAACGCCATGTCGGCCTGGTCGGCGATATTTTCGGCAAGCATGGGCATACCGAAACTTTGCGCGGGACCAATGCCATCGGGCATGTGCGCTATTCCACCACCGGCGGCTCGATCGGCCGCAATGTGCAGCCGATGTTCGCCGACCTGACGGGTGGGGGCCTGGCGATCGCTCATAATGGCAATCTGACCAATGCGCGGGTGCTGCGGCGCAATCTGGTGCGCGAAGGCGCGATCTTCCAATCGACCTCCGACACCGAGGCGATCATCCATCTTGCCGCGCGCAGCAATTACGAATTCGTGGTCGAAAAGGTCATCGACGCTTTGAAGCGGGTCGAAGGCGCCTACTCCCTGGTCGCGCTCACCTCGAAGAAACTCATCGGCGTGCGCGACGCCTATGGCGTGCGGCCGCTGGTTCTGGGCCGGCTCGACAATGCTTGGATCTTGTCGTCGGAAACCTGCGCGCTGGACATCATCGGCGCGGATTTCGTGCGCGATATCGAACCCGGCGAGATGGTGGTCATCACCGCCGACGGGATCGAATCGCTCCATCCGTTTCCGCCCAAGCAGCGCCGCTTCTGCATTTTCGAATATGTCTATTTCGCCCGGCCCGATTCCATGGTCGAAGGCAGGAATGTCTATGAGGTGAGAAAGCGCATCGGCATGGAGCTGGCGCGCGAAGCGCCAGCCGACGCCGATATGATTGTGCCGGTGCCTGATTCCGGCGTGCCGGCCGCGCTCGGTTTCTCACAGGCCTCGGGGATTCCGTTCGATCTCGGCATCATCCGCAACCATTATGTCGGCCGTACTTTTATCGAGCCCTCCGACCGCATCCGCCATCTGGGCGTGAAGCTCAAGCACAACGCCAATCGCGAGGAACTCAAAGGCAAGCGCATCGTGCTGGTGGATGATTCCATCGTGCGCGGTACGACGTCCAAGAAGATCGTCGAGATGGTGCGCGATGCCGGCGCCTCCGAGGTACATTTCCGCATCGCCAGCCCGCCCACCACGCATTCCTGCTTTTACGGCGTGGACACGCCGAACAAGGAAGACCTGCTCGCCCACACACTCGACCTCGAGGGCATGCGCGACTTCATCAAGGCCGACAGCCTGGCATTTGTCTCGATCAACGGGTTGTATCGTGCAGTGGGAGAGGCCAAGCGCAATGGTGCCGCGCCGCAATTCTGCGATGCCTGTTTCTCGGGCGATTATCCGATAGAGCCGGTGGATTCCAGCGAATCCCGCCGCCAACTTTCGCTGCTCGTGGAACCGGCCTAAACGCAGTCTGACATGAGCTCTCTATCTTCACCCTTTTCCGGCCGGGTTGCGCTTGTCACGGGTGCTTCTCGCGGGATCGGCCGTGCAGTGGCAGTGGCGCTTGGCAAGGCGGGCGCCCATGTCGTGGCGGTTGCGCGAACCGTCGGCGGTCTTGAAGAGTTGGACGACGACATCAAGAAAGAAGGTGGCAAGGCCACGCTGGTGCCGCTGGATTTGAAGGACCTTCCCGGCATCGACCGCATGGCAGCAGCGATCCATGAACGCTGGGGCAAGCTTGACGCACTGTTCGGCAATGCCGGCATTTTGGGCGCGCTGACGCCGCTGGCGCATCTCAACCCCAAGACCTGGGACGAGGTCATGGCGATCAACGTCACGGCGAATTTGCGTTTGATCCGCGCGTTCGATCCGCTTTTGCGCCAATCCGATGCGGGCCGCGTGCTGATGATGAGTTCGGCCGTCGCGCGCCTGAACCGGGCCTATTGGGGGCCCTATGCCATCAGCAAGGCGGCGCTCGAAATGCTCACCTTCACCTATGCCGCGGAATGCAACGGCACGAATGTGAAAGCAAACGCCTATAATCCCGGGCCCACGCGCACACGCATGCGCGCCGAAGCGATGCCCGGCGAAGACCCGATGACGCTTCCCACGCCCGAAGAGTTGACGCCGTCGATCTTGGAATTGTTATCGCCCGCGTGCACCAAGAATGCGGAGTTGGTTGCCTTCCGCCGATAAGGTCTATTTATCCGCATACGGATTCTTGCTGCTGCGCAGATTGAGCCGGATCGGCGTGCCCGGCATGTTGAATGCCTTGCGCATGCCGTGCACCAGATAGCGCAGATAGGAGTCAGGCAGCGCCTTCAGCTGATTGCCGAACAGCACGAAGGTGGGCGGCCGCGCCTTGGCTTGCGTCATATAGCGGATGCGAACGCGCCGGCCGTGAACCGCGGGCGGCGGGTGCTGCGCCAGCGCGCCTTCCAGGAATCGGTTCACGGCATGCGTGGACACGCGCATGTTCCAAACCCGCTCGGCTTCGAAGACGGCAGGCATAAGCCGTTCCAGGCCTTCGCCGGTCAATGCGGACACGCCGATAATGGGCGCACCGGCGACCTGAGGCAGCGACCGGTCCACGCGCTCGCGCAATTCCTTGAACGCGGCGTTCCGGTCCTTGACCAGATCCCATTTGTTGACGGCGAAAACCAAAGCCCGGCCTTCGCTGGCGATAAGATCGGCGATAGTGAGGTCCTGCTTCTCCAGCGCCTCGTTCGCATCCATCACTAGGATCACGCAGTCGGCGAAACGCACCGCGTTCAACGTGGACCCGACCGACAGCTTCTCAAGTCTTTCTTCGACGCGCGCCTTCTTGCGCAGGCCGGCCGTGTCGTGCAGCAGGATGGCGCGACCCTCATGGCGCCATTCCGCGAGAACCGCATCGCGCGTGATGCCGGCCTCAGGGCCGGTGAGCGAGCGTTCCTCACCGATCAGCCGGTTCAAGAGGCTGGACTTGCCCACATTGGGACGGCCGACAATGGCTAGCCTCAGCGGCCGGTCTTCGGGCTCGGCCGGTTCCTCTGTTTCATCTGTGTCCGGAGCGTCCGGCACATGGGCCGAAAGCGCCTCGCTCAGCTCCGCCAAGCCCAGTCCGTGCTCGGCCGAAAGCGCGATGGGCTCGCCGAAGCCCAGCGCATAGGCTTCGTTCGCGCCTGCATCCGCTTTGGTGCCTTCGCATTTGTTGGCCGCAAGGATCACCGGCTTGCCGCTTCGCCGAAGGGTCTCCGCCACGATCTCATCGCCTGCGGTCACGCCGGCGCGCGCATCGACCACGAAGAGGCAGACGTCGGCATCCTTGATGGCCGCACTGGTTTGTGCCGCCATCCGCGCAACAAGACTTTCCGGCGCTCCCTTGTCGAAGCCTGCAGTGTCGATCAGCGCAAGGTCCAGCCCGCCGAAATTGCTGGTCGCAAAAGCGCGATCGCGCGTGACCCCCGGCGTGTCGTCGACGATGGCGAGCCGCTTGCCGGCCAGCCGGTTGAACAGCGTGGATTTTCCGACATTGGGCCGGCCGACGATGGCGACGGTAAGGGGCATTTCAATTGGGCCTCGCGCCCCGGAGATTTCCGCGCCGATCAGCGCAGCGCGACGAGCTGCGCCTCGTTGGTCAGCACATACATCATGCCGCCTGCTACCACAGGCGGGATGAAAGTGCCGTCGGGAATGGCGGTCTCCCCGAGCGTCTGGCCGGTGAAGGGCGATAGCAGCATCGCCTTGCCGTTGGAGGCGACCAGGACAAGAAAGTTCGACACCAGCAACGGTCCCGTCCACACGATGGGATCGCGCTTTCCCTTCGGGTCCTCGAAGACCGGCAAGGAGGCGGTCCAGCGCACGCGCCCGTCGCCGCGATTCATGCAGACGACCTGTCCTTCGGTCGAGACGATGAAGATATATTCGCCCGCCACCAAAGGCGTCTGTATTCCGGCGATGTTGCGCGTCCAGGCGCGGCTCCCGGAACGGAAATTGATCGCCGCCAGCGTGCCCGAATGGCTGATCGCGAACACCATATTGCGGTCGATCACGGGGCGGCCGGCGATGTCGTTGATGATGGTGAGCGATGTCGTGTTGCCGGAGCGGGTCAGCGTATCGGTCCAGGCCGGCGTGCCGTTCTGCGCGCGCAAGGCA
>DATLVC010000362.1:0-15016 GCA_035577685.1 Micropepsaceae bacterium | reverse complement strand
GCGCTCGATGTCCATGGAATCGAGCACCTGGTCCTTCATTTCGCGCTGGGTCAGCCCGCCGCAAAATTGGATCAGCCGGTCGGCCAGGGTCGATTTGCCATGGTCGATATGCGCGACAATGGAAAAATTGCGGATATGGGCGAGGTCGGTCATGGGCCCCGAGAGATAGCGGCGCGCAACCCTAAGGTCCAGGGTGCACGGACCCCAATTTCAGGCGCGGCTTGACGCAAGCTGAAGCTGGGGGCCGGTCAGCTTGAGCCGCCAGAGGCCGATGGCGGTCACGATGAGACCCACACCCCAGACATACCAGCCGGGGCGGATTCCCGCCCGGAAGTTGAAATCCATGGCCAGCACGCGATCGATGGGCGCGTGGAACGCGATCCAGAAACCGACCGCCTCGGCCAGAAAGGTGAAGGCGCCCACCGCGAACCAGGTTCCCGCGATCACCCAAAGCGGGAACTCGCCGCCCCGCGGGAACGCCCAATGCAACACGCGATAGACCATCAGCCAGATGAAGATGCCGCCCATCACGGTGGGCTCGAACACTTCCAGCTTGGACTGCATGAAATAATGGATCGCACCCAGCACCGTGATTGGATAGACGAGCCAATGCAGATGGCGCCAGCGTATGCCGCCCAATTGCCGCACCATATAATTGTTCGAGGTCGCAGCCAGTACGGCAAGGCCGAGCCAGGCGGTGAAGCCGATGGTCAGGTAATAGCGCAGCACGATCTCGGACGCGACCTTGCCCATGTCGAACACCTGATCCGACATGTAGAGCAGGAGATGCAGCGCGATATACAGAAACGACGCGACGCCGATCATGCGGCGCACGTCCACCAGCGGCGCGTAGCGTCCGATGCGGCGCAAGGGCGTGATGAACAGCGACAGCAGCAGAAAGCGGAAGGACCACAGGCCCATTTCATGGATGGCTTCCGTCTTGGCGCGCGGTCCCAGTTGATTGGTCGCGGTGAAATAAAGCAGCGCCAGCAGCGGTGCGATTAACAGCGCCAGGGTCGCTGCTCTCAGCGGCGAGAAACGCCCGCGACGGTCCTGCCAAAGCGCCATGGAGCTCATCCTAGCTTCTCAGCACGCCGCCCGTCGCCTTTGTCACGGCGTTCACGATTTTTTGCGCAACCGCGTCGATTTCCGCTTCGGTGAGCGTACGTTCCTTGGGTTGGAGCGTCACCGCGATGGCGAGCGACTTCTTTCCTTCGGGTACGCCCTTGCCTTCATAGATATCGAACAATTCCACGCGCTCGATCAATTGCCGGTCGGCGGCACGCGCGGCCTTCAGGATCTGGTCGGCCGTGATGACAGCATCCACCACAAAGGCGAAATCGCGTTCCACGGCCATCAGGTCCGAAGCGTCCAACTTCGCGCGCGCCTTGGTGGGCCGCGCCTTGGGTTCCGGGATGGCGTCGAGGAAGATTTCGAAGCCCGACACCGGGCCTTTCAGATCGAACGCCGCAATGATGCGCGGATGCAGTTCGCCGAAATAGGCGAGCACTTTGGGACCGAGCGCAATCGTGCCGGAGCGGCCCGGGTGATACCAGGGCGCGGCACCGGGTTGCACCGGCGCGGTGACGGGTCCGCCCCAAGCGGCCTCCAGCGCAGCCAAACAATCGGCTTTCGCGGTGAAGATATCGGGAGCGCTCGCGGCTTTCAGCCAGTGACGCGGCGGTTCGCCGGCGCGGATGCCGGCCGCAACATCGGTCTGCGCTTCGGGGACGCCGGACTCGAACTGCGCGCCGATTTCGAACAGCATCGCATGGCTGAAGCCGCGGGCCTGATTGCGCGCCGCTGCCGCCAGCAGCGAGGGCAGGAGCGAGGGCCGCATTGCGTCCAGATCGGCGGAAATGGGATTTTCCAATTGTCGCGCTTCGTCGCCACCGCCGAACAAAGCCGCGTGCGCCCGTGGGATGAACGAGAAATGCACGCATTCATCGAAGCCGCATGTCGCCAAGGCCCGCCGGGCCAAACCTTCGCGCCGCTGTGCGGACGTGAGCACCGCGCGCGCCACCGCATAGGGGCGGCTCATGGGCGCGGCCGGAACATTCTCCAACCCATGAATGCGTACCACTTCCTCAACAAGATCGGCCGGCCCATGAACATCCGACCGCCAGGAGGGTGGCACAACCGAAAGCGCAGCCTGGCCGGAAATCTCAAAACCCAATCGCGTCAGGATCGCGACGATTTCGGTCTGGGGCATATCGAGGCCCGCCAACCGCTTCACTTCCGTGGCGGAGAAAGGGATCGCCCGTTTCCATTGCGGGACGGCACCTGCGACCACAATCTCCGAAGGCTCGCCGCCGCAGAATTCCAGGATCAGTTGCGTTGCCAATTCCAGACCGGGAATGACGAATTCTGGATCGACACCGCGCTCGAAGCGATAGCGCGCATCCGAAACGATGCCGAGCGTGCGCCCCGTGCGCGCGGTGCGGATGGGATCGAAATAGGCGGACTCCACGAACATTTGGGTGGTGTCTTCGGTGCAGCCCGTGTCCTCGCCGCCCATCACACCGGCAATGCCCCGCGCGGTGGCCTCATCGGCGATCACCGTCATTTCCGAATCGAGCGTGTAGGTCTTCCCGTCAAGGGCGAGCAATGTTTCGCCTGGCGTCGCCAGCCGCGCGCGCATATGGCCCTTCAGCTTGCCCGCATCGAAGGCGTGCAACGGGCGTCCGCGATCATGCGCGATCAGATTGGTGACATCGACGAGCGCGGAAATCGGACGCAGGCCGATGGCTTTCAGGCGCTTCTGCACCCATTCGGGACTCGGCCCGTTCTTCACGCCGCGAATAAGACGTCCGGCGAAGATGGGGCAGGCCGTTTCTGCGCCCGCCGGGAATTCCAGCGAGATGCGGATCGGCGATGGGAACTGTCCCGGCACCGGCGTTACTGCGCCGCTTTTCAACGTGCCTAATCGCGCCGCGGCAAGATCGCGCGCGATGCCATAGACGCTGGTGCAATCGCCGCGATTGGGCGTGATGGCGACATCGATGACGGGATCGGTAAGGCCCAGCGCCGCCGCGGCCGGGCTGCCGATTTTCGTATCGGGTGGAAGCTCGATGATGCCGTCATGTTCGTTCGACAGCAGCAGCTCGCGCTCGGAGCACAGCATGCCGCGCGATTCCACGCCGCGAATCTTGGCGATGGAGAGCGTGAAATCGCTGCCTGGAATATAGGTTCCCGGCGGCGCGAAGACGCCAACCAATCCCTCGCGCGCGTTGGGTGCGCCGCAGACGACTTGCGCCGTCTCGCGGCCGGTATCGACCATGCAAAGACGCAATTTGTCCGCATTGGGATGCGGCACCGCCGAAATCACGCGCGCCACCGTGAAGGCAGCAAGCGAAGCGGCTTTGTCTTCGACATGCTCCACTTCCAGGCCGATATTCGTCGCCTTGTCGGCGATCGTTGCGGCGTCGGCGCCGGTGTCGAGATGCTCCTTCAGCCAGGACAGCGTGAATTTCACCGCGACAACCCCTCATGCAAAGCCGGGATGTCGAGCGCGGCGAAGCCGTAATGCTTCAGCCAGCGCAAATCCGAATCGAAGAACGGGCGCAAATCGGGAATGCCGTATTTCAGCATCGCAAGCCGGTCGATGCCGAAGCCGAAGGCGTAGCCCTGATAGCGTTTGGGATCGATGCCGCACAGTTCCAGCACGCGCGGATGCACCATGCCGGAACCGGCGATCTCCAACCAATCCTTCCCTTCGCCGAAACGAATCTGACCACCCGAGCGGTCGCATTGGATGTCGACTTCCATCGAGGGTTCGGTGAACGGAAAATAAGATGGGCGCAGCCGCATCGTCACCTGCGGCACTTCGAAGAAGGCTTTGCAGAATTCCTGCAAGACCCATTTCAGATGACCGAGATGGGTTTCCTCATCGATCACCAGACCTTCGACTTGGTGAAACATCGGCGAATGCGTCGCGTCCGAATCGCAGCGATAGGTACGGCCCGGCGCGATCACGCGTATTGGTGGTTTCTGGCTCAGCATCGTGCGCACCTGCACCGGACTGGTATGCGTGCGCAGCAGCGGGCGCGTGCCGTCGGCTTGCGGCTTCATATAGAAGGTGTCGTGCATCTGCCGCGCCGGATGCTCGGCGGGAATGTTCAGCCGCGTGAAATTGTAATCGTCGCTTTCGATGTCGGGGCCTTCGGCGACTTTGAAATCGAGATCGGCGAGGATGGCGATGATCTCGTCCTTCACGTGGCTGACCGGATGGATGGTGCCGCGCGGTATTTCCGGCGCCGGCAGCGTCACGTCCACGCGCTCGGAGTGCAGCCGGGCATCGAGCACCGCATCTTCGAGCGCTTTTTTGCGCGCGGCGATGGCCGTCGTCACGCGGTCGCGCAAGGAGTTGAAGATCGGGCCTTTGATCTTGCGTTCGTCCGGGCTCAGCGCGCCAAGCGTCTTCAGCAGCTCGGCGATAGTGCCCTTCTTGCCGAGCGCGGCGACGCGCACCTCATCGAGCGCGCGTTCATCCTTGGCGGCGTCGATGGCCGCAAGAATGTCGCGTTCAGAATCGGCAATGTCGGTCATGCGAATCCCTGTTCAGGTTGGCCTAAGCGTGCGGTCCAGGATTTGCCTGGAGGCTCACCTATGCGCATCTGAAAGGAATTCAGCTTGCGACGGCGCACCTATCGACCAGCACTTTGAAGGCCTCGGGCTCGCGCACCGCGAGATCGGCCAGGACTTTGCGGTCGATCTCGATGCCGGCAGCGGCGAGGCCGCTGATAAATCGGCTATAGGTCAGACCGTGCTCGCGGACGGCGGCGTTGATGCGCTGAATCCATAGCGCGCGGAAATTGCGCTTCCTCAGCTTGCGGCCGACATAGGCGTGCTGCATCGAACGGTCGACGGCGGCATTGGCCGTCGTGACATTGTTCTTGCGGCGGCCATAGAAGCCTTTGGCCTGCTTGAAGACGCGCTTCCTGCGAAGGCGCGAGGGTACGGCGCGGGGTGCTCTGGACATTCGCGTGCCTCCCTAGCCGGCGTATGGCATCCAGCGCTTGATGCGCTGGGTTTCGGAATCGGAAAGAACCGAGGTGCCGCGAAGGGTGCGGATCTGTTCGTTCGAACGCTTGATCATGCCGTGGCGCTTGCCGGCCTGACCGGCTTTGATCTTGCCATTTGCAGTGAAGCGAAAGCGCTTTTTGGCGCTCGACTTCGTCTTTAGTTTGGGCATTTCGCGTCTCCTGTTGCGGCCCGGATTTGCTCGAGGCCAGCGGTCGCATCGAGAACCGCCACGGCATGCCCTTACGCCGGTCGGTTCGGATGAAGGCGGGCGTTATACGCGAGGCTGCCGGATTTGCAAGCCGGGCCCGAATCGGTAATCAGGGACCATGCGAATTCTTCGTTCCTGGCTGCATGCGGCCCGCCTTGCCGACCTCGTTCTCTTCTACCCGGCCATATTGGTGGTGATCTGGGGCGAACTCGCCGGGTCCGAGCCGGCACTGATCCAGACGGCAAACGATAAGCTCTTGCATTTTATAGCCTATTTTGGCTTGTCGGCGATGGCCGCGGCCGGATTCAAGCGCCGCCGCCAGGTGGCCCTCGCGAGTCTGGGCTTAATTGTGCTAGGCGGCACACTCGAAATCATTCAGGGTTTCATTGGCCGCGATATGTCGCTTCTCGATGAGGCCGCCAACACGATTGGTGTGGCGGTGGGCGGGCTTACCGCTCGGGTCGTCGTCGAAGCGCTCCGCCGCTGGCTGACGTAACAAAGGGGAGGCGAGATGGCCTTATTCCAGGAATTCAAGACCTTCGCCATGCGGGGCAATGCCATCGACCTGGCGGTCGGTGTCGTGGTGGGCGCGGCCTTTACCAGCATCGTCAACTCGCTGGTGAAAGACATCATCAACCCCCCGCTGGGCCTGGTCCTAGGTGGGATCGATTACTCCAATTTCTTTGTCGTGCTGAAGGGCGGCGGGCCTTACCCGACGCTGAAGGCGGCACAGGACGCAGGGGCGGTCACCCTCAGCTATGGCCTGTTCGTCAATTCGGTGATCAATTTCGTGATCGTCGCCTTTGCGCTTTTCATGATCGTTCGGCAGCTCAACCGCTTGGCCACACCCAAGCCGGTGGAAAAACCGGGGGATGCGCCGCCGCCGCCGGAAATCCAGCTTTTGCGTGAAATCCGTGACCTGCTGAAAGAGAATAAAGGGCCTGGCTCAGCGGGGGGGTAACTGGTCGAGGCCCGCGGCCTTCCACCGCGGCTCGGCTGCCTTTGCGGTGAGGAATTTGGCGAAGGACGCGGCTTCATTCTTCGCCGCCGCCGATTTCAGCACTGCCACGTCGTAATAGAGATACATCTGCAAGGGCGCCGGCACCGGCCCGGCCAGCACGATTCCAGGTGCGACCGCTTCGCTCACATTAAAGAAGCCCATCTCATATTCGCCCTTGGCGATGCGTTCGCGCCCCGGCGCCAAGCCTTCCTGCAGGCCCTTTTTCTTGACCACGTCCAAGAGTTCCGCATTGGCAAGAATATGCTGTGTGTTGCCGCCGCTGGCATTGGGTGTGCTGGGATCGGTGTAGATGATGTTCTTGGCGGCCAGCACCGCCTTCTTGAACGCGGCGATGGTGGAAAGATCGGGCTTGGGCGCGCCCTCGCGGATGGCGATGCCGATGCCGGTGCGGGCGACGGGCGTGCGGGTTCCCGCCTGGAATCTTCCGCTCTCGTCGAACTCGGCCATGCTGGGAAGCGCTGCCGCCACCACGTCGTACTGTCCGCCGGCCAATTCCTTGGCAAGCAGACCCGGATTGGTCGCCGTGAGCGTCACCTTGTTTCCGGTCTGCTTTTCGAAATCCGCCGCCAGTGGGCGAACCGCATTTTGCAGCGCGCCGGCGACCAGCACCTTCACTTCGGCCGCTTGCGCGATTCCCGCCGACAAGGTCAGCACCAGCGACGCAACCATCATCCGTTGAAACGCCGTTCTCATCGCTTCCTCCCTGTTTGTGGGCGCGACTATAGAGCGGCGCCGCATTCAGAGGAATTGCAGGAGCCCGTAGAGCAGGGCCGTCACCGCCATGATGAGGTAGATGCCGATGCGGGTGTAGATGAGGAGCCCCGCCACCAGGATCGTCGTGATGATCTGCAGCGCATTGACGTGCGCAGCCTGCAGCACCGCATAGGCGCCGGCAAAGACGAGCCCCACCGCCACCGGCATCAGCCCGCGCTCGAAGGCGCCCCGCCAGAGCGAATCCTTGCTCGCGTGCCACCAGCGCACGGCGCCATACACGACCAAAGACGAAGGAATGTAGATCGCCAGCGTCGCCACGACCGCGCCAAGCAAGCCGGCCACCTGCCAGCCGATCAAGGCGGCAATCAGGGTGCTTGGTCCCGGCGCGGCCCGCGACAGGGCGAAGAGGTCGGCGAATTCGGGCCCGGTCAGCCAGTGCCGGACGTCGACCACCTGATGCTGCATATCCGCGATAATCGCCTGGCCGCCTCCAAAGGACAGAAGCGACAGCGGCGCGAAGACCAGCACGAGGGTGAGAAGCCGGGTTTCGTTCACGAGGCGGCCTTTCCGCCGGCGTAACGCTCCAGCCCGATGGAGAGGGGCGTGAGCACGAGCACCACCGGAATCATCGGCCAGTGCAGCAAGCCCACGATGACGAACAGTGCGACGGCGATCAGCGTCGGCATCGGCTTACGCACCTTGCGCGCCAGCTTGAAACCGATGGAAAGAGTCATGCCCACGCCGACAGCCGCCAGACCGCCCAGCACCGCATGGGCAACCGCCGAAGCTCCATACGCGCGATACAGATAGCCGAGCGCCAGGATGATGCAGAAGGGCGGCCCAACCATGCCGAGAGCCGCAGCGGCGCCGCCAATGCCGCCGCGAAGCTGCGAGCCGACATAGATCGAAAGATTGACCGGATTGGCGCCGGGCAGGACCTGAGCGAGCGTGAGGGCGGTCAGGAAATGCTCTTCGTCGAGCCAGCCTCGGCGCTCAACCAGCTCGCGATAGAGCCAAGCGGCGGTGCTGCCTCCGAAACTGGCGACCCCGACGCGAAAGAAAACGCTCATCAAGTCCAGCAACGGAACGCGCGGCGCTTTTGCAAGGGGATCGGAATTCATGACAGGCCCGGAACGATTCGGGCCGAGGTGTAGCATTCCGCGCCTTGCTGTCCACCGTCAGGCGTGGTTCTTTTTGGTTCCCTAAACGCGAGCGGGCGCAGGAGAGACGTCAACCGTCCATCCTGCAGCGATCTCACGAATGATACTGGTCGGCCGGCGACAGCATCGAAATCGGCACATAGCCGAGGCCCTGGCCGTTCTTGCCCACGAGCACCCAGTCATAGCCTTTGACCTTCGCAAGCGCGTCCACGTGCTCGCCGCGTTTCAGCTTGCCGGTGACCTTGGTGCCGAAAAAGGAATGGTCGCTGAAGATGCTTGTGGGGTTGGCGACGATATAGGTGGTAGCAGGCGTCTCGAAGCCTTCCGCCGCCTTGGTCACGCCGGGCGCGAATTTCAGGCTGTCGGCGGACAGATCCGCCGCCCGTGCCGATACGGCCGTCAGAGCGGCGACGGTGATGGCCGCGCTCGCTACGGTGACGGCGGCAAAACGAACCCAATAAAACGGATCACGCGATTTCATAGGTTCCTCCTGTTCGTTCCTTTTCTTGGGGCCTTTCATCGGGGCGACGCGCCGGTTCGCGCGGCGCCGGTTTCGGATATCAAAAAGAGAGAATGGGGATCATCGCGCCTCGCGCGCGCCGATCCGCCTAGGGTCTGGATAGGATCGCAATACGCATAGAACCCTCCTGAGAGCCTACGGGTATGAACCCACAAATTGAGCTAGGTGCGGCGGGCAGACGGTCAAGAGGTATGAAAAAAATTTTAGCCGCGTATGCCGGGCGGTCTCTTTCTGGCTAGTCTCGGCTGAGAAAAATAAGGGAGGGCATCATGGCCAACCGGCTCTTGCAGACCACCATCGCGGGCAGCCTGCCGAAACCATCCTGGCTCGCGGAGCCGGAAAAGCTTTGGGCGCCATGGCGTCTTGCCGGCGAGGAGCTGGCACAGGGCAAACGCGACGCGACGCTGATCTGGCTCAAGGAGCAGGAGGACGCCGGCATCGACATCGTCACCGACGGCGAGCAGTCCCGCATCCATTTCGTGCACGGCTTCCTGGAACGGATCGACGGCATCGACTGGGGCAAGAAGACCAAAATGGGCATCCGCAACAACCGCTATGAGGCGGAGGTGCCGACGGTCACCGGACCGGTGCGCCGGCGGGGTCCGGTGCACAGCGACGAGGTCCGCTACAGCCGCGCCCATACCGGCCGCAAGCTGAAGATCGAATTGCCCGGCCCGATGACGATCTGCGACACGATTGCGGACGCGCATTACGGCCGCCGCGCCGACATGGCGATGGCGTTCGCGAAAATCCTCAATGAGGAGGCGCGCGAACTGGCGGCGCTCGGCGTCGATGTGATCCAGCTCGACGAGCCGGCTTTCAATGTCTTCATGGACGATGTGAAGGAATGGGGCGTGGCGGCGCTGGACGAAGCCATCGCGGGCGTCAATTGCAAGACGGCGGTTCACATCTGCTACGGCTACGGGATCGAGGCCAATGTGAAATGGAAGGAGACGCTGGGCTCGGAGTGGCGCCAATATGAAGAGATTTTCCCGGCGATCAATGCGAGCCGCGTCAACATGGTGTCGCTCGAATGCGCCGGCTCCAAGGTACCGATGTCGCTGATCGCGCATCTGAAGGACAAGGAGATCATGGTCGGCGCTATCGATGTGGCGACCAATCGTGTGGAGACGCCGGAGGATGTGGCGGCGGTCTTGCGGTCGGCGATGAAATATGCCGGCGCGGAACGCATCTATCCCTGCAGCAATTGCGGGCTGGCACCGCTGTCCCGCAATGTGGCGGCGGAGAAACTCAAATCGCTTGCTTCGGGCGCGGGACTTTTGCGCAAGGAAATCGGCGGCCGATAATGCTTTGAAGCGCCACCGCCAATGTCCGTTCCTCGGAAAGCAAGACGTTCCCGCTCGTCGCCGCGACCGAGCAAGTATGATCCAAAGCAGACATGCGTCATGCGCTCCCGACTGCCCACCCGCACTGCACTCAGCAGAATGGATTAGCTGTCGCTATTTTGAGGCTGCTGCCTCGTTCACCCGAGAGATTTTCCAACCGCCGTCCTCGCGCACGAGCGTGAGTGCCAGACGTTGCGTCCCCTGCGCGGGGTCGCCGAGCGCGACGAGCGCCGATGCAGTATCGCCGTCGATGGTTACCTCCGACACCGCGATGTGGTCGCCCCAGTCGTCGAAATAGTCCTTCGCCCGGAGGAAGTAGTCCTCTTGCAGCCCCCGCTTGCCGCCATTCAGGCGGTTCATCATGAACGCGATGTCGCGCAGCGTGTCCTCGGCGACGTAGTCCTGCATGCGCTCCTCAGTGAGCGGCACGCGGCCTTTCATCATCTCGCCGAGATACCAAGGGTAGAACAAGCGCACCGCGGCCTCGGGCGTCGCCGCCAGAGCGGGCCTCACCCCGCCCGCGGCGTACACGATGTGGGTGCCTGCGAAGGCGAGAAACGCACATGCCAGCAGAAAAGGATGCAGACGCGCACGCGCATGCCACCCCGTGGTTATGCGGAGGAGCATCCATCGGTTGAACAGCATCGGCATCGCGGGACAGCTCGTGGTGGCACGTACGGCCATGCTAACCGCAAAGGCTGCTAATTTCGACAGACGCTATTATTTCGGCGTGAGTTTGAGAAGCTTGCCGTCGTCCGGGCTGTCGGTCAGCACATAGACGGCGCCCTCGGGTCCGATGCGCACATCGCGGATGCGCGAGTGCAAATCGACCAGCAGTGGCTCCTCGTCGACGACCTTGTCGCCTTTCAGCGTGACCCGGTCGAGCATCTGTCCGCGCAAGGCGCCGATGAAGACGCTGTCCTTCCATTGCGGAAACAGATTGCCTGTATAGAAGGCCAGCCCCGAAGGCGCGATCACCGGGTCCCAATAATAGCGCGGCTGCTCGATGCCTTGCTTCTCGACGATTCCCTCGCCGATGGTCTGGCCAGGATAGTCGATGCCATGCAGCGCCACCGGCCAGCCGTAATTCTTGCCGGGCTCGATGAGATTGAGTTCGTCACCGCCGCGCGGCCCATCTTCCACCTCCCACAGCCGGCCGGCGGGATCGATGGTCAGGCCTTCCTCGCTGCGATGGCCGATGGACCAGATTTCGGGCAGCGCACCGGCCTTGCCGATAAACGGATTGCCCGGCGCGGGATCGCCGTCGGGCGTGATGTGAATCATCTTGCCGAGATCGGTATCCAGTCGCTGGGCCATATCCCAGGGCGGCGATTTGGAGCGGTCGCCGATGATCACGAACAGATTGCCGTCGCGCCCGATGGCGATGCGGCCGCCCTGGTTCGCCGCCAGCAATCGCGCGGGCAGAGCGGGCTTGGCGCGGAAGATCACCTTGGTGCCGGCGAGGGCATGGCCGTCCAAACGGGCGCTGGCCACCACGATGTTGCTGTAGGTCTCGCCGACGGGTTCGCTGTAGGTGAAGAAAATTCGGTGGTTGTTGGCGAAGCGCGGATCGAGCACCACGTCCAGAAGGCCGACCTGCCCGATTGCGCGCACCTCGGGGACGCCGGTGAGCGGCTCGGACAGCGCGCCCTTCGCGTCCCGGATTCGCATCGTGCCGCCCTTTTCCGTGATCAGGATTTCGCCGCCCGGCAGGAAGGCGAAGCTCCAGGGCGCTTTCAGTTTTTCGCTGAGCGTCGTGACATTGAACGGGGCCGTGGCGTGGTAGGGCGCGCGCGTCTGGCCCGGAAAGACCGGGTGGTCGTCTTCCTTTTCGGGCGCGCGCGATTCGATGGGCTGCCCTTCTTTCATGATGGGCGTGGGAAAGCCGGTCGAATTACGGTTCTGCAGCGCCACCACGCCGGGCGGCGTTCCGGTGGGCTCGTTTTGCGTCGGGAATCCCGGTGCCGGCGTCAGCTGCAATTCGGCAGCGATGGCGACGGGGGTCATCGTCAAACAAGCCAACCCGACATAGAGCAGCGACCGTTTCATAGGCGGGAATCCTCTCACATTCTATTTCTACGGTGAAAATAGCCTGTTCTGTGGAAAGGCGACAGCCCCCGCCGTACAGACGGCGGTGCAGGTCTTAACGCTCGAGCACCCAGCGCGTCACCGGCTGGTGGTAATTGATCGCGCCCGGCACCGTCATATAGGTCTTCACATATTTGAAGCCGCATTTCTGAAGCGTTCTATGCGGCCCGGTGTTGAAGGCGTTGGGCTCGCAGAACAGCCGCTTCAGCCGCAAGGTCTCGAAATAGATGGCGATGCTGCGGCGGACGCATTCGGTGCCGATGCCCTTTTGCCGCTGCTCGGGAACCGAAACATGCAGATGCATGAACGCGCTGTCGCCGAATTGGATTTTGTTGCAGCCGGAAAAGCCGACCGGCTTGCCGTCGAGCAGCCAGAGCACGAAAAAGACCTGGCGCTTGTCCGGCGGCAATTGGAATTCGCCGTGCAGGAATTTGCGCCAGACCTCGGGGCTCATCAGCCGCGACGGATCGACTCCCATTCCGTCCAGATATTCCGGCGTGGCGGAATAGAAATAATCGACCACGAGACCGGCCTCGTCGGGGACCATTTCTCGAACCGCAATCTGCATCGGCCAAACCCTCTTTGCTGGCGGGTTACTCAAAAAAATAAACTCACCATGGCAGGGCCCCCGGGTCCGCGCAAAGCGCGGCCCGAGGACAAGCTTCACGACCCTGCCATCCAGTGAGCCCGCGTCTGCGGGCTCAAAAGAAATTCATCGGCTCGCAGACGCTCGCCGGCTGGGTGGCCGGCTCGGCGGCCGGTCATGGTGAGATTTGATTCGACCCAATCCAAAACCGCGTCTAGCCGCATTCGGCGGCGCTCAGGCGCTCTTTGGTTTCTTCTGAGAGCGGACGGGGCGAAGCCGGAGCTTACTTTGACGTGTTCAGAGACACGGCGGCGCGAATGAGCGCCTTAAACGCCTTTTCGTTGATCTTGTCGCCCTCATGGAAATCGATGGCGCGCCGCACATTGCCGTCGAGGCTGGCGTTGAAGAGCCCCGCCGGGTCCGGGAGCGAGGCGCCCTTGGCGAAGGTCAGCTTCACGGCGGCCTTGTAGGTCTCGCCGGTGCAGATGATCCCGCCGTGCTCCCACACCGGAACGCCGAGCATCGCGTTCGATGGCTTTCGCCATTTCACCTCCTCGACGATTTCGGGATCGGCCTCGCTGATAAGCGCGTGGACCCGCGCGAGCGTCTCGCCCCGCCAATCGCCTCCGCCCTTTCCGTCCTTCGCGCCGCTCTTTGTCTTGTTCATCGTGGTGGTCGCTTTCTTCATGGTCGTTGTCGCCGGTCCCTTGAGTATCGCTGGCCGGGCTAGGCTTGCTTGCACTAAAACGGAACCTCATCGTCAGATTTATCGGCCTTTTCGCCCTTCTTTTTCAGGAGTGCTACTACGCGCTTCGGCACACCCCAGGCAGATACGATCTGGCCATTGTTCTCAGCAGCCTCCCTAATGCGCTTTGCGAACCCAGTCTTCCAGACGGTCAACTCCTCCAGGTAAGTCATCCCGCTCTTTGCAGCGTCGAAGCTGCTGCTGTTCTCGAAGAGGGTAACGATGATCTCCGCCATCCTGTCTTGAGTTTGCTTGTTCTTGCGAAGGGCATCGAAAATTTCGCGTGCGAGTGCAATGGCGGTCTTCCCGATCCCATTGAAGGCTTGGGTCTTCCCGATGAAACCATAGGGCGTCTCTCCTAGAGTGACAGAGAAGACCGGCATGGCCCGACCCATTACGAACCCGATTTCCTGGTCAGTCCATTTGCTTTCATGAAATCCCGGATGCAGGAGAGCCGCCAGTGCGTCGCAGGTCGACAGGGCCAGCTCGATCTCGTTCTGCCACTCAGCAGTTGGGTTGATGTCCTTGTGAGCGACGAAGGCTGCGATTCCGTACTCACCCAAGGCCTGTTGCAACTCGCTGCTGAATTTTTTGTAGGTCGCCAAGTGAGATAGGAAGAGGCGGAATTGATCGGGTTTCCAAAACGCCGCCTGGACGTTCGGCTGAACGACGCCATGTTCTATCGGTATACCGCAGTGCTCGGCCAATCCAATTAAAGTGTCATCGTCGGCGCTTCTCGCCATCTGAATGACGTAAGCGTCCTTCGAGCCGGACCAACTGTCAGTGGTTGGAAGGCGGAATTGGCTGAGGGTTAGATCTATGATGGACCACTCTTCGGTGGCCAAATGGTTCGCCACCGCCGTAAGTAACTTGATACGTGCAGAAGCCGTAAGAGCCATGAAGTCCGCCGCCGGGAAAACAAGAAATAACAAACTGACTTGTCTTGCCGGTCAGCGAACGTGACCGCAAAGAAATAAAATGTCCGGATCGATATTTACGCCGGTATCGGACCATTTGCGAATCTTGTACTGGATTTTGCTTCGCTCTGTGCGGGCTACAGGCTACGTCGAGACTTTCCGCTCATAGGCGTTGGCCGGGCAAAAGGCTCGCTTGTTTCACCCAAGCCGCGAACTGAGCTTCGTCGAGCTAGTCGCCTTCGTGGATGTGGAGATAGCGCCTGTCCTGGCCCTTGGATTCGCCGGGCGGGACCGGACTTGAGCGACGCCCCGCGGAAGAAGGCCACCTTGACGTAAGTTCGTGCGGCAATGGATGCCGAGGAACCACCCCTGGCTCTCGATTTCAGCTATGAATCGTCAAGGGGCTCTTAGCGAGCGTGCGCCGGCGATGGTATCGTTGCGCCCAGGGCAGGGAGGAATCGGACCATGATGAAGCGCGCCTTCACGAATGCGAGCCTGGTGGCGCTCGCACTGGCGGTATGTCCCGCCAGTGCCGAGGAGCAGAAGTCCGGTGCCAAGCCGGTGGTTCCGATTTTCGAAGTGGACCCCAATTTCCCGACCATGGGGGATCATCTGCTGCTGGGCGGCGTCGGCGGGGCGACCGCGGATTCCCACGGCAATGTCTGGGTCTTCCATCGCCCGCATAC
>DATLVC010000361.1:0-13941 GCA_035577685.1 Micropepsaceae bacterium | reverse complement strand
GACCATCGCCGCCTGGCACAATGGCGTGTTCGACCGCCCCTTGCGGCGCGCGCGCGAATATATCGACATCGTGAAGAAGACCGCCGCCGGCGAGCGCGTCGAATATGAGGGCGAGATCTACAACACCGGCAAACGCTTCCAGCTTTCCTGGCAGCCGGACCATCCGAACTTCCCGATCTATCTCGCCGGGCTTGGTCCGCAGATGACCAAGCTCGTCGGCAAGATCTCCGACGGCGTATTCATCAACATGGGAACGCCCGCGACCATCAAGGAAATCGCCGCCCGCGTGCGCGAAGGGGCGGTGGAAGCAGGGCGCGATCCCAATTCCATCGAGATCATCGCCAAGGTGCGTTGTTCGCTCAATCCGGACCGCGCGCTGGCGCGCTCAAAACTGCGTCAGGTGCTGACGTTCTACAACATCGCCGATCATTATAAGGACATGCTGATCCATTCCGGCTTTGAGCCTGAGGTCATGCGCCTCCAGGAGGCGTTCAAAGCCGGCGGTTTCAAGGCAGCCGCCCAGCATATGACCGACGAATATATGGACAAGCTGCCGGTGATCCCCGGCACGTCCATCAAGGAGATCAAGGAGCGGCTGGAGCCTTTCCGGGAAGCGGGCGTCACGCGCCTCGTCGTTCCTTACGTGCCGGTGTCCGAGCCCGTCATCGACGATGCGCGACGCTTCGTCGAGGCATGGGGAAATTCCTAAAGTTTCAATCCAAGGGGAGTTTTCGAATGTGTGATTTTGCTGCCGATGCGGCTGCGGCCGAACAGGGACGCTCGGACACGGCGATAAAGAAAAAGTAGGCAAAGTGCGCGAAACCATACCGTTCTAGGAACGTGGTACACACAACTTTGGTGAGGCGTTTTTCCCGCAGTTGCGGCTAGTTATGCGAATCTCGCGTGTCCGCCCATCGGGGGCGGCGGTCGTGACTCGCCGTTTCGGAGGGCAAATGTGAAAGGAGCTTTGATTAATGAAAGAGAGAATAAACTACTATAGCGATGGTCTAAAACTGTCCGGAATACTTTCTAAGCCTGACAATGCCAAGAAAGGAAGCAATCTTCCTGGTGTCGTGCTTGTGCCGGGTTTCATGAGCACGGCGGACGCTTTCTTTCCTGGGTTCGCCGACGAGTTTACCGCGGCAGGCTTTGTGTCCCTGACTATGGATTTCAGAGGATTCGGAGAGAGTGAAGGCGTCCGCGGCGAGGTAATTCCATACCTACAGATTTATGACGCTAGCAACGCCATCTCCTGCTTGCAATCCAGACCAGAAGTGAACCCTGACAAGATCGCGTTGTTAGGAGTCAGCTTGGGAGGTGGAGAGGTAGCGTACATAGCGGCCCGAGACCGACGTGTAAAAGCGGTTGCCTCCATGGTCTTGGTCGGTGATGGCGAGCGGCGAATGCGAAGATTTCGAACCGAGCAGGAGTGGGCAACTCTCATGCAAAAGGTTCAAGAGGACCGAATTAATAGGGCTTTGACTGGCAAGTCCAAAGACTTCCATGGGTTCTTGGACAAGGGAACCGATTCGGTACTGATCATGCCTCCTGAGCTGACCTCTTCCTTAAAGGATGCTGAACAGGTGGAAAAGGAAAAAGGCAACAAGACAACGCTAGCAACCGTTGATGGGTGGCTGGACTACAAGCCGGAAGAAATTATCGACAAGGTGGCTCCGACACCAATTCTCTTCGTCCAAGCGGAGAAGGACGAGCTCGAGGCCGACGATGCCGATAGGTTGTATAATAAGGCTAAGGAACCGAAGAAGCTCTTTACGCTAAAAGACGGCGTCCACTTCGATGTGTATGGGAAAAGGACGGATGAAGCGATGAAACCGGTCCTCGAATGGTTCAAACAGTACCTTCAATGAATCAACGCCGGCGCTGGTGACTTTCGGTCGCAAAGACCGGCTACATCGAACCGGGAAGCCCGTGGGAGAACGGCTACTGCGAAAGCTTCAACGCACGCTTCAGAGATGAACTCCTCAACGGAGAAATCTTCTATTCCCTGAAGGAAGCGCAAATCATCATCGAGCAGTGGCGTCGCTTCTACAACACAAAGCGCCCGCACTCGACCCTGGGTTACCGCCCGCCTCGCCGGAATCCTTCATCCCGTTGCCGGGAACGATGCCCGTGCACTAAGATTCAAACTGGACCAGTCGCAGGGGGCTGATCAGTGCGTCTATTTGAACCAACAAAATAGACTGATGTATAGGAGTTAGATTTTGGCATCGCGCGAAGAACAAGTGGCCATCCGGGAAGCCATCCGCAAAATCTGCGCGGGCTTCCCGGATCAATATTGGCGCGACGTCGACAAGGAAGGAGCCTATCCGCAAGCCTTTGTCGATGCGCTGACCGAGAGCGGTTATCTCGCGGCGCTGATCCCGGAGGAATATGGCGGCGCGGGGTTGGGCATCGCAGAAGCGGGCCTCATCCTGGAGGAGATCAACCGCTCGCCCGGCAATGGCCTCGCCTGCCACGCTCAGATGTACACCATGGGCACGCTGCTCCGTCACGGCTCGCTCGACCAGAAGCAGCGTTATCTGCCGGGGATCGCCAGCGGAGAATTGCGGCTGCAGGCGTTCGCGGTGACCGAACCCAACGCGGGTTCCGAATCCACCCGCATCGAAACCCGTGCGGTGCGCCAGGGCGACAAATATATCGTCAACGACCAGAAGATATTCATCTCCCGCGTGAAGCAATCCGATCTGATGCTGCTGCTGGCGCGCACGACGCCCTATGATGAATTGAAAGACAAGACCCAGGGGCTTTCCGTCTTCATCGTCGATCTGCGCGACATCAAGGGCAAGTTCGAGGCCCGCCCGCTCGACATGATGTTCAACCATCACACCAACATCCTGTTTTTCGAGAATGTCGAAATCCCGGCCGAAAACCGCATCGGCGAGGAGGGCAGGGGCTTTCGCTACATCATCGACGGCTGGAATGCCGAGCGCATCCTCATTGCATCGGAAGCCGTCGGCGATGGCCGCTGGTTCGTCGAGAAGGGGGCCAAATATGCCACCGAGCGCGTGGTTTTCGGCAGGCCCATCGGCGCCAATCAGGGCGTGCAGTTTCCGTTGGCGCGCGCCTATGCCCATGTCGAAGCGGCGGCCTGCATGCGCGACGTGGCGGCCGAAAAATTCGACCGCGGCGAAAAATGCGGCGCGGAGGCGAACATGGCCAAGCTCCTTTCCAGCGAGGCGACCTGGGAGGCGGCGAATGCCTGCCTCGATGCCCATGGCGGTTATGGTTTTGCGCGCGAATATGATGTGGAACGCAAATTCCGCGAGACGCGGCTTTATATGACGGCGCCAATCAACAACAATCTGGTGCTGGCTTTCCTGGGACAGAACGTGCTCGGAATGCCGAAATCTTACTAGGGACGCCACAATGAACGAACAGCCGAAACGACTCTTGCGCTCCTGGATGTTCGTGCCCGGCGACCGCCAGCGCATGATCGACAAGGCCCTCAGCCTGCCGGTGGATGCCATCATGATGGATATCGAAGACGGCGTCGCGCCGACGGAAAAGGAAAACGCCCGCCGCCAGATCGGGGCCTCGCTCGATGGCGTGTGCGCGCAATTGAAGCGTGACCCCAGCTACCGCACGCCGGCGCGTTTCGTGCGCGTGAACGCGGTGGGTTCGGAACGCTTTATCGAGGATTCCAAGGCGGTGGTCCGCCACGGACTCGAAGGCCTGGTCGTGCCAAAGGTCGATACGGTGGCGCAAATCCGCATTGTCGAAGACGAGCTCGGACGCGCCGAAGTCGCCAGACGCATGCCGGGTGGCACGGTGAAGCTTCTCATCGCCATCGAAAGCCCGGTCGGTCTTTTCAATGCCTATCAGCTCGCGACATCTTCGCCACGCATCGTAGGGCTGCTGTTCGGGGCAGAGGATTTCACCCGTGAGATGAATCTGCCGATGCGGCGCGAAGGCGAAGCGGTGGACATGATCTACGCGCGTTCGCATATCGCGACGGCGGCAGCCGCGGCCCATGTGCAGGCCGTAGACGGCGTGTGGGTCGATCTGAACGACATGGAGGGGATGAAGCGTTTCGCCAAACAGGCGCGGCGGCTCGGCATGAGCGGCATCTCCATCATCCATCCGACCCAGATCGAAGACGCGAACGCCGCCTTCACGCCGAACAGCGAAGACATCGAATATGCGCAGGCCGTGGTGAACGCGTTCGAGGATGCGCGCGCGCGGGGCTTGGGCGCCATCGCGTTCCGTGGGCAGCTTTTGGATTATCCCATCGTCGATCGCGCGCGGCAGACGCTGGCACTGGCGAAGACACTCGGCGTGTCATAGGAGGCTTTCATGGCCGTCAAGCAGGGTTGGGAAGGGCGCTATTTCGAGGATTTCGAAGTCGGCGATATTTATCGCTGCCGCTTGGGGCGCACCGTGACCGAGACCGACAACATCTGGTTCACGCTTCTCACCAATAACACCAACCAGATTCATTTTAATAATGAGTTCGGTAAGAAGACCGAATTCGGCAAATGCCTGATCAATTCGGCGCTGACGCTGGCGATCGTCGCCGGCATGGGTGTCGCCGATGTCAGCGAGAATGGTTTCGCGCTCGGATGGGATGGGATCACGCTGCCCAATCCGCTGTTCGCAGGCGACACGCTCTATTCGGAATCCGAAGTGCTGGAAAAGCGCGAATCCAAATCCAAGCCGCAATGGGGCATCATCAAAGTGCGCACGCGCGGTATTCAGCAGGAAGGCAAGATTGTCATCGATTATGTTCGCAGCGTGATGGTGTGGAAGAAAGCCCACGCGCCGCACCGCGATATTTTCCCCGAGGTGAAAGCCTGATGATTGCGGGCGCCGCTCCCCGCCGCGCGCTCGATGGCGTGCGTGTGCTGGCGCTGGAAACCTCGCTTTCCGGTCCGCACGCGACTAAGATTCTCGCCGACATGGGTGCGGAGGTCATCAAGATCGAACGCCCAGGCACGGGCGATGTGATCCGCGGCTGGGACAATGCGGTGAAGGGCCTCTCGTCCGGCATCGTCTGGATCGGTCCCAATAAGAAGAGCTTCGCCATCGACGTGAAGAAACCGGCGGCGCGTGAGATTCTGCAACGGCTCGGTGGCAAAGTGGATGTTGTGCTGGAGAATTTCGCGCCCGGCGCGGCGAAGCGGATGGGGCTGGGAGCGAAGGAACTGCGCGAGCTCAATCCGCGTCTCATCTATTGCTCGCTCTCCGGTTACGGACAGGATGGTCCGTTCCGTGACAAGAAAGCCTATGACGCGCTGATCCAAGGCGAGGCTGGGATGATCATGACGACTGGGTTCGAGGACCGCCCGGCGCGCGTGGGCGTTTCGGTGACCGATCTGATCTCCTCGATGTATGCCGCTGTGGGCATTCTGACCGCGCTCTATCAGCGTTCGCAGACCGGCGAAGGCCAGATCATCGATATTTCCATGTTCGAAACCGCCGCATCGTGGCTGGGCTATTTCCCACACCATTATTGGCATCGCGGGGAGGAGCCGAAGCGCTATGGTTTGCGCCACCAATACATCACGCCCTACGGACATTATCTCGCGGGTGACGGGAAATATTTCGGTGTGGCCGTGGCGAGCCCCGCCGATTGGGCAATTTTCTGCACCGGCGTCATCGAGCGGCCCGATCTGCTCACCGATCCTCGGTTCAAGGATACGCCGGCCCGCCGCGCCAATCGGGAGGAATTGGACGCGATCCTGAACGGGATTTTCCTGACGCAACCGTCGACGGAATGGCTGAAGCGGCTGGACAAGGTGCGCTTGCCGCATGGCACGGTGAACGGCGTGGGTGAGGTGCTGGCGCATCCGCAAATGCAGGCGCGCCATATGATCCAGGAAATCGATTCACCAGTCGGGCGGATTCCAGTGCTGGCAACGCCGTTGCATTTGTCGGACAGTCCGCAACGACTCGATCCCATGCCCGCGCTCGGCGAAGACACCGATTCCATCCTGCGCGATTTGGGCTATTCCGATGCCGACATTGCCGCATTGCGTAAGGACCAGGTGATCTGAAATTCGCGTTGCCGTTTTTTTACGGAGAACGAACATGATCAAGTCCGCCCGCTCGAAGCCCAAAGCCCCCAAACAAAGTCAGCGATCGAAACCGCGGGCCGCGGCGCGGAAGCCCACCGCAAAAGCGGTCGCCAAGAAGAAGGCGGTGGTTCGCCGAAAGCCGAGCGCGCCCGCACCGAGCTATTTCGGAGTTTATGCCGCCATTGTGACCAATATCGTCGATCCCGAAAATCAGGGGCGAATCCAAGTAAAATTGGCATTTCTCGGCAAGAGGAGCGCGCTCGCCTGGGCGAAGCTGGTGACGCCCTATGCCGGCGAGGACCAGGGGATCGAGATTCTGCCAAGCGTCGATTCGGAAGTCGTGGTTGCGTTCCAGGCCGGTGACGTTCGTTCGCCCTATATCGTCGGAGCCTGCTGGAACGGCCAAACGCCGCCGGAATCGGCCGATGCCGCGAACAACAAACAATTATGGAAATCGCGCGCAAAGAGTCTGTTCGAGTTCGACGACACCCAAGGCGCGGAGAAGGTCACGCTCTCCATGCAGAGCGGCCATACATTGGTGCTGAGTAATGCGACACAGGACGTCAAGCTTGTGCACGCCAACGGCTCGGTCATCACGCTGACAGCAGATGGCCGCGTGCAAGTCCAGGCAAACGCCATGGTCGAAATTGCGGCCCCCGCCCTGAATGTCCATTGTCCCGCCGCATCGTTCGACGGCATCGTGAACTGCGAGACGTTAGTCGCCTCCAGCGGCGTTATATCTCCGGCCTATTCGCCCGGCGCCGGCAATATCTGGTAACAAAAACATCGCTACGCGTTCAGGCCCGTGATCTTGATCCCTGAGTGGTGCGTCTTGTAGCGGCGGTTGAGCGAGATCATCAGCGCGGTCATGCTTTCGACGATGCGCGACATTTCCAGCGGCCCCGCATCGAGCGGCCGCAAGCCCGGAATGAGTGTCACCAGCGCCGACAGCCGCTCCTTCGCCGCTGCATCGTCGCCGCAAACCAGGATGTCGCAATCGAGGCTCATATCCAGATCGTGCAGCATCTCCGCCGACAAATTGTGGAACGCCGACACCACCGCCACGCCCGGCACGAGCCCGGCGGCCTGTTGCGCAGCCGAACCTTCCCACACGCCCAGCATCCGCGTCGGTCGCCCGCCCACCGTCGCGGCCAGGGCACGGTCGCATCCACTAGCATCGCGGTTTTGAGCGCGGGCTTGATGCTCTTCAAAATTCCGGCCTGCGCCGAGAACGGCACTGCCAGCACCACAACCGTCGCGGCCGCCGCGGCTTGCACATTGTCAAGGCCCGCGATTTTCGCGTGCGAAACCGCGGCCTTCACGCGCGCCGCGGCTTCCGCCGCCTTGGCCGCATCGCGCGAGCCGATGGTCACATCCTCGCCAGCTTTCGCCCAGCGCAGCGCCAGCCCGAACCCGAGTTCCCCAGCGCCCCCGATGATGGCAATTTTCTCTATGGTCATATGCACTCCCCGATCTTTTCCGGTTGTGTCACGGCGTTGCATTTTCGGCAACGGTTTGCCCTAGTGTTTCGGCAGCATCGCGAGCGTTGACCGGTGAATTCAGGCGTCCAAATCTTTCCGTTGTCCGGCCTGCCCGAGATTAAGTCGGGTGATGATCTCGCGCGGCTGATTGCCGATGCTGCCCGCGCGCAAGCGTTTGCCGCGGCGGATGGCGACATCTTTGTCATCGCGCAGAAGATCGTGTCGAAAGCGGAAGGGCAGATCGTGCGGCTCGATACGATTGCGCCTTCGACGCAGGCGATTTCCTGGGCGAAAGATTGGGACAAGGATGCGCGGGTGATCGAGCTGGTGCTGCGCGAATCCAAACGCATTGTCCGCATGGAGCGGGGCATCATCATAGTCGAAACGCGCCACGGTTTTGTCTGCGCCAATGCGGGAATCGATCTTTCGAACGCGGGCAAGGGAACCGCCATCCTGCTGCCCGCCGATCCCGATGCGTCGGCACGCGGGCTTCACTCGCAACTGGGCGCTATTTTCGGCGCCGATATCGGCGTCATCATCTCCGACACGTTCGGCCGGCCCTGGCGCGAGGGCCTGGTCAATGTGGCGCTCGGTGTCGCGGGCGTCGCGCCGTTAATCGATTATCGCGGCGAGCGGGATGCGAACGGCAAAGTGCTGCAGGCGACGATCATCGCGTTCGCCGACGAGATCGCGTCGGCCACAGAATTGGTGATGGGCAAATCGGATCGCGTGCCGGTTGCGATTGTGCGGGGCGTGCGGGCGAAGACACGCGCAGGAACGGGACGCGATCTCATCCGCCCGGCGGAGAAGGATTTGTTTCGGTAATATGGCTTAGTGCGCCGTGCCCGGGGCCATCTTGTTGTTCAGATGCGGCGGCAGTGCGAGATGGACATTGCCACGCAGCTCCGTTTCCCCGGTTTCCGGATTATAAACGGCTTCGTCCGCTGTGATCCGGCGGCCATCCAGCGTGACGTCGAAACGTGTAAAGCGCACGACCAGCCCTTCGCGATAGCTCTGCTCCGCAAACACACTGACGTTCGATTGCGCGATAGCGCCCATTGCGCCGGCGATGAGCGTCAAACAAACCACTCCTGCCAAGATCCATTGCTTCATGGAAAATCTCCCTTTTTCTGCGCCGCGACTGCCAGCACAGATTCCCGCAAAGCGAGCACTATCGCGCGCATATGGGAGACAATTTTATCCGTTCAAGGCCGATGCCGCAAAATCCATCGGGCGGTGGCGGAGTCGTGCCGCATCCGTCCGGCAACCGCGCGTAGGTCGGCCAGTTCGTCGACATCGTACCCGATATTGGCGTTGCGCAGGATTTTGACCCGCGCGTTGCGGCGTTCGGCTTCTTCCAGATGGCGCGCCAGACTGTTGGGGCCGAAATGCGACGGAAACAAGGTCGGCGCCGAACGCAGCAGGGCATTCGTGCCCGTGCCATCGTGTGAAGGAACAAGAAGGGTGAAGGGCGGGTTTTCGCTTTCCGCCAGAAGCGCATCGATGTCGTCGGCGGTAATCAGCGGCAGGTCCATGGGAAGACGCAGCAGGGCATTCACGCCCTGCGCCTCGCAAAACCGCGAAGCGGCATCGACGGAACGGCTTTCGGAGATTTGCTCGGTTTCGACGATAATGTCCCACCCGTGTGAGCGAGCGCGCTCCAGGGCGACGGGTTCGTGGCTTGCCACGAATACGCGGGTCGCGCCGGTCACGTGCGCGACGACGCGGAAGAAATCTTCACATAAGGCATCCGCCAGGGCCGCACGCGCGTCTGCGGAGAAATGCGGCGCCAGCCGTGTCTTGGAATCGCGGAACGTCTTCACCGGAATGAGGATCGCCTTCATAGGCGCGCTTCCGCCTCGCGCAAGATCGCCCGCGCCAGCCGCTCTTTGTCTTCGAGCGTGCGCATCACGGTTGGCAAGACGAGAGGTTTCACGCCCATGTCCGCGATGGTAGGAATTTCATCGGCATCGGTTTCGTCGATGACGAATATGGAGCAGATATCGCGGTACAGCCGTGCCACGCCGGCCGCCGAAACATCATAGCCGAGCTCCGCCATCATCTTGTCCGATGGTCCTTTCAGTGATTTTCCCCCGACCAGAGGACACACCGCCATCACGCGCCGCCGCGCGTCGCAAAGCGCGTCGCCTATACCCGGCACGGCCAGAATCGGACCGATGCTGATCAAGGGATTGCTGGGCGCGATGATGACGGCGTCCGCCTCGCGGATCGCTTCGATCACGCCGGGCGCGGCGGCTGCATCGGCGACGCCCTCGAATTCGATGCCGGTCAGACGCGGCTCGCAGCGCCGCCGCACGAAATAATCCTGCAAATGCATGCGCCCTTCATCGGTTAGCAGCATCGTCGGGATGGGCGCGTCGCTCATCGGCAGAATGCGCAGGGCCACGCCATGCGCGAGCCGAATGGACTCGATCGCTTGCGACAATGTCGCGCCGTCCTTCAGCATGGCCGTGCGGTGGATATGGGTCGCGAGGTCGCGGTCGCCCAGATTGAACCAGATGGGCCGCCCATAGCGGGCGAGTCCCTCCGCAACCCGGAATGTCTCGTCCTGAAAGCCCCAGCCCATTTGCGGATTCACCGCGCCAGCCAGCGTGTAGATGAGAATGTCGGGATCGGGCGACACGTGCAGCCCATGCATCACGACGTCATCGCCGGTATTGGCGATGATCGTGAGATCGCGCGGGTCCATCACGCGGGCCAGCCCGAGCGCGAGCTTCGATCCGCCGACCCCGCCCGTGAGCACGACGACGCGCATGGTCAGTAGCCGGCACCGAGCGGCAAGGGCCTTGCCATCGGCATGCGCTCCACCGGCAGGCGTTCCTCCGCATCGGGTTCGTCAAACCGCCGCCGGATGTCATACAGCGTGGTGCGTTCGGCCGGCACGCGCCCGATTGCGCGGATCAGGCTGCGCAATTCCCCCGGCAGCACGCTCTCGCCATAATCGGCACCGGCCGCTTTCGAAATACTTTCCTCCATCAGCGTGCCGGAAAAATCATTCGCGCCGGCCTGCAGGCAGGCGAGCGAGCCGGGGAAGCCGAGCTTCACCCACGACACCTGAATATTGGGGATCGTCTCGTTCAGCATCAGCCGCGCCAGCGCATGCACGATCAGATCCTCGTCGAACGATGCGCCCGCGCGGGCGTGTCCCTTGCGGAACAGCCGCGTCTCGGAATGGATGAAGCCGAGCGGCACGAATTCCGTGAAGCCTCCGGTATCCTTCTGGATGTCGCGCAAGAGCAGCATATGACGCACCCAATGCGCCGGCGTTTCGGTGTGGCCGTACATCATGGTCGAAGTGGATGGAATCCCGAGCCGATGCGCGGCGCGAATGATTTCGACCCAGCGTGCCACATTCAGCTTGTTGGGGGAAAGATCGCCGCGCACGTCGTCGTCGAGAATTTCGGCCGCTGTCCCCGGGATGCTGCCGAGACCGGCCTCCTTTAACGACAGCAAATGTTCGTCGAGCGTGAGACCGGTGCGTTCCACGCCATAGGAAATCTCCATCGGCGAGAACGCATGCAGATGCAGTTCGGGGAGGACATCGTGAATATCGCGCAGGAGACCGGCATAATAATGGCCTTCCAGATCGCGCGGCAGGCCGCCCTGGATGCACAGTTCCGTCGCCCCCAGTGTCACGGCTTCGCGTGATTTCCGCAGCAGGGTTTCGGTCGAATGGAAATAGGCATCCTTGGCCTTGGGCCCGCGCGAGAAGCCGCAAAAGGCACAGCCCACGAAACAGATATTGGTGAAGTTCAGATTGCGATTGACCACATAGGTGATGACATCGCCGATTTTGCGGCGGCGGAGTTCATCGGCCGTCTTCACCAGCGCCAGAAGATCATCGCCTGCAACCGCACCCAGCGCCACGCCGTCAGCGAAACCAAGTTCGCGTCCGTCAAGCGCGCGGTCCAGAATGGCCGCAACGCTTCGGCTCGCGTGCGACAGCGCCGCGTCCAGCGAAATCTCTTGCCAGCGAGGATCCATGGCTTTCAGCATTTACGGTTCCTCTTTGGCATAAAAATCCGGCCCGCGATGATGGTCCAATTGCGCCGTCAGCCGTGGGTCGACGAACCTGCCGTCGCGCGCGAACTCGGGATAGATTGCCAGCCTTTCGCGCAATCGAAATCCTGCCTCGGCGGAGCGCGCATCCAGAATGGCGATCTGTGGCCAAGCGGCTTCGGGATTGATGAAATCCTTCGTCACCGGCGAAATGCCGCCCCAATCATTGATGCCGGCGGCCAGCAGCTGAGGAAAATCCTCGGCCACCAGATTGGGCGGCGATTGCACGTTCATGTCGCCCAGGATCAGTCGCGCGATTGCGAGCGTGCGCTGCAACTCGTCGAGATCGGGTTCGCAGGCGCCGGCCATCCGCGTGTCGGCCTTGGCACGGAAAGGCTGGATCAGCACTTCCTGGATATGGCTGTAATTCTCGTGCAGGCGGCGAATGGCGAACAGCGAGTCCACGCGCTCCTCCGCCGTCTCGCCAATGCCGATGAGGATGCCTGTGGTGAAGGCGATGCTCTGCCGGCCCGCTTCTTCGATGGTGCGCAAGCGCAGTGCGGGGGCTTTGTCCGGCGCGCGCCAATGCGCGGCGCCTTTGTGGCGCAGGCGCGGGCTCACCGATTCCAGCATCAGGCCGAGGCTGATATTGGTTTCGCGCAGCCGCGCCAGATTGTCCGCGTCCATCAGGCCGGGATTGGAATGGGGCAGCAGCCCGGTCTTTTCGACGACCAGCTTCGTCATGGCGACGAGATAATCGAGCGTGGTGGCAAAGCCGAGCCGGTTCAGGAATGCGCGCGCTTCCGGAAAAATCCGCTCGGGTTGGTCGCCGAGGCTGAAGAGCGCTTCCTTGCAGCCGGCACGGCGGCCTGCTTCGGCGGCGGCCAGCACTTCGTCCGGGCTCATATAGGCAGGATGGCCTTCCTTCGGATCGGCGCGAAAGGTGCAATAGCCGCAATAATCGCGGCAGAGATGCGTCAGCGGGATGAATATCTTTTTGGAATAACTGACGATCCGGCCCTTCACCCGGTCGCGCAGATTCGCGGCCGCGGCGAGCAGCGCGTGCGTTGGCGCATGCTCGAGCAGCAACAGCGCGTCATCGCGCGAAATGCCATGCCCCTCTTCCCCGCGCGCAAGCGCACGTGCCACGCCCGTGGCGAACTGCGTCTCCTGGCGAATCTCGGGCGTTGCGGCGGGGGCGAGGCTCATTTCATTCCTGACGCCGGTTCTTGGCGAAATCGTAATCCCGCCCGAACGCGCTGTCGAACCGCCAGCACACGCGATTCCGCGGCCATGCGCCTGCAAACACGGCCTTCAGAAAAGCCTGTTGCGCGGCCCAGGCGGCGTCGGCTTGGGCCTTGCGGTAGCGGCCGGGCATGGTGTCGTTCAGCCAGCCATGCGGTGCGCCGGCATAGAGATGGATGTCATAGGATTTCTTGTGCGTTTCGAGGCTGTCACGGAACCGGCGCACATCGTCCACGGAAATGATGTGATCGTCCGATCCGAAGGCGCCGAAGACCGGGCAATCGATGCGCGCGATGATGTCATCTAGTACCACGGGCTGGGCTGGTGTCACCTGCCACTCGCGCTTGGCGGCCGCGCCGTACCACACGATTGCAGCCTGCATTTTCACCTCGGCCGCGAAAACGAGCGGATGCCGTCCGGTCTGACAATAGCCAGCGACCGCGATTTTGCTCACATCGGCAGCGGGGTGGTTCTGCAGCGCCGCCAGCGCCGCCTTCAGCAGCTCCACCGATTCCGGATCGGTCATGTCATAGCGGGAATCGCCGGTGTTCAGCGCCACCTGGTCCGGGTGCCGGTAAAAGAAATTCGGCGCCAGCACGACAAATCCATCCGAGGCACAGCGGCGCGCCAGATCTTCGGTGTGGCGCACAAGCCCGTAACGCTCATGCATTAGCACCACCACGGGATGGCGGCCGGCGGATTCGGGCCGCGCGAGGAAAGCCGGCATCCCGCCGGGGCATATCAGGGTTTCGCTTGCGACCGCCTCAGCCATTGGCATCACGCGATCATCAGGGCCACAGCCTGATCGACGCTCATTACGCGCGCCATGCGGGGGAATACGCGATCCATGAAGAAATCATTGTTGGGTCCGCGCGTGGAATAGCAGCAATCGCGCACCACGACGATGCCATAATCGAGATCGCGCGCCGCAAAAACGGTACTGGCGATGCCGACATCGGTGGAGCCGCCGGCGATGACAATCGTGTCGATGCCGCGCACCCGCAATTGCAGGTCCAGATTGGTCTGGAAGAACGAGCTCCAGCGTTGCTTGGGAACCACCACGTCGCCGGTGGCCGGTGCCAGTTCGGGCGCGATTTCGGCATCGCGCGAGCCCTTGTGGAAATGGGGGCGGATGGGTTTCTCGGCGTTGCCGCCGGGCG
>DATLVC010000360.1:0-2222 GCA_035577685.1 Micropepsaceae bacterium | reverse complement strand
CCTTAAGCCAGGCAAGCCATGCCAACCATCAAGATCGCGCTGGTGGGTCTCGGAAAGATCGCGCGCGATCAGCACATGCCCGCGCTCGCCGCCAATGATGCCTTTGAGTTGGTCGCGGTTGCCAGCCCACATCAAAAATTGCGCGATTTGCCCAGCTTCAAAGATCTGCCGGCCCTGATTCAGGCACTACCCGACGTATCCGCCGTTGCCCTGTGCACCCCGCCTCAGGTGCGTTACGAAATTGCACGCTACGCCTTGGAGCAGGGCCTGCACGTGCTCTTGGAAAAGCCCCCGGGGGTGACGGTCAGCGAAGTCGCCGCGCTGACGCATCTCGCCCAGAAAAAAGGGGTGGCATTGTTCGCATCCTGGCACTCGCGGCACGCGGGCGGCGTCGAGCCGGCGCGTGAATGGCTGCGAAAGCGCAAGATTGGCAACATTACGGTCACCTGGAAGGAGGATGTGCGAATTTGGCATCCCGGCCAGACGTGGATATGGACGGCCGGCGGCTTGGGCGTGTTCGATCCGGGAATCAATGCGCTGTCCATTCTGACCCGCATCGTTCCCCGCCCGCTGGTGCTGAAGGCGGCCGAACTTTCGTATCCCCGCAATTCGGCGACGCCGATAGCGGCCAATCTCTCGCTCACCGACTCGTACGGCACTCCGGTGCGCGCGGAATTCGACTTTCTGCAGACCGGCCCTCAAACCTGGAACATCGACGTGGCAACCGACTCGGGCGCTCTGCGCCTCTCGATGGGCGGCAAGACGCTGGCCATAGACGGACTGGAGGTGCCCTGCGCATCCGCGGCGGAATATCCCGACTTGTACTCACATTTTGCCGACCTGGTTTACAGCCGCCGCGTCGACGTCGACGTCGCGCCCTTGCAACTCGTGGCGGATGCCTTTCTGTGCGGCCGGCGTATGGAAGTGGAACCCTTCGTCGAATAGCATCATCGCATGCTCGATCTCGATGGAAAATTACGACTGCACGATCAATGCAAGATCGCGGTCTCACGGATCGGCGCCGAGCGCGAGCCGCTCGTCGTCGTCGATGACTTTCTCGAGAATCCTTGGGCTTTGGTCGACTATGCCGCCGCGCACTCGGCATTCAGCGGTGTATTGGACGCGTTCTATCCGGGCGCGCGCGCTCCGATCCCAGCCATCTATTGTTTCGCATTGCGAGCCTTTCTCGGGGGAGCCATCGCCGAGGCGTTCGGCCTCGGGAACAGTGTCGTTACCGGTGAATTGAGTCACTTTTCGCTGGTGACCACCCCGCCCGACAGACTCAGCCTCGTGCAGCGCATGCCGCACTTCGACAACACCAATCCCAAGCAACTGGCCCTGCTGCACTATCTCTGCACTCCTGATCACGGCGGCACGTCCTTCTACCGCCATCGGCGCACACGCTTCGAGTTCATCGATGAGGCCCGCAAAGACCGCTATGCCGACGCCGTTGCTGAGGATTTCGCCCACCTGGGACCGCCGCCCGCCAGATACATCTGCGGCGACGATCCCATGTTTGAGCGCACCCTTTCCTTCGCGGCTGCATTCAATCGGGTCATCATCTATCGCAGCATCAATCTGCACAGCGCCGACATTGGGCCTGCTTTTGCATTCGACGGCAACCCGCGAAGCGGGCGTTTGACCGCCAATACGTTTTTCTACTACCGCTGATTTCGCCCGGCGCTCACTTCTCGCTCGCGAAGGTCAGGACAATCGATTCAACCGCGGCGCCTTTGGCGTCGTCGCCTGTGTGGTCGCCGGCGTTTGGAAACACCGTGAGTTGCAGTCTTTCGACGTCTTGCACATGAATGTGATCGGCGCTGCCGCCGCGATCGGGAGGACTGGCCCGCCAATAGTTCCATAGGCCCGGGAACGGACTGGGAATGTGAATGCTGCGGGAAAGGGTCAGCTTTTGTAGCGGCACGCGGGTGGTGGCCCAGGTTGCGCCCGCGACCACCGGCGTGCTCCACGCCGCGCCATCACGCTCGATCAACTGCACTTGAATGGTTTTGCGGTTGCCGCCGACGGCCCGCAACTTGATTTCGACGGCATTCGCCCGCGGCGCATCCCCGCTCCGGGCCGCGACGGCATCGCCTATGAAAAGCGAGGCGGCATAGCGCTCCGGGGTGTCTTTTCCCAAATCCGGAAGGAATACACTGAGCGCAGCCTCATCCGCCTGTTCTCCGGGCGCGATCTGAAAGAACGGCAGTCGATACCGTTCG
>DATLVC010000359.1:0-7211 GCA_035577685.1 Micropepsaceae bacterium | reverse complement strand
CGGAAGCCCCCAACGCGAGCACGGCGGGAACCTGTTCAGTCCACATGCCCGAATCTGCGGCCAGTGCATGGGCAAAGCAGACGGTCCGAGCCCCTGCCGGCCCGATCAGATCGTAATAGAGGCGTCGTCCGCCGAGGGTTAGCAACATATGGGATTGCTACCCAATGGCGGACACCCGCGCAAACATTGCGTGACTAATGACGGGCCTTGGCTTTGCCCTTCTCTTCGGCCTTGGCAAGTTCGGCGCCTTCAGGCCCTTCGACTGCCTTCTCGGCATCTTGTGCCATTTTCGGGATTTCACTCCCCTTCTTCCGGATAAAGCCCTCGATATCCTGCTTGTAGACACGGGCTGATTTGTAATCGCCCTCGCCCTGCACACCGCTTTCGCCGCTTGTGCCTTTTTTGTCATTCATGGCGTCATCCTTTTGGGGTTCAGCAGGAAAACGCCTTGTCCTGCCTATAGTTGCGCGGTGGGTTTATGGGCGCCCGGCCAGCACGGCCCCGATAAAAATGCGTGGGTCCCCGGAACGAGCAAGCCCTTCGCGCCGTTATCCTTTCCGCGAGCAACGTGCGGGCGCCGCCGTCTCGCGCTTATATTTTTTGGAAAGGACATCTCATGCCTCGAAATGACGAGCAGAAGAGCACGTCCAATCGTGGCTTTGCCTCTATGGATCGAGCCAAGCAACGCCAAATCGCGAGCAAGGGCGGACAAAGCGTTCCTCCCGAAAAACGAAGCTTTTCTCAAGACCCCACTCTGGCCGCCCAGGCGGGCCGCAAGGGCGGCGAATCAGTGCCCGCAGAAGGGCGCAGTTTTTCCCAAAACCGTGAACTTGCGGCTGAAGCGGGCCGCAAGGGTGGTCAGGCCCGCGGGGCCTTGTCGCAGCGCACGGGCCGGGGCAACACACCATCAAAAGGCGATGGAAACGGAAAAACCGAGAACCGCAACATAGCCGCCGAAGGGGCCCGCAAAGCCGGGTTGCCGAAGGATCAGCTTGGCCAGGACGAGCGGAGTCGCCTTTCCGCGCAAGGGTCCCACGATGACGAACACGCGGAAGATCTCGAAGACCGCAATGATTTGCGGGGCAGCCAGACTTCCGCGCATGTCGGCAAAGAGCATCCGCACGGGATGTGATTGCAACTGAGCGCTGACGACAGCGAGGCTCCACCTCGCTGCCTTTGGCTTGATCAAATATCCGCGTAGCACCGCAGTTCGTTTGCTGTCCCCGGATGGGTGACGGCCCCCCGCCGCGCCGGGCCGACATTCTGCGCAAAGCGCCATAAGGCGCCGGAGCCGAAGGCGGCAGGCTTGGGCTTCCACTGGGCGCGGCGCTTGGCGAGTTCGGCTTCCGAAAGCTCCACATTGATGGTGCCGGCCTCGGCGTCGATGACGATGATGTCGCCTTCCTGCAGAAGCCCGATTGGACCGCCATCGGCCGCTTCCGGCCCGACATGGCCGATGCAGAGGCCCCGCGTCGCACCGGAAAACCGGCCGTCCGTGATGAGCGCGATTTTGTCGGAGAGCCCCTGCCCGTACAAAGCCGCCGTGGTCGACAGCATCTCGCGCATGCCGGGGCCACCCTTCGGTCCCTCATACCGGATGACGATGACATCGCCCTCTTTGTAATTGCGCGCCTGCACCGCGATGAAGGCATCTTCCTCGCAGTCGAAGACGCGCGCCGGCCCGCGATGGTGCAGATGCTTCAGCCCGGCCACCTTCACGATGGCCCCTTCGGGCGCGAGACTGCCGGAAAGCCCGACCACACCGCCGGTGGGTGCGAGCGGGTTGGTTACGGGGCGCATCACCTCTTGGGCGGCGTTGAACGTCACGCCGCGCAAATTCTCGGCAAGCGTTTTGCCGGTCACCGTCATGCAATCGCCGTGCAGAAATCCGCCGTCGAGCAGCGTGCGCATCAACATCGGCATGCCGCCGGCTTCCCACATGTCCTTGGCTACGAAACGGCCGCCAGGTTTCAGATCGGCGAGATAGGGCGTGCGCT
Organism: Micropepsaceae bacterium; assembly: GCA_035577685.1. Taxonomy (GTDB): domain Bacteria; phylum Pseudomonadota; class Alphaproteobacteria; order Micropepsales; family Micropepsaceae; genus CAIYRG01. The sequence goes on along the minus strand of DATLVC010000359.1, from coordinate 5,214 downwards.
TGAAGATCGCCGCGACATCGAACAGATCGAAGGCGATGCCCGCCTCGTTCGCCATGGCCGGCAGATGCAGCGCCGCATTGGTCGATCCGCCGGTGGCCGCAACGATGGTGGCGGCATTCTCGAACGCTTCACGCGTGCAGATGTCGCGGGGGCGCAGATTCTTGGCGAGCAGCGCCATGACGGTTTCGCCGGCTTTCACGGCGTAATCGTCGCGCGAGGTGACCTCGGCCGGTGGCCCCGCCGAATAGGGCAGCGCGAGGCCGATCGCCTCGGACACGCAGGCCATGGTGTTGGCGGTGAATTGCCCGCCGCAAGCGCCGGCGCCGGGACAGGCAACGCACTCCAATTCGTGCAGCTCGGCATCGGGCATGGCGCCGGCGGAATGTTTGCCGACTGCTTCGAACACATCGACCACGGTGACGTCCTTGCCGTGGAACTTGCCGGGAAAGATCGAGCCGCCATAAAGGAACACCGACGGCACGTTCAACCGCAGCATTGCCATCATCATGCCGGGGAGGCTCTTGTCGCAGCCCGCGATGCCGACCAACGCATCATAGCAATGGCCGCGCACGGTCAGCTCGACGGAATCGGCGATGACCTCGCGCGACACCAGCGAAGACTTCATGCCCTCATGGCCCATGGCGATACCGTCGGTCACCGTGATGGTGCAGAATTCGCGCGGCGTGCCGCCTGCCTCTTTGACGCCGCGCTTAGCCGACTGCGCCTGACGCATCAGCGCGATGTTACAAGGGGCCGCTTCGTTCCAGCAGGAGGCGACGCCGACGAAGGGGCGGTGGATCTCCTCGTCGGTGAGCCCCATCGCATAATAATAGGAGCGATGCGGTGCGCGCTCCGGCCCTTCGGTGACGTGGCGCGAGGGAAGCTTGGATTTGTCGAATGTCATGGTGCTTGGCTTTCACATTGCGGGGCGTAGTGCTGCCACAAGGCGATCCTGTGTGGCGAGAGATTTTGCGAGGGAGCGAGTCGCTGGTTGTTTCTCGCTTCTACCCCCCTCCCCCCGGTTTTGGGCATAGTCTGGGGAGAAAATCCAGGAAAAGCCTGGGCCTCATCGGAGAAACGCGCGCGAATTGGGTGCGAATAACGGTGCATTTGCGGTGCAATTGGCGATTCGCTCCTCCGCCCGGCCCGGCCAGAATTCACGTTGTCATGCCCGCGCAGGCGGGCATCCAGAAGATCAAAGTTGCTCAGCGAGGTCAGCCCAATCCGGGTTCGCTTCTTCGATCAGCCGTAACTTCCATTTCCTGTTCCATTTCTTGATGCGCTTTTCCCGCAAGATTGCCTCATTGATATCGTTGTGCACCTCATACCAAACAAGATGGTGAACTGCGTAGCGCTTGGTAAACCCTTCGATGAGATCGTTGCGGTGCTCATAAAGCCGGCGCGCGATGTCGTTCGTCACGCCCACATAGAGTGTTCCGTTTCTATCACTTGCAAGAATATAGACGTAGTAATTGCGCATGGCCTGGATGCCCGCCTACGCGGGCATGACAGTTTGCTTAAGTGGACAGTCTCTTCAATGCTTCCTGCAACCGCGTGGCGAGCGCGGAGGCTTCGGCGCGGCGTTCCCTCTGTTCGTCGATCACCTCTTCGGGTGCTTTGGAGACAAACGCCGCATTGTTGAGCTTCGCGTCGAAGCGCGCGATTTCGTCTTCGGCTTTCTTCAGATCCTTGGCGAGACGCGCGCGTTCCTTATCGAAATCGATCACGTCCCCCAGGGGGAGTGCCGCGACCGCTTCGCCCAGCACAAATTGCGCCGAGCCTTGAGGAATTTCCGGCGTTGTCCGCGCGCTCGACAGCCGCGCCAGAGTCAGCGCGACATCGCGATTGCGCGCGAGCCGCTGCGTGGTTTCCACGCCCGCGTCTTTCAGCAACAGTGCAATCCGTGCTGAGGGCGGCACGTTCATTTCGCTGCGCACGCTGCGCACGCCCGAGACAAGCTCGATCAGCCAGTTCATCTCGGCGCGCGCGTCCTCGTTTTGCGGCAGCCCCGACAAATCGGGCCAAGGCGAAAGCATTAGCATCGTGCGGCGCGGCACCGCATGTTCGGCGATGCGTGCCCACAATTCTTCGGTGATGAATGGCATGAACGGGTGCAGCAATTGCAGGATGCGGTCGAGCACCCAGGCCGCGGTGTCGCGCGTCTCCGCTTTGGACTCCTCATCATTGCCGTTCAACACCGGCTTGATGAATTCGACATACCAATCGCAGAACACGTCCCAGACGAAACGATAGACCGCGCCCGCCGCGTCGTTGAAGCGATAGGCTTCCAGCGCTGACGTCACCTCCGCGCAGGCGCGCGCGGTTTCGGCGACGATCCATTTGTTCACCGTCGTTTCGACCGACGCCGGATCGAATTCGCGCTTGCGCACGCATTCGTTCATCTCGCAGAAGCGCGCCGCATTCCACAATTTGGTTCCGAAATTGCGGCAGGTCTCGACGCGGTTCAAGCCAAGGCGGATGTCGCGCCCCTGCCCGGCCGCGATGGCAAGCGCAAAGCGCAGCGCGTCCGCGCCATATTCGCCGATGATATCGAGCGGATCGACGACGTTGCCCTTCGTCTTCGACATCTTCTGCCCCTTCTCGTCGAGGACGCGGGTGTGGATGAAGACATCGTGGAACGGCACATCGCCCATGAAGTGCAGGCCCATCATCATCATGCGGGCGACCCAGAAGAAGATGATGTCGAACCCGGTGACGAGGACGGAGGTCGGATAATAGAGTTTCAGTTCCGGCGTCTCATCGGGCCAGCCCATGGTCGAGAACGGCCAAAGCGCCGACGAGAACCAAGTGTCGAGAACATCGGGATCGCGCGTCAGCGTGGTTTCGCGGCCATAATGTTTGGCGGCTGCGGCGCGCGCGGCCACTTCCGTTTCCTCGACAAAGATACGATTGTCCGGTCCATACCAGGCCGGTATCTGATGTCCCCACCAGAGTTGGCGAGAGATGCACCAGGGCTGGATGTTGCGCATCCAATTGTAATAGACGCCCGACCAATGCTCCGGCACGAAACGCGTGCGTCCATCTTCCACCGCCTTCAGCGCTTTTTCCGCGAGCGGCGTTACGTTCAGATACCATTGCTCGGTCAGCAAAGGTTCGAGCACGACGGTCTTCGTCTTCTCGTCATGCGGGACCGCGTGCACGATGTCTTCGGTTTTCTCGATCAGGCCCTGCTCTTCGAGGTCGGCGACCACGCGCTTGCGCGCTTCGAAGCGATCCAGCCCGCGATAGGCCTCCGGCACTGCATCGTTCAGCGCGCCATCCTTGGCGAGGATATTCAGCGGCGGCAGGCCGTGTCGTTTGCCGACTTCGAAATCGTTGAAATCATGACCGGGTGTGATCTTCACCGCGCCGGTGCCCTTCTCGGGATCGGAATATTCGTCCGCGATGATCGGAATGGGCCGGTTCGCCAGCGGCAAGATCGCGCGACGGCCGATGAGAGCCTTATAGCGCTCGTCCTCGGGATGCACTGCGACGGCAACGTCGCCGAGCATGGTTTCAGGGCGCGTGGTGGCAACCACGATGAATTGTCCGTTTGATCCCTCAAGCGGATATTTGATGTGCCAGAGCTTGCCCTTGACCTCGATGTTCTCGACTTCGAGATCGGACACCGCCGTCTGCAGCCGCGGGTCCCAATTGACGAGGCGCTTGTCCTTGTAGATCAGCCCCTCTTTGTGGAGCGACACAAACACTTTCAACACGGCGCGGGAAAGCCCCTCGTCCATGGTGAAGCGCTCGCGGCTCCAATCGCAGGAGGCGCCCAGCCGGCGCAACTGGCGCACGATGGTGCCGCCGGATTCCTCTTTCCAGCGCCACACTTCTTCGAGGAATTTTTCGCGCCCCAAACCCACGCGGCTCATCTGCCGCTTGGCAAGCTCGCGCTCGACGACCAGCTGCGTCGCGATGCCGGCGTGATCGGTGCCCGGTTGCCACAGCACGTTCTTGCCGCGCATCCGTTCGAAGCGGGCCAGCGCATCCTGCAGCGTATTGTTGAGTGCATGGCCGATATGCAGGCTGCCGGTCACATTGGGCGGCGGGATGACGATGGAAAAACCGGGCACACCGGGCTTGGACCCGGCGCGAAAGGCGCCGGAATCTTCCCATTGAGCGTAGAGGCGGGCTTCGACCTCGCCGGGGCGGAACGTTTTATCGAGCATGGCTTTCCTGAAGTTCAGCTTGCAGAAAGGACGGTGCGCGAGGCCCTATCGTCAAGAGGGAAGCGTTGCCGCCCCCTCCTGATTCGCGTGGACCGCTCGTCCTATGAAGGGGCTTTTTACCGCCGGCGCGGGGCGCGCGCGGCTGCGGCCTGGGCGCGGATTTCCTTGGTTACCGCGGCCTCGATCAAGCTGGGCAGATTCTCATCCATCCAGTCGCGAATCAGAGGCTTCAGCCGGTCGATGATCTCGGCGTTGTGGTTATCGACCCATTCGAGCAGCGTGGGCGTGAAGGCGTCCTGGATCGCCCGCAAGAACAGCGCGTCCAGCGTGCCGCCGCCGCTGGCCGGCGTGGACAATTGCATGGTGCCCGGGTCCACATTGGCGAAGGCCCGGCCTATGGCGCTGCGCGTCGATTCGGAAATCAGATCGTCCACGGGGGTCTCCGCTTTCGGTTCGGCTTCGATGGTTTCGAACGCGATATCGTCATCTTCTACGGGCGGCGCAGGCGCCGGAACCGGGGCTGGCTGTTCGTCGTGCACTTCCTCGGTCAACTCCAGCACGTCGACCTCGGCGGGTTCCTCCACCACAGCCTGAACGGGTGCCGGCTGAGGCACGGTCTGAGGCGCTGGCGCTGCAGCTTCCGGCTGATCCTCGGAAATAATTTTTCGAATGGAGGCGAGAATTTCCTCCATTGTCGGTTCATGCTGTGGGGTGGCGGAACTGCTCATTGCACTTCTCTCGACTGGACGACGGCGCACTATGTATTGATGTATTTCGACCCTAAGCCAGAACCTATAGGAAAGCTATATTGGTTAAACTCTCATTTTCGGTGCCGAAATTTTTGTGCATTGCAAGAAACCGGCGGCCCAGATTCGCCCCCTGATGAACGCATTTTCGCTCACGATTCTCTCGCGTCGCCGGGCCGAGCTGCGCCATGGTCTGCGCATCGCGGCGGCCGGCGTGCTGAGCTATGCGGCGGCGCAGGCGCTCGGTCTGCCGCAGGGCTATTGGGCGGTCTTCACCGCGGTGCTGGTGGTAC
>DATLVC010000358.1:0-6775 GCA_035577685.1 Micropepsaceae bacterium | reverse complement strand
AGCACGATCGGGATGTCGACCGCCTCGGCAATGCTGGCGAAATGGCGGTAAACGCCCTCCTGCGTGGGCTTGTTGTAATAGGGCGTGACGGAAAGAGCCGCATTGGCGCCAACGTCCTTGGCGTGCCGGGTCAACTCGATGGCTTCGCGAGTCGAATTCGAGCCTGCGCCTGCGATTACCGGCACGCGCCCGTGTGCGGTTTTCACGCACAGCGCCACCACCCGCATGTGCTCCTTGTGGCTCAGCGTCGGCGATTCCCCGGTGGTGCCGACCGGAACGAGCCCATGGGTCCCTTCCGCAATTTGCCATTCGACAAGCTTGCAGAAGGCATCCTCATCGAGCTCGCCATTCCTGAACGGCGTGATCAATGCGGTGATGGACCCTTTGATTCGATCGATGCCAGCCATGCCATAATCCTGAAGAGGTGCGCCGGACCTTAACCTTTCGTGCCGGGGTGGCGCAAAGATTTACCTTTACCTGTGATAGATTCACAAAACAGGGAAGAGTGTGGCCAGAATGGGGCGGCGTTGTTATGCTCCTGTTCGCCCAAGTCACTGTCGGGGTTTCAAAGTTCAGATGCGTTTGCCGCTGAGGTCACCGGCTTCGAAGGCGCGGATCGTCACCGCCGTCCTGACGCTTGGCCTCGCGGTTGCGCCTTCGGCATCGGGCGTGCGCGCGCAACCGGACGATGCCGCCGCGCCTGCGACGCCCGAAACGCTGCCTTCCGATTCGAGTGCGGTGTTCGATGCCCCGGGCATGCCGGGGGTACGCATGATGGCGCCGATTCCCGACAAACGAGACCCCGCGCCCGCCCCCCGCCGCAAACAGACTCTGGCCGCAGCGCCGCCTGTGAACGCGGACGGCAGCGACCGCGGCGTGATCCGGCAGGCTTTCGCGCCCGTCCGCGATTGGAACATCCTGCGCACGCAGGCGGCACAATCCGCCAACCCAATTGTCAAACTGATCGTCGAATGGCGCTATCTGCTCGACGAGATGGGCGGCGCCGATTTCCAATCCATCGATGCGTTCCTGAACGTGCACCCAGCTTGGCCGCGACACGATGCGCTGCTGATCCGCGCGGAAAAGACCATGCCTGCCGATCGCGATCCGCGGGACGTGATCGCCTGGTACGCCAATCGTCCGCCGCTTTCGGGCATCGGCAATATCCGGCTCGGCACCGCATTGATGGATGTCGGCAAACGCAGCGAAGGTGCGGACCTCATCCGCAAGGGGTGGATCGACTTCACTTTCTCCCCGGCCGATGAGAATGAAATCGCCACCACCTATGCCAATGTCCTTGGCGGGCCGGAGCACAAAGCGCGTTTGCTCAAACTGCTCGCGCATGAGGATATTGGCGGCGCCAAGCGGCAAATCCAGCGCGTGGACGCCGACACGAGACGTCTGGCGACGGCGATCCTGCAAATCAAGGCGAGCCCGGCAACCGTCAAACAGGTGCTGGCATCATTGCCTGACACGGCACGGGGTGAACCCGAATTGCTGTTCGAGGCGTCTCGCGCCTTGCGCCGTGCCGGTCAGGACGAAGCGGCCTGGGATTTGATGGCCCAGGCGCCAACGGACAAACATGCTCTGGCCGCCGCGGAACGCTGGTCCGTTGAACGCCAGATCATGGCGCGCGACGCGCTGAAGGCGGGCAAACCGGAGCTCGCCTATCAACTCGCGTCCACGCCGGCGCTCGATGCTGATTCCGGTTCGGCCTTCATGGATGGCGAATTCCTGGCCGGCTGGATCGCGCTGCGCTCCCTGCATAAGCCAGAACTGGCCCGTTATCATTTCGACCGCTTGGCGAAAGGCGTGAGCTTTCCGATCAGCGTGGCGCGCGCGCATTACTGGCTCGGTCGCACCTGGGACGCGCTGAACAATCAGGCCAGCGCCGCCGACGAATATCGTGCGGCTTCTTATTATTCCGCCACGTTCTACGGACAGCTCGCACTCGCAAATCTCGCGGAGCGTCCGATGTTGCATGTAAATGCGGTGGCGGCCGATCCTCTCCCTTCCGAACGGGCCGCCTTCGAAGCCGATGACCGGATCCAGGGGTTCCGCCTGCTGAGTCAGTTGGGCGACCGCACCAATATGCGGCTCTTCGCGCTCGCCGTCGCATCCAGCACGACCGATGCGAAGAAGCTTCAAATGCTGGCCGAATTGGTGGCATCGACGGGCGACCAGGCCCTGGGCGTGAAAGTCGCCAAGAATGCAAGTTACAGCGACGTCTACCTTCAACCCTATCTACACCCGCTGGTCGCCTTACCGAATTTCCCCGGTGAAGCGCCCGAAGCGGCGCTCGTGCTGGGCTTGACCCGGCAGGAAAGCGAATTCGATTCCGGCGCAGTCAGCACCGCAGGCGCGCGCGGCCTCATGCAATTGATGCCCGCCTCGGCCAAGCGCGCGGCCAGCCAAACGCGCCTCTCGTTTCGGCCGAACGATCTGAACAAGCCCGATTACAATATGCAGCTCGGTATGGCGACGCTCGCCGAATATCTGGACCGCTGGGGCGGGTCCTATGTGCTGGCCATCGCGTCCTACAATGCCGGTCCGTCCAATGTGCGCAATTGGGTGGAGACTTATGGCGATCCGCGTCAGGCCGGTGTCGATCCCATCGACTGGATCGAATCCATTCCTTTCCCCGAGACGCGGAACTATGTGCAGCGCGTATTGGAAAATCTCGAGGTCTATCGCAACCGGCTGAACAGCGCGGACCAGCAACTCGCCATTGTGTCCGATATCTACCGGCCCAACGCCGTGGGCCAGCCTGCGGTCCGGGAAGCCTCGTCCGCATCGCCTGCGATTCCGAAAGCGCCAACTCCGCAATGAATGCGTTTGAAGAGCGCTTCACCCTGTCCAAGGACGGGCTACACCTCTTTTATCGCGATTATCCCGGACCGCCGGCGCAGAACCCCGGCCGGACGCCTGTGATCTGCGTCCCCGGCCTCACCCGCAACAGCCGCGATTTCGATTTCATTGCGTCGCACATCGCCGCGACGCGCCGGGTGATCACGACCGACCTGCGCGGGCGCGGACGATCGGGCTATGACCACGACCCGCGCAATTATGCTGTGCCGGTCGAAACCGGGGACGTGCTGCAGATCCTGGAGACGTTGGGGATATCCCGTGTCGTCGTGTTGGGCACCTCGCGCGGCGGCGTCATCGCTATGGTGATGGCAACGGCTAAGCCGGACCTTATCGCCGGTGCGATCCTGAACGATATGGGCGCCCAGCTCGAAGCCAAGGGCCTCGAACGCATCTATGCCGTCATGCGGTCGCCACCCTCCTTCGCCAGTTGGGAAGAGGCGGCATCCGCGCTCGCCCGTGCGAATGCTCCGCTGTTTCCAAATGTCGGCGATGCGAACTGGCTCGCTTTCGCCCATGCGCTCTATCGCGAGGAAGGTGGCCGGATTGCGGGAGATTACGATCCAAAATTTCCCGAAGCCATTCTGGCAGGTGCCGGAACGAATCCGCGCACCGAAAATGGCGCCGCCGATCTGTGGCGATGGTTCGCGGCGCTGACTGCCGTGCCTACGCTTGTGCTGCGCGGTGAAAATTCAGAGCTATTGACGGGGGAGACGGTTGCCGCAATGGCTCACGCCAAACCCGATCTTGTTTCGGTTACCGTCGCGAACCGCGGCCATGTGCCGTTTCTGGACGAGCCGGAAGCCGTCGTTGCGATCGACGGTTTTCTGGAAACCATCGCCTAAGCAAATTTCAGACGTGACGCAGCCACTCGCGTGCCTGGCGTTGGGCTTCGGCGATTTGCGGGGCACTCATCTCGCGCGACAGTTGTGCGCGCCATGACCGCGCCTCGTCCACGCCCTTCATGGCGGCGAGGTTGAACCATTTGTGGGCCGCGACATAGTCGACATGCACACCCTGCCCTGTCGAATAAGCCAGACCCAGATTGTACAGCGCATCGGCGCGCCCGTTGCGTGCCGCCGATTCGAATTCCGTCAACGAGTCCAAATCCACATAAGCCATCGTCATTCCCCGTTCGAAGCCGGCATCGCCGGTACCCATGACCGGTTTCTCCGGCCGCCCCACTCGGTTCTGACGTTTCGATTCGCCTTGAACCTTGTGACAGAGCAATCATGGAAACGTTCCACTAAAGGCACGTTAACGCTGCTTCGTGTTGAGGTTAATGCGCGTTAGTACTTATGCGTGTTACTACGTAATTGCGGCCCCTAAGTTCCCGTCCGTGCGCGCTGGCCGAAGAGAACCTTCACCGCCTCGGGGTCTTTGCCGATCTGATAATTGGGATCGCGCAAATAGGCGCCGACTTTCCCGCCGCGGTCCACGCCGGGACGTGCATTCATGCGCGCCCACCACGCTTTGACGTTGGGAAAATCATCAAGGTTCTGGCCCTGGCGTTCTGCGCTCTTCACGACGCCCCAGCACGCCATGTCGGCGATGGAATATGTCCGCGCGAGGAAATCGCGATCCGCAAGGCGGCGGTTCATCACGCCGTAGAGCCGGTTCATCTCATCGGTATAGCGTGCGATCGCGTAGGGAATCTTTTCGGCCGCGTAGCCCCGGAAATGATGGGCCTGACCGGCCATGGGCCCGAAACCGCTCACCTGCCAGAACAGCCATTGATCGACTTCCACGCGGCGCCGCTCATCCTTGGGATAGAATTTTCCAGTCTTGCGCCCGAGATATTGCAGGATGGCCCCGGACTCGAAGATCGAGATCGGCTTTCCCCCTGGTCCGTCCGGATCGACGATGGCGGGCATGCGGTTGTTCGGCGCGATGGACAGAAAATGCGGATCGAATTGCTCGCCGCGATTGATGTTCACCGGCTTCAGCTCATAGGGAAGCCGGCACTCCTCCAGCATGATGCTGATCTTGAAGCCGTTATAGGTCGGCCAATAATAGAACTCGATCGGGCGCTGGCGCAGTTTCTGCGGCGTGACACGCTTGGCGGGTTTGGTCTTGGCTCTGACAACGCGCGAAAGCCGCGCTTTGGAACGTGCTTTGGGCATGAAAGTCCTCGGTTCAGGCGCAAGCGCATGCTCTAGCCCAGTCGCCTGTCAGCGGCAAATGGGAGAACCCAAGGATGGAACGGAGATTAAGGGGAAGGGGAAAGATTTGGTGGCGGGCAGGCCGCGGCCCCCCGAAGAGGAACCGCGGCCTTTGCCTTCACCACCCGAAAGCGCCTTACATTGGCGCTGCAGGAGCGGCGGCTTTTTTCGCGCGCCGTTTGGCCGGCTTCTTTGCGGCCTTACGTGCGGGCTTCTTCGTCGCCTTCTTTACGACCTTCCGCTTCGCAGCCTTCTTTGCGGCTGGCTTGCGGCCGGGCTTCTTTGCGGCGGCTTTACGCGCCGGCTTCTTCGTCGCGGCTTTACGGACCGTCGATTTCTTCGCCACCTTTTTACGGGCAGGCTTTCTCTTTGCAGTCATCGGCATTGAAACGACTCCCTCTAGAGTTCGGTCGGCGCAACACGCACCTCCCAAAAACGTCCGGAAATATGCGGAAGGCGCGTTAATGAAGCAATACCACACCCCTGTGACACAAAACAGGTGTCAAGCACAAAATCAAAAAACCCAATTAAATATTGCATTTTATTGCATCGTCCGGGTACGGACGAAAATTTGCAGCAATGCCTTGACAACAGGGCCAAACTGCAAAAATGGACAGAAGCGAACGAATCACCCCTCTTCCGGCAGTCCGAGTCGGCGCCGCAAAATGGCGTTCACGGTCTGCGGATTGGCCTTCCCGCCGGTCGCTTTCATCACCTGACCGACGAACCAAGCGGCCGCTTTCGGCTTCGCTCTGACCTCCTCCACCTTTTGCGGATTGGCGGCGATGATGGCATCGACGGCCGCCTCAATGGCGCTCTCATCGCTCATCTGACGAAGGCCGCGCGCCTCGACCAATGCTTTCGGGTCGCCACCTTCGCTCCAAACGATGTCGGCGAGGTCCTTCGCGCTGCGCCCCGAGATGGTCTTGCTCGAGACCATTTGCACGATGGCGCTCGCCGCCTTCGCAGGAATGGGACCTGCGCCAATCGTGAGGCCCGCTTTGTTGAGCCGCCCGAAATATTCATTGTTCAGCCAGTTGGCCGCCGACTTGGCGTCAGCGCCTTCGGCCACCATCGCCTCGAAATAATCGGCCGCTTCCTTCTCCGCCACCAGCACTGAGGCGTCATAGGGCGACAGACCGGCCGCGATGAACCGGGCCTTCTTCTGGTCGGGGAGTTCAGGAAGCGCACGAGAGAGCCCGTCCACCCAGGCCTGATCGAATGTCAGCGGCAACAGATCGGGGTCGGGGAAATAGCGGTAATCATGCGCTTCCTCTTTGGAACGCATGGGACGCGTCTCCCCATTGCGGGAGTCGAACAGACGCGTTTCCTGACGAATGGAGCCACCGGATTCCAGAACATCGACCTGCCGGCGCGCCTCGTAATCCACGGCCTGTTGGACGAAACGCATGGAATTCACGTTCTTGATCTCGCAGCGCGTGCCCAGCGGTCCGCCCGGCCTGCGCACGGAGACGTTCACGTCGGCGCGCATGGAGCCCTCCTCCATATTGCCGTCGCAGGTGCCGAGATAACGCAGGATGGCGCGCAGTTTGCGCAAGAACGCGGCCGCTTCTTCGGACGATCGCATATCGGGGCGGCTCACGATCTCCATCAGTGCGACGCCCGCACGGTTGAGGTCGACATAGGTGAAATCGGGATGCTGGTCGTGCAGACTTTTGCCGGCGTCCTGCTCCAGATGCAGCCGTTCGATCTCGACCCGGACCGTTTCGCCATTGGGAAGGTCGATA
>DATLVC010000357.1:0-10278 GCA_035577685.1 Micropepsaceae bacterium | reverse complement strand
GCCGCGGTAAAGCCGGTCTTCTGCGCCACGCGCGGCCCGATATCCGCATAAGCCCCGCCGTTCCACCACACATCGCAGGCGCGCGCGATCACGCGGCCGTCCTTGGTGACACCGCTTTTGATGCGGAAGGTCACCGCGTGTTTGCTGATGGTGTAGAACTGCTCTTCCATGGTGAGCGCGACCTTGACCGGCCGCCGCACGATCAACGCTAGCGCCGCTGCTAACGCCTCCAGCTTCACATAGACTTTTGCGCCGAACCCTCCGCCGAGGAACGGCACCCGCACGCTGACGCGATTCTCCGCCCAGCCCAGCAGCCGCGCGATTTCCATCCGCACGAAAGACGGCGTTTGGGACGAGGTATGGATGACAAGTTGATCGTGCCCCGGCTCCGCGATAGAGGCGTGAGATTCGAGCGGCACGTGCAGAACCTGCCCCGTGCGGAAAATGTGTTCGATCACCCGGTCGGCGGCGGCAAAACCCGCGTCTACATCGCCGCGCCGCAATTGATAGTCGAGCGTAACGTTGGTGTGCTTGCGCCCGGCTAAATGTTTGAGATCGGCAAAGGTGCCCGCCGGTTTCAGCTCTTCATGCACGATGGCAGCCGAGGTCATCGCTTCGACTTCGTCGAACACCGGTTCGAGTTCTTCGTACTCCGCGCTGATCGCGCGCGCGCCCTGTTCGGCGATATGCGGATCGGTAGACAACACCACCGCGACCGGTTCGCCGATGAAATGCACCTTCTCCAACGCCAGGATCGGTTGATCGTGAAAGGCCGGTCCGAAATAGGGTTTCGGCATCACCGTCTTTATGTCTTCGCCCGTGATGACCGCATAGACGCCCTCGATCTCGCGCGCAGCGCTGGTGTCGATGGAAAGGATGCGTCCGTGGGCGACGGTGCTGCGGAAGATCTTCGCGTACAGCATTCCGGGCACGCGCATATTGTGTACATAGTCGGCGCGGCCCGTGACCTTGGCGCGGGCTTCGAGGCGCGGGATGCTGCAGCCCATCTGGTTCACGCTAGCGCCTCCTGGATTGCGCGCGGAAGATAGACGCGCAGCAATTCGCGCTTATACGACGCGGACCCATGCGCATCGGGGATGAACCGCGCCTCGGCAGCGGCGCATTCGGCGGCCTGTTTGAGCGTTGCCTCGTTCGGCACTGCAGCCGACAGCAGCTTTTCGGTCGCGGCTAGGCGCGTCACGCGTTCGGACGCAGCGCCAAGCACCATACGGGCGCTACGAATGGTGCCCGCGTCGGCCATTTCCACCCGTACGCCGATACAGAGCGACGGCCAATCATCAGCCGCACGCGATGTCACCTTGATATAGGCCGCGCGCGCGCCGTTCAGCGGCGGGATAATTGCGTGCGCGATCAGCTCGTTGTTTTTCAGGACCGTCTGGTAATAGCCGAGATAAAGATCCTCTATGGCTATCTCGCGCGTGGCATCGGGCCCGACCACGGACACACGCGCCCCCAACGCCGCGAACAGAGGCGGCAAGTCCATATGCGGGTCGCCATGGGCGAGCGCGCCGCCGACGCGCGCGACATTGCGCACGCGGATATTGGACAAGGTGCGGATCGCGCGCTTCATCAGCGGAAACCGCGTGATCGCGTCGGTCGACCGCTCCAGCTGCGCCAGCGATGCCATGGCGCCGACCCGCACCCCCCCGTCCCCATCCACGCAGATGGTGGAATAGGAACGCTCGATCCTGGCCAGGCTCACCAGTCGCGTGGGCACGAAAATGCCCGGCTTCATCATGAGCATCAGCGCCGTGCCACCGGCAACCGGGCGCACCCCCGAATCCGAGGGATCGAGCAGCGAAACCGCCTCTTTCAAACTGTCCGGTTCTACCCAATCGAACGGGATCATTGCGGTTTCAATCCGGCTTTCTCTTGCCGAGACCCAATTCTGCCCAGCGTGCCGTGACGGCCTCGACATCTTCCGCCGCCGGCCACACCGTGGGCGGATAACGGTTGCCGCCGAAATCCGGATCGGGATCGTAATCGAGATTGATGGTCGCATCGATCAGCACGCGGTTCCATTTGCCGCTGCCGAACAGCGCGATATTGCGGTCGCGCTTGCGCGTGGATGGGTCGAGTCCGGCGCCGAATGTCGAGGGCATGATGATGATATCGTTTTCGCCCGCGTTGACGCGATAGGCGATGGCCCAATCCACCGCCGCGTAATCGTGGATATCGATATCGTCGTCCACCACCGTGACGTGCTTGTAGCGCACATGGGCGGCCGAGCTTCCCCAGATGGCGTTCGCCACCTGCTTGGCCTGGTTGCGATAGGTCTGCTTGATCTGCACGTTCAAATTCATCGTGCCGTGCACGGGCGGCCCCCACACATCCGTTACGCCCGGAATGCCGGCGCGGTCGAGCACGTTCCAGGCAATCGCCGAACGCATCACGGAGCTGCAAATCGCATTCTCGGAATAGCTCTTCGGCAGCGCGCCTTCCACGGTGCCGCGCAAAATCGGATCGTTGCGATGGGTGATCGCCGTGACCCTGATGGTCGGGCGCGGATTGCGCTCGCCCGCGACATAGCCGGTGAATTCCGCGAAGGGGCCTTCGGGCATATAGGTGTCGGGATCGAAGGAGAGGAATCCCTCGATCACGATTTCGGCGGTGGCGGGCACGTACAGATCGTGGCTCTCGCATTTGACCAGATCGACAGGCTCGCCCCGGATGGCACCCATCACATCATATTCGCAGACGCCCATAGGCACTGGCGAGCCGGCGCAGAAATCGAGCGTCGGTTCCCAGCCGATCACATAGGCAATGGGCATTTCCTTGGCGCCCTTCTGCTGCCAGGCGAGCGCGTGATGGCCGATATGCTGGGCGCGATACATATAGATAGGGATGTGGTTCTTATCGCCGATCATGCCGCGATAGACGCCGACATTCATGACATTGGTGTCGGGGTTCTTGGTGACGCAGCCGGCATAGGTGCCGATGTAGCGGCCGCCATCGGCGCGGTTCCACAAGGGTGTAGGAAATTCGAACAGATCGATGTCCTTGCCGGTGACGATATTTTCTTTCACCGGACCGGTGTCGACGATGCGCGGCGGCAGCGTGCCCGTCATGATGTTGCGGGCGAGCTTTACCAGCTCGCGCGGATGGGTGTCGGGGTCCATGCCGAACACCATCGCCATGCGGCGATAGCTCGACATGGAGCCGGCGAAGACGCGGCGGCAGCGCGCACCCGGCTTGTTGTAATCCTTGATATTGTTGAAGAGCAGCGCGGGGCCCGTGCCGGCTCCTTGCGCAACGCGGACAATGGTGCCGAGCTCCACATTCCAATCGACGAGCGCGTTAACCTCGTTCAACTCGCCCGCGGCGCGAAGCGCATCGATCCAGCGCCTCATATCGCCGAAAGCGGCGGGCTTGCGCTCAACACTCATGATCATCCCCTAAACTTCAAGCCCGCGGTTTGTCGAGCATCGCGCCCGCTTTTGCAACGGCTGTTTGTTCAATCGGCATCCGGCAGGGCCAGGGCCTTATCGACCAGCCGCGTCGCGCCCGCAAAATCATAGGCGCGGGCCATATTCTGCTTCACCAGGAAGGAGGCCCCACCGTAGAATTTCTCATATTGTTCATGCCGGCCGGCAAATTCGGTGCCGATCAAATCCCACACCAGTTTCAGCATCTGGGTTCGCGCCCGCGAAGGAAATCCCGGCGAGGCGATATAGCGCTCCAGATCGGCTGCGATGGCCGGGTTATCGAAATCCCTGACAGTGGATGGCAGCATGATGATGGACCCGCCGGCCAACTCCCGCGCAATATTAAGGAGCTTGGGATTGATCTCCGACTGCAGCGCCATCACGGAATAGAGCGCCGGCTTGGACGGCCAGACCACGCCTTCGGAATCGGTTGTGGCCTGGGTCTCCTGCGCCTGCAGCATGGATTCCACGATCGTGGCATAGGCCGCCATCTCGCCCAGCATGATCTGGACCGGCGGCATGGGATCGACACCGGTGATCTCACACAGCCGCTTGGTGAGCCCCAGCAGAAAGCGCAATTTGACCGCATAGCGGGCTTGCGCCTGATGATTGCCATAGGAATGGGATGGCGTGCGCCACCATTGATCGCGGCACAGCTGAAGATTGCGGTAACAGAAGACGTTCTCCCAAGGGACGAACACATCGTCGAGCACAATCAGGGCGTCGATCTCGTCGAAGCGCGACGACAAGGGGTAATCGAACCGGCTTGTGACACCCGCGGCATAGGGCCGCCGGGGATAGATCTTCAACCCCGGCGCGTTGCACGGAACGGCAGCCGCGAACGCATAGGCCTCGTCGCCTGGCATGAGCGGATGGATGCAGCTGATGTAAATCGCATCCGAGAACACCGCGCCCGTGCCGAGCTGCTGCGCGCCTTTCAGCACAATGCCGCCATCGCGTTCGGCGACCACGCCGGCATGAAGCGTGGGGTCGGATTGCTTGTGGGCCGGCTTGGAGCGGTCGATCTGCGGCGGCACGATGGCGTAGGACAGATACAGATGATTGTCGCGCGCATAGGCGTGATAGCGCTGGACGTTCTCGGCATAGTGGGCGCCCGCTTCGGCGAAGACGCTGGGCTTGGCGGCGTAGCCCGCGAGAAATCCCGCGACATGATCGGGCGTGCGGCCCATAAGCCCGAAGCTTTCTTCCGCCCAGCGGGTGCTCATGGCGCGACGCGACGCAAGATCGGCGGCCGTCTTGGGGATGTCATAGCAGCGCCAGACGGGCGCCCCGGTTGCGGGAGACGGAACATTCATCAGCGCATTGTTGGCAGGATCGGCCGCAACATCGAACAAGCGCGCCAGCGACTGCGCGGCGCCGCGAAACGCTGGATGAGTCGTGACGTCCTCGACCAGCTCGCCGTCGAAAAAGACCTGGCGCCCGTCGGCCGCAATGGCGTCGAGATATTGCGCGCCCGTGCGTGGGACCTGCGCTCGTGGTGCATTCATAAGGATTTTTCCGGATGGGAACCGATGGAGGTAAACCCGCCTTCAAAGTGAATCAGCGGCGGCCGGTAAGGCCCGAACAGGATGTCTTCCACTTCGCCGATGAGAATGGCGTGGGTATCGAGCGGAATGATTTCCGTGACGCGGCAATCGAGCGCGGCCAGCGCATCGGTGAGAATCGGCGCACCCGTCACCCGCGCCGTCCAATTCCCATGGACAAAGCGGTCGGAATCTTCCGCGGCCCGCTTGGCAGCGAAAACGGCGGCCAGGTGCTCATGATCGTTGGCCAGCAGATTCACCGACATGCACCGACTCTTCATCGCAATCCCGTAGGTGTGGCCCTGCATATTGATCGACGCCAGAATACGCGCCGGCGCCAGCGCCAGGGAGCAGACAGCCGTGGCGGTCAATCCGCTGCGCCGGCCCTCGAACACGCTCGCCACAATGGTGACGCCGGACGCAAGCAGGCGCATGGAGTTTCGGAAAATCGCATCTTCTGCCGGCAAGGCCTCTCTCCAGTCCGGTTGAGATTAGGTAATTCAGATAGGTTTGTCTACGAAGCTTTCTCGGCCGCATGTCTGGGCGGCGGCTTGAACGAAATGCCGGCATAGAACATCAGGATCGACAGCGCGGCCTCGGTTTGCTGCGCGGACAGCCCGCGGGTGAAATAATCGACATGAATCTGCACCTGTTCGTCGATGCGATGCAGCAATGCACGCCCGTCCTTGGTGACTTTCACCCAACTGACCCGGCTATCCTGCTTGTCGCGCATCGTCGAGATCAGCCCCTTCGCCGCGAGAGACTTCACGAGGCTAGAGGCGAAGGCCGGCGTGATGTCAAGCCGGGCTGCCACCTCCTTGACTTTGAGGGCGCTGGTTTCGCTGCCATAGATCTGGATCAAGGCCTGATGGGCGAGCGGATCGATGCCGGCGCGCTTGGCTTCCTCCTCGACGAGACGAAAGACCTTTCGCAGCACGTAACGCGCCTGGGCTACGCCATAGAAATAGAGATGACGATCGGAGGCGCGCGCCGATTTCACCGCTCTCTCGCGGCCACGCTCCAAACGCCGCGCATCGACGACCCGCATGAATGGCTCCCCAATTGGTTCATGAAAATAGCTGTGTTGACTGATCGAATAAACTCCCCCGCCCAGCGGCCGATTGCGGCTGGCGCCGCTGGCCCGCCTTATCTATGCTTTGGCCCATCTGGAGGGTTTCGTGCACGATTCCGGGGTTCAGCCCTTGCCGCTTGCCGTGGCTACCGGCGCAGGCGTCCGCGCCCGCTGGCTGATCTCGGGCCTTCTGCTGGTCGCCGTGACCACCGCCTTCTTCGACCGCATCAATATCGCCGTGCTGTTCGGCAACAAGGATTTCCAATCGGCTATCGGCGTCAGCAATCCGGCGATGCTGGGACTGCTGATGACGGCGTTCGTGTTTCCCTATGGTGCGTCGGGGATGTTGTTCAGCGCGGCAGGCGACTTTTTCGGACCGCGCCGGACATTGTCGGTCATCGCGGCCATTCTCGCCGCCAGCATGCTGATGATGGGCATCGCCAGTTCCTATCCGCTGATGTTTGCGGGCCGCGTCGTGATCGGAGTCACGGAAGGACCCCAATTCGGCACCGCGGTGGCGACAGTCAAACGCTGGTTTCCGGCCCGCGAACAGGGGCTCGCCAACGCGCTCTGGACCATCGGGAGCCCGCTCGGTTCGATGTTCGGCTTTCCGCTGGTTATTTTCCTGGTCGCGCAATATGGCTGGCGCGCCTCGTTCTTTGCGCTCGCGGCGCTTAACGCGTTTGTCGTGTTGCCGGTTATCTGGCTTTACCTGCGCGACAATCCTCCCGACGCTGCAAAATCTCTCGCGGAGAAACGCGAGGAGAGCGTTTCGTTTGGCACGGCGTTCGGCATGCTCGCGCGCGATTGGCGCTTCTGGCTTCTGCCGATCTACAATTCGGGCACGCTGATCTATCTCTGGGGCCTCAACTCCTGGCTGCCGACCTATCTGCAGCAGGCGCGGCATCTCAATCTGATGATGACCGGCTTCTATTCCGCTTTGCCCTTCGCCTTGATGATCGTGGGCCAGATTGTCTTTGCCTGGCTTGGCGACAAGACCGGCCGGCGCGCGTTTCTCTGCGGCATCACCCAGGCGATCACCGGCGTATTGGTGTATTTCGCCGCCATCGCACCCGATGCTGATATGGCCGCCTGGCTGATCGCACTGAGCGCGGGCTTCTGGGGCGGCACCACACCGGGTCTTTTCGCCATATCCTCGCAGATCGTCCCGCGCAAGATCACCGCACTTGGGTTCGGCCTGTTTGCGGGCTTTGCCAATCTTGTGGGTTCGTCGGCGCCCTTCATCATCGGGGCCCTGATCGAACGGACCGGGGATTTCCAGGCTGGGCTCAACTTCCTGGTCCTCTCCTGCATCGTAACGTCGTTTGCGATGATCCCGCTCATGCGCCGGTATTGATTCATGCCGTATCGGGACCTGCGCGACTACCTGGAAGCGCTGCGCGAGCGCGAGCTGCTGCACATCGTTGATGAGCCGATCTGCAAAGACACCGAATTGGTCCCGCTTGTAAGGCTGCAATTTCGTGGGCTCTCGGAGGAGGCGCGAAAGGCCTTCTGGTTTCGCAACGTGACGGACGCACGCGGACGCACATTCGACGGTTCGGTCGTTCTGGGTGCGCTGGGCAGCTCGCGCAGCGTCTATGCGGCTGCGTTAGGCGTTGCGCCGGACGACATTGCCGCTGCCTGGGCGCGAGCGCATGGCAATCACCGGCCCCCCAGGATTGTTGCGCGCGAAGCGGCTGCCGTGAAACGCATCGTGCATCGCGTGCCCTATTCCGGCGGCGGGGTGGATCGTTTTCCACATCTGATTTCGACGCCCGGTTTCGACCCCGCGCCGTTTATCACGGCGGGCGTCTGGGTGACGCGCGATCCCGAGACCGGTTCTTACAATCTCGGCATCTATCGGGGCATGATCAAAGCGCCCGACCGCATCGGCTGTGCCACGGATGTGCCGACGCAGCATCTCGCCATCCAATGGGAGAAGGCGCGGCGCATGGGCCGCCCGCTGGAAGCGGCGATCTTCATCGGCGGCCCGCCGGCGCTGCTTCTGGCCGCCGCCAGCAAGGTGCCCTATGGCGTCGACGAATACGGCCTGGCGGGCGCGCTGAACGGTGAACCTATCGCTGTTGTGCAGGCCGAGGCATTCGACGCGCTGGTGCCGGCCGATGCGGAGATCGTCATCGAAGGGAAAATCCGCACCGATGTGTTGGAACCCGAAGCACCGTTCGGCGAGGCGAGCGGCTATCTGGGGCCGCGCAAGATGGAGAAGATCTTCGAGGTCTCCGCCATCACGCAACGCGAGCGGCCAATCTATCAGGGCATCATCAGCGAATTCCCGCCGAGCGAAAGCACCGTCATCCGCAAAGCGGCGTTCGATGCAATCTATCTCAACCATCTGAAGAACGCCTGCAACATTCCTTCGGTGACGAAAGTCGCCTGCCACGAGATGGCGAGCTGCAACATGATGTTCGTGATCCAGCTCGACCGGCCCGCTTTGGGTCAGCCCTGGCAGGCGCTGCGGGCGGCGGCGGCATTCGATCCATCGCTGGGGAAAATCTTCATCGCGGTCGATTCCGATATCGAGCCCAATTCCATGGACGCGGTGCTGTGGGCGCTGTCCTATTCCATGCAGCCGCACCGCGATGTGGAGATCATCCGCGGCAAGGTGCCGAGACTCGATCCCTCCCTCACGCCGGGTCCCGATGCCGATTATCCCGAAGGCAAAGGCGCATCGGCTATGCTGATCAATGCCTGCCGCGAGCATCCCTATTTGCCGGTGTCGCTGCCCCGGCGCGATTTCATGGACGCGGCGCGGTCTCGTTGGGCAGCACTTGGTCTCCCGGCGCTCGATTTGAAGACGCCCTGGCATGGTTACCCGCTGTCGGCGTGGACGGCAGAGAACGCGGAAGAGGCGGTGATGGCGGTCACGGGCCGCTATTTCGAGACCGGCGAGAAGGTCGCCAAACGCCGCACACCAACCGATAAAGGCGCCTGACCGCGTAAGACGAACAGGAGACACAAAGGACACGAAGTCCTCACAAGGGTCACAAGATGGTTGATTTGAACGCTTCGTGTGCTTCGTGCATTCTTTGTGTCTTCGTGTTTTCGTATTTCGTCTGTTGACCCACATCAAAATCGGGGTGAGCAATATTGCTGCCCGTCCTCGCAACCGTGTAAGTGGACTATGACTGAAGCGTCGATAGCAATTCCCGCATCTGCAACGTCATGGCGAACCGGCTTGACTGCGCAGCACTGGCGCGTGCTGTGGGGCAGCTATCTCGGCTGGATCTTCGACGGTTATGAGGCCTTCGCGCTGATCGTGGCTTTGCCGCCGGCGTTGCATTCGCTGCTGCGTCCCGATCAAGCGCCTTCCGCCGCCATCTATGCCGGACTCGCCATCGGCATCACGCTGCTGGGCTGGGGCATTGGCGGTCTCGCGGGCGGCATCCTTGCGGATTATTTCGGCCGCAAGCGCATGATGATGCTTTCCGTGCTGCTTTATGCCGGCCTCACCGGCTTGACCGCGCTCAGCACCAGCCTCGCAATGCTGATCGCGATGCGGTCCCTCACTGGCCTTGTCATCGGCGCGGAATGGAGCACCGGCATCGCGCTGGTCGCCGAATCCTGGCCCAACAAAGCGCGCCCCAAGGGACTCGGCTTCCTGCAATCGGGTTTTGGTGCCGGCTCGTTTCTCGCCGCCATCATCTGGTTCGTGCTCAGCCAGACACAGCCCTTGGGCGACGAGACCTGGCGGCTGATCTTCCTGGTCGGCGCTCTTCCCGGCTTTTGCGTCTTCTATCTGATGCGTGCGCTGGAGGAGTCCGAGCATTGGCTGACCGCGGTGCGTGAAAAACGCTGGAGCGCCGTGGAGGGTGAAACCCATATTGCTGCGCCCGATGAAAAACGCCCGTTCACGCTGACGACCTTGTTCCGTTCGGCCGAAGCGCGCCGCCGTGTGTGGCTCACCTTCTTGATGTCGCTCGCGACCACCACCGGCTGGTGGGCAGTTTCCACCTGGTCGCCTGTTTATGCCGAACAATTGGCCAAAGCGCAGGGCGAGATGGCAGGCGTGTGGGGGCCGCGCATTGCGCTGGTCTACACGCTGGGTGGATTGCTCGCCTATATGTCGTCGGGGTTCGTGGCGGATTGGCTGGGACGGCGCGCCTATCTGCTTTGGACCTTCGCGGGTTCGCTTGTCATCACCTGGGCAACCTATTTGTGGGCCGGCAATCTTTATGTGTTTTCGCTGCTCGCCTTC
>DATLVC010000356.1:0-4604 GCA_035577685.1 Micropepsaceae bacterium | reverse complement strand
GGTGCCATGGCCGCCGGCGCATTCGCGAACATCATCGCGACCATGCCGTCTTTTGCCAACCGTTCCACAGGATGACCGGCAACGCCGACATGATGCGAGCGGCGAATGGCGGCGGCCGCGATTCCCAACTCGCGCGCCATGACGGGAAGCCGCGAAATGGCCTCGTTCATCGCGGGGTAGGCGAAGCCATGCTTGGCATCGATGGACAACAGGCCCGGGCGTACCCGCTCGACCGAAGGCGTGGCGAAGCCGTCGACCTTTCCGCACTTGGCCTGCGCGGCATACATCGGCACGCGCAGGAGACCGTGGCTTTTCAGCCCGTCAGCCTCGGCGGACACCAAGGCATGCGCCACGATGCGCGCCGTGGGTTCGCTCGTCCGTGAGCGGTGCAGAGCCGCCGCCACCAAATCCTCCGCGGCTTCGAACGAAAGGACCGTCATCCTGCCGCTCGCAAGGACAACGCGCTCACAACCAGCACCAGGATAACCAGCGTCGACGCCGAAACCGTGGCGAGGTGGCGCCAGCCGAGCGACGCAATCACCGACACCGATGTGCTCAATCCCAGTGCCGCAATCGCGACCAGCAGCGCCCAGTTGGAAATATCGACGAATAAGGGCTTCACCGCGACATAAGACGGCGCCAAGGCGGCAACGTTCAAAATGAAGCTGTTGACGACGACAAGCACGATGAACACCAGCGCGAAGATCGGCACCGGCACTTTGACGCCTTCGCCCAAAGCCGCGCCGCGATTGAACCACCAGCCGGTTGCCAGCACGATGGGAAATAGCAGGAACACGCGGAACAGTTTCACGACCACCGCCGTATTGCCTGCAGTTTCCGATACCGGATAGGCGGCGCCCACGACTTGCGCCACATCATGCACGGTTGCGCCCAGCATGATGCCGGTCGTCTGGTGATCGAAGCCGAGCCACATGCAGAGCGGCGGGTACAGCACCATCGCCACCGTCGCGAAGCTGTTCAACGCCACCACACTGAAAACCACGTCGGCCTGCTTGCCGTGATAGTCGGGCACCACCATGGACGTCGCCAAGGCGGCGGACGCGCCGCAGATGGCGGTGCCGATGCCGATCAGTGCGCCATAGCCCGGCTTCTGTCCGAAGGCGCGCGCGAACACAAAGCCGCTTGCGATGGTAATCAGCATGGAGACGACCACGATGACGACGGTTTCCATCCCGAGCGAGGTGATGTCGCTGATCGCGATGCGCAATCCCAGTAGCGCGACGCCACAGCGAAGGACGGTGCGCACGCAAAACCCGATTCCCGTCTTGAAGACCGGGCGCGAGGCGACCGGGTTCAAGGCGATTCCGATGAAGAGAGCGACGACCATTGCCGTGATCGGCAGCACCCGCGCGAGCAAGGCGGCGCCGCCTGTGCTGGCAATGGCGACAACGCCAGCCAGCACGACACCAGGCACCAGATTGGGCAGGCGGGCGCGGCCCTTAAGGGCGGCCTCCCGCGATCCGGAGCCATCGATCATGAACTATTCCCCGGCCGGCGCTCTTTATGCGCTGCGATAGAGCTTGGTCAGCACATATTCGCGATGGCCCAGGGCCTCGGCGGCGGTCAGCCGTCCGCTGGCGGTGCGGCGGACCATGTCGATCAGCATGTCGCCGGCCTCGGGAATGGTGATCTCGCGGCGGATGATGCCGGAAATATCCACATCGATATGCTCCGACATGGTGCGCACCGTCTTGGGATTGCCCGTAATCTTGATGACCGGCAGAATCGGGTTGCCGATGACATTGCCCTGGCCGGTCGGGAAGCAGTGCACGACATAGCCCGCTGCACCCATCAGGGTCACGCATTCGGCCGCGGCCGACGACGTGTCCATAAAATAAAGGCCGGGGCCCTTCGCCGGGGCTTCGGCCGGTTCCAGCACGTCGATATAGCGGCACTCGTGGCCGATCTTTTCGAGATTGCCGAGGGCCTTTTCCTCGATAGTGGTCAGGCCGCCCGCGATGTTGCCCTTGGTCGGCTGCGAATCGGACAGATCGTTGGTTTTGTGCGCTTCGATGACGTCGTTCTGATAGGCCTGCCAGACGCGATACCATTTCTCGCCGATTTCGGGAGTGGCCGCGCGTGCCTTTGCCAGCATTTCGGCGCCGGTGATTTCCGACGTTTCGCCGAACACGCCGTAAATCCCTTTGGGGATCAGCTTGTCATACATGTTGCCGACGGTGGGGCAGGAGGCGAGGCCGGTCGTGGTGTCGCTCTCGCCGCATTTGGCCGACACCCACAACTCAGACATGTCGCATTCTTCGCGCGGGCGCTCGGAGGCCCAGTGCAGATAATCCTTCGCCGTGCGGGAAGCCTTGGCGACCGTCATGATGTCGCCGACGCCTTCGATGCCAAAACCTTCCACGGGCTTGCCGGTTTTCTTGATGCCGTCAACGACGCGCTTGGTCCAGCCGTCCTCGATGCCGATCACCACGACGGCGGCGACGTTGGGATTGGCGCCGGTGCCGATCAAAGTGCGGAAGAAAACCTCAAGATCCTCGCCGAATTGCAAGCGCCCATAGGCATGGGGAATGGCCAGCGTGCCCTTGATGTTGTTGGCCACCGATTCGCAGGCCGCATTCGACAGATCGTCGAGCGGCAGGATCAGCACATGGTTGCGGACCCCGACGCGGCCATTTTCCCGCCGCCAGCCCTGGAAACTTCCGTTAGACGTGCCGTTTGCTTTGGCCATCTCGCTCACCACCGTTTCGTCTTGAGATTGTGGACGTGGACATGCTCGCCTTTGGCGATATTGGCGATCGCCTTGCCGATGTCCTGCCCGTATTTCCACACTGTGTCGCCGGATTTGATGTCGGCGAGCGCGATCTTGTGGCCGATGGGCACATCCATCTTGGCCACGAGGTGAAACTCGGAATTGTCCGCCGTAACGACGCAGAGCATGTCGGTCCCGGCTTTCAAGCCTTCGACCACGACAACGCCGACTGAGTCCTTCTTGTCATGCACCAACAATTGCGGCGCCGCCATGATTCCCCCGATTTCCCAAACGTCCTGTGTGAAACCCTTCTAAGACATGGGAATGCAGAGTCAACCGCGGGCGAGGAGGTTCAGACGATTGATCGCACCACGCCGCCATCCACCCTGAGAGCCGCACCCGTGGTGGCGCTCGCGGCGGGGCTGCAGACATAGGCGATCATGTTCGCAACCTCCTCGATGCTGGCGAGTCGCCCGAGCAGTGAGGTCGGCCGGTGCGCGTGGATGAAGTCGCGCCCCATCTGGTCGAGGTCGGGATTGGTGACGCCCTTGGCCATTTGCCGCATGAAGGTCCCGACACCTTCGGAAAGGGTGGGCCCAGGCAGGACAGAGTTCACTGTGACGCCGGTGCCCGTAACCGTTTCCGCAAGACCGCGGGCGACCGCAAGCTGGGCCGTCTTGGTCATGCCGTAATGGACCATTTCAGCAGGAATGTGCACCCCCGATTCCGATGAGATGAACACCACCCGGCCCCAGCCTTTCTTGACCATTTGCGGGGTGTAATGCCGTGCAAGGCGGATGCCGGAAAGTACGTTCACCTCGAAAAATCGCAGCCAATCCGCGTCCGGAATTTCGAAAAACGGCTTGGGCTCGAAAATCCCGGCATTGTTGACGAGGATGTCTGCTTCGGGCACCGCGCGGATGATGGAATCCGCGCCCTCTGCCGTTGCCAGGTCTCCTGGGGCCGCGAGGAATTCAGCGCCTGGGACTTCGATTTTGAGCTTGGCGATTGCCTCGGCAACCCGGGACGGGGTACGGCCATTGATGGCCACCGCTGCCCCGAGGCGCGCCAGCTCCCGGGCCGTCGCATAGCCGATGCCGCCGGTCGAGCCGGTCACAAGGGCGCGGCGCCCTTTGAGGTTCAAATCCATGGACATTCTTCTCCGGTAAGGGTTTTTTCTGACCGGCTAGATATCGCGAGGCGATCATGGCCGCAAACCTAACGGCCCCGCCCGCGTTATCTTGTCCGAGGCAATTCCGGGGCAAGCCTTGAGCGGCACAGGCACAGCAGGGTCCCACATTACATTTCGCCGCTGGGTTGCTGCGCCGTGGCGTCGGATGTTCCTGCATGCGGCGTCGGAATTCGTGGCTGACGACATCCCCACCGTTGCCGCCGGGGCGACGTTTTACGTTCTGCTCGCGTTCTTTCCCGCTCTCGCGGCGTTTGTTTCGCTCTACGGGCTGTTTGCGGACATCCATACCGCGCGCGAACATCTGTCCTATCTGCGGGGATTCCTCCCGCGAGACGTGCTGAATTTCGTCGGCGACGAAATGATCCGGGTAACGACGACCCATCCTTCGAAACTGAGCGGAGCTTTTATTTTCAGTTTGGCCATTTCGCTGTGGAGCGCCAATGCCGGTGTGAGTTCGCTGATTGCCGGCCTCAACGTCGCCTACGAGCAGAAGGAGACGCGCAGCTTCATCGGTATCAATCTGCTCTCGCTCGCGATTACCGTGGGTGCGATATTCGCTGCCATAGCCGCCTTCATCTTGGTGGTCGCGATACCGCTTGCGGTGAAATCTGTCGGTCTTGCCGGGTTGCTTGAACCGTTGCGCTGGCCTTCGCTGTTCGCAGGCGGCACTGCGATCATTGC
>DATLVC010000355.1:0-4571 GCA_035577685.1 Micropepsaceae bacterium | reverse complement strand
GACACCCGCGTCAGCGCCGCCGTCAGCGTCGTCTTGCCGTGATCCACGTGGCCGATCGTCCCCACATTGCAGTGCGGCTTCGTCCGTTCAAACTTTGCCTTGGCCATCTTATTCTCTCCGTATGCTGACTAACTCAGGCGTATTTGGCTTTGACTTCATCCGCAATGGCTTGCGGCACTTGCGCGTAATGATGGAATTCCATGGAATATTGCGCGCGCCCCTGCGACATCGAGCGCAGCGTGTTGATGTACCCGAACATGTTGGCGAGCGGCACCATCGCGTTGATGACCTGCGCATTGCCGCGCGTGTCCTGACCCTGAATTTGCCCGCGCCGCCCCAGAAGATCGCCGATGACGCCGCCGGTGAAATCTTCCGGTGTCACCACCTCGACCTTCATGATCGGCTCCAGCAACTTCACCGCGCCGCGCGTTGCAAGCTCGCGGAACGCCGCACGCGCCGCGATATCGAAGGTGAGCGCGTTCGAGTCCACCTCGTGGTACTTGCCGTCGATCAGGCGCGCCTTGAAGTCGATCACCGGAAAGCCGGCCATCAAGCCGTTTTCCTTTTGCGCCTTGATGCCCTTTTCGACGGCCGGAATGAATTCCTTCGGAATCGAGCCGCCAATGACATCGTTCTCGAACTCGAAGCCCGACCCCGGGGGCAGAGGCTCGAATTCGATCTTCACTTCGGCGAACTGGCCCGAACCGCCGGTCTGCTTTTTGTGCGTGTAAAGCACCGTCACCGGCTTGGACAGGGTTTCGCGATAAGCCACCTGCGGCGCGCCGACGGTTGCGTCCACCTTGTAGGTGCGCCGCAAAATGTCGACTTTAATTTCGAGGTGAAGCTCGCCCATGCCCTTCAGAATGGTCTGGCCGGAATCGAGGTCCGTGGAGACGCGAAAGGATGGGTCTTCCTGCGCCAGACGATTGAGCGCGACACCCAGCTTTTCCTGATCGGCCTTGGTCTTCGGCTCGATAGCGACTTCGATGACGGGATCGGGAAATTCCATGCGTTCCAGGATCACCGGATTAGCAGGATCGCAGAGCGTTTCGCCCGTCGTCGTGCCCTTAAGGCCGGCTAGCGCCACGATGTCACCGGCAAACGCTTCCTTGACGTCTTCGCGATTGTTCGCGTGCATCAGAAGCATGCGACCGACACGCTCGCGATTGTCCTTGATCGAATTGAGCACCATCGTTCCGGAGTTAATCGTGCCGGAATAGACGCGCATGAAGGTTAGCGAGCCGACGAACGGATCGTCCATAATCTTGAACGCAAGACCCGCGAACGGGGCCTTGTCGTCTGCGGCGAGAACGATTTTTTCGTTGGAGTGCGGCTTCTCGGCTTCCACCGGTGGTACGTCGAGCGGCGAGGGAAGAAAATCGACCACGCCATCCAGAAGCGGCTGAACGCCCTTGTTCTTGAACGCCGCGCCACAGAGAACCGGCACAAACCGGAAGGCGCAGGTACCCTTGCGGATGCAGGCCTTCAGTTGCTCGACCGTCGGCGCATTGCCTTCGAGATAGGCCTCCAGAAGCTTCTCGTCTTCTTCGACCGCCATATCGACAAGCTTGGTGTGAAGCTCTGTAGCTTTGTCGAGAAGATCTTCCGGAATCTCCATCAGCTCGTAATCGGCGCCAAGATTCTCTTCTTTCCAGATCAACGCCTTCATCTGAACAAGATCGACGACGCCCTTAAACCCGGCTTCGGCGCCCACTGGAATCTGAATGACCATCGGTCGCGTGCCGAGGCGATCGATCATCATCTGCACGCAGCGATAAAAATCCGCGCCGGTGCGGTCCATCTTGTTGACGAAACAGATGCGCGGCACGCGATATTTGTCCGCCTGGCGCCACACCGTTTCGGATTGCGGCTCAACGCCCGCAACCGCATCGAACACCGCCACCGCGCCGTCGAGGACGCGCATGGAACGCTCCACCTCGATGGTGAAATCGACGTGGCCCGGCGTGTCGATGATATTGATGCGATGATCCTTCCAGAAACAGGTCGTCGCAGCGGAGGTGATGGTGATGCCGCGTTCCTGCTCCTGCTCCATGAAGTCCATGGTGGCGGCGCCATCATGCACTTCGCCGATCTTATGAGAACGGCCGGTGTAATACAGAATGCGCTCGGTCGTCGTCGTCTTGCCGGCATCGATATGCGCGGCAATGCCGATATTCCGGTAGCGGTTGAGCGGGGTTTGTCGGGGCATCGGACGTCCTTAACAGTTACCAGCGGTAATGCGAGAATGCACGGTTGGCTTCCGCCATCTTGTGCGTGTCCTCGCGCTTCTTCACCGCCGTGCCGCGATTGTTTGCGGCATCCATGATCTCCCCCGAAAGCCTCCCCTGCATTGTTGGTTCGTTGCGGCCGCGCGCGGCCGTGATGATCCAGCGGATGGCGAGCGCGCGCGAACGATCCGTGCGCACTTCCACCGGCACCTGATAGGTGGCGCCACCGACACGGCGCGATCGGACTTCCAGCGCCGGACTGACATTTCTCAACGCCTCATGAAAGACGCCGAGCGGTTCCTGCTTGGTCTTCTGCTGGATCGTGTCGAAGGCGCCATAGATGATGCCCTCGGCGACCGACTTCTTGCCCTCATACATAAGGCTGTTCATGAACTTCGCAAGGATCACGTCGCCAAATTTGGCGTCGGGAGTAACCTCGCGTTTCTCTGCACGGTGGCGGCGGGACATGAGTGGCGTTCCTTCGTCTTTTCTTCTCTACTTGATCCCAGCTTGCGCTCGCTCCGCTCGCTCGGCCGGGATGACGCTTAAGCGGTCACTTCGGCCGTTTTGCTCCGTATACGGAACGGCGCTGCTTGCGGTCCTTGACGCCCTGCGTGTCGAGCACGCCGCGCAGGATGTGATAGCGCACGCCCGGAAGGTCCTTCACGCGGCCGCCGCGAATCAGCACCACCGAATGCTCCTGAAGATTATGGCCTTCGCCGGGGATGTAGCTCACCACCTCATAGCCGTTGGTGAGGCGCACCTTGGCCACCTTGCGAAGCGCCGAATTCGGCTTCTTCGGTGTCGTCGTATAGACGCGCGTGCAGACGCCGCGCTTCTGCGGACAATTGGTGAGCGCGGGCACCTTATTGCGCTTCGGCTTCTCGCCGCGGGGCTTGCGGATCAG
Organism: Micropepsaceae bacterium; assembly: GCA_035577685.1. Lineage (GTDB taxonomy): Bacteria > Pseudomonadota > Alphaproteobacteria > Micropepsales > Micropepsaceae > CAIYRG01. The sequence continues at coordinate 1,436 of DATLVC010000355.1, read as the reverse complement.
CTGATTGACTGTCGGCATCTCGTCTTTTTCCGTTCCGGCCCCAAAAGGCCCGTCCCAATACGACAACGTCCCAAAACAAAAACATTCGCGGGAACCACCTCATGCGAGATGGCCCGCAACACGCGGAGGATCCGGGCGCCCATTTGCCCCGGATCGCGCTTGACCCGTGCTCTACACTTTCTTCAGGCAGCGTTTCGAATCTTTGTCCGACGGCCTGCCGCGAAGGTGGGGCTGTATACTTTTACGAAACCAGGGCGTCAATACCGGAAGCCTGGATTCGTAAGGGCTTTCATGCCGGCTAAACAGTTCGGCCCGCGCGGGTTTTACCAAAACGCCGCAGCAAACGCCTCCTTTTGAAAATGCTCTTGCGACTAAGTCGCAATATGGCCTATAAAATTTGGCCCTGGGGTGAATCGGGGCGCAACTAAGGGCTAGTGGCTTGGAAGCAAAACAAAAAATCGGCCGCGGGGATGGCGTTTCAATCCCCAAGATCGACGCCGGTACGCTTCTCGCTTCAGGCCGCGAGATCATTCTTGTTCATAAGGACACCGAGTACAGGCTGCGATTGACCAGCAACGACAAGCTCATACTGACCAAATAGGCGCGAGAGGCGTCGCTTCCTTTCCGCGTTTTTTCCCAGCCAGCCCCGCCAGAGGTTCGTTCCTCGAAAACGGATGCCAGCCAGGTCTCGTGCGAGATCGGCATCATTTTCAGGAGAACCCATGGCATCCCGAATCAGAAAAACAGTTTTTCGCAAGCGAACTGAGACCCTTGCCGCACTCCTTGGCGGCGCACTCTATGCGCCGGCGGCCTTTGCGCAAGCGGAAGCTTCCCCTTCCTCCGCACCTCTGGAACTGGGCCCGTTGCGGGTGGAGGACCAGCGCGGAACCAACGCGCTCGGTCACGATACGGGGCTCGCCACCCTGCCCGGCACGGTCCAGGACACGCCCCAGGCCATCACCGTCATCCCCCAGGAGCAGCTGAAGGAGCAAGGCGTCACCTCACTGGAACAGGCTTTGCGGAACGTGCCTGGCATTACCGTTTCAATCGGCGAAGGCGGCACGTTGAATGGCGACCAATTCAAGATCCGCGGCTTCGACGCCAAGGACGATGTCTATGTCGATGGCTTGCGTGATTTCGGCGTCTACACCCGCGACAGCTTCGCCTTCCAAGAGGTTCAGGTCCTGAAAGGACCGTCCGGCACCATGTTCGGGCGCGGCAGCACAGGCGGCGTCATCAATACGGTGTCGAAGACGCCCTTCCTCGGCGAGATGTACAGCGCCGATGTCTATGCCGGGAACGGCGCCTATTACCGCGGACTTGTCGACGTCAACAGGCAGGTCGGCGACACCACCGCGATCCGCATCAACCTGATGGGCAACGCCAACCATGTCGTCGATCGCGATCTCGTCAAATCGGACCGCTGGGGTGTTGAC
>DATLVC010000354.1:0-13948 GCA_035577685.1 Micropepsaceae bacterium | reverse complement strand
ACTCGAAGCGCGAGATCCGCTGCAACGTCGCAGCGTGATCGGTGAACTTGCGAGTCGAAACGTGGTCTTCCTTTCACTCGCCTATTTCGGCCTGGTGGCTTCGCTGAACGCCAATACCACTTGGACGCCGCAGATCGTCCGCGCGTTTGCGGGTTCTGCGAATCTCTCGCTCATCGGCGTGATTGCGGCCATTCCGGCGATTATCGCGGCGGCCGCCATGCCGGTCTGGGGTCTGCATTCCGATCGCCACGACGAAAGGCCGTGGCATCTCGTTCTTCCCTTGCTGCTGGCCGCAGTGGGATGGCTTCTGATCGTGGCCTCGGATTTGGCGTCGCTGCAATTGCTTGGGCTAATCGCGGCGACGACGGGAAATTACTGTGCCATGGCCATGTTCTGGACGATTCCGGCATCGGCAGCGATCCTCTCACCGGGTGCGCGGCCGGCGGGCATCGCGCTCATCAATTCGGTGGGTCAGGTGGGCGCAGCCATCAGTTCGCCGGTGGTTGGCGCGCTGAAGGATTTCACCGGAAGCTTCACCTCTGGTTTATTATTCGTGACAGCGATGTTGCTGGTGGCGGCATTTTTCGGCGCTGCTGCGGCGCAGCACGTCCAGACACCCGGCCGACAAGCGGTCCGATGAACGGCCCGCCTACCGAGACTCGTGCTATTCTCCGTCTGTCCCGCTGTCGTTGAGGTTCGATCATGGCAAAGCGCACTGGCCTTTGTGTGGCCCTTGCAATGTCGGCATTCGCTGCCTGTGGAGGCGCAGACGCGGCCGAGCAGCAGGCCAAACTGCCACCCCCGGGTTTTCATCATTTGCACTTGAATTCCGTCGATCCCGACGCAGCCATCGCTTTCTACGCGAAAGAATTTCCCAGTACGTCGAAGACCGTCTGGGGTGGTCTTCCGGCATTGGCCTCGCCCAACAATGTGCTGGTGCTGTTCACGAAGGTTGCTGCTCCTCCGCCTGCGGACCCGCAAGCGACCGCCTATTGGCATTTCGGCTGGCACGTGACCGATGTGCGCAAGAATTTGGAACTCTACAAGAGCCGGCCTGAGGTCAAGCTGGCGCCGCTCTATACCACCGATGAAGGCGCGTCCGTGCTTGTCAGCAGCGACACGTGGCCCGGCACCGGCGGTCTTTTGGGTCTGACCAAGGCGCAGATTGCCGGCGCCAAAGCCAAAGGTGTGATGCCACTCGGCGGGGCGGGATTCGCTTATATGCGCGGACCCGACAATGCGTTGATCGAATATCAAGGCAATATGCCGGCGGAGCGCTTCAACCATGTGCACATGTATCAAGAGGATCCGTTCTGCGCGCAGCTTTGGTACCAGACGCATCTGAACGCGCCCTCAACGCAGACACTGCCGGCCGTCGCGTCGCGTGCGGAAATCAATTGCAAGGCTCAGAGGGCGCCCTATCCGACATGGCCCTCGCTGGAGAAAGAAGGCATGTACCGTTCGCCATCGGCCGGCGTCACCTTCGGCGATGTGGCGATGAACTGGTATATGCGCCAGACCGATAAGCCGCTTGTCGGCACACGCGGCCGGCTTATGGACCATGTCGGTTTGAGTGTCCGCAATCTGGATGCCTGGGTGGCGAAACTTAAAAGTGAAAACGTCACCTTCCTGGAAGAACCTTACAAACTCGGCGACACGCGCGCAGTGATGATCGAAGGTCCGAGCCATGAAGCGATCGAGCTCGTCGAGGTGAAATAGGCCCGCAAAAGGAGAGCACGATGAAGAAGCGTTCTGCATTGTTGTTCGCGCTTTTTGTTGCCACACCGGCCCTGGTTCTCGCCGCTCAGGCGCAGCATATGCCGCGTGGAGTTGCCACCGACATCAGCAATGCCGAAATCGAAGCCGCCGTGAAGAAAACCGCGACCGCCCCGGTCAGCGATCAGCAGCTTCGGGTGGTGAGCATCAACGGGGAATACAATGTCGGCACCGGCGTGGTGCATCGGGCCAAGACGGCCGGACGCGACATTGGCGGCGGGATTGAGCACAGCCAGATCACGGAAATCTATCACGTGATCTCCGGCAACGGCACGCTTGTAACCGGCGGCACGATCGAGAATCCGAAGGAGCAGCCACCCGACAGTCCGGTGGTCACGACTCTCAATGGGCCAAGTTCCGGCGGCGGCAAAGTCACCGACGGCAAGAGCCGCAAACTCGGCCCGGGCGACGTCGTCATTATCCCGCCGAATACGCCGCATTGGTGGACGGAAATTACTTCCGATCAGATCGTGTATCTCGTGGTGCGCGTCGACCCGCACAAAGTCCTGCCGGCGGGTTACGTCGCGAAATAAAGAAAAGCCCGGCCGCGTCTCTCAGCAGCCGGGCTTTGGATATCCGTGAGGAAAAGCGGCTATTGCTTCCGGGCCGCCTTTGCTTGGCGTTCGGCTTCGGCCTTGGCATAAAAGAAGCGCAATTCCTGCGGGGTCGGATTGCGCACCGAGCCGATGTTGAACATCGAGTTGGACTTCTGGCTGCTGAACCAATTGGCGTCGGCCGGCGTGACAAAAGCAGCCGACAAAAGCATCAAAGACATTGCGATCGTGAAATTCTTCATTGTCCGCTCCTAATCTGTGACCCACTCAAGGAAACGGGTGAATTGGAGCGGAATTGCGGGCAAACCGTGACTTCATGGGGGCCCGGGCCGCGCGTCCGTTAACTTCTTCAAGGCCCAAAATGCCCTGCCGCCGCTTGCAGACCCCCGGGGGAGCAGTGTTAGATTCCCGCGGACTCGCAGGAGCCTGCGACATGACCACGCATTCTGGCTATACGCGTGAACAAATGTCTCGTTACCGACATGGCGCTGTCGAAGCGATGAATTTGGCTATGCCCTGTGAAGATGCGGAACTCCGTGACGCTTACCTCTCGATTGCAAAAAGCTGGAACGAATTGGCCGACAAGATCGAAGCCGGTCTCCGCAAGAGCCGCGCGAGCGGCAATCCCTAGCCCGCCGGCGCTCTCCCCACGCTATTTGATCAATTCCCAGAAAACACCGACGACGCACGCGAAGCCCAGCGCGAAGACCACCGTGCGTATGTACGGTATCGCCAGCCAATAGACGACGGCATGCGCTACGCGCAGCCAGAAGAAACTCATCGCCCAGAACCCCGTCATGGCATCGGCCTTGCCGGCGGCGTGCGCGATAAGAACGAGCGCGGCGAAGGGCGCGAAAACTTCTACGGCATTCAGATAGGCACGGTCGGCGCGCTTGCCCCATAACGGAACCGGACGCGGCGCCGGATCGACATAATTCGGCGGCGTCAGAAAACCGTTGGTTGAAACCTGGCAGACGACATACGGAATCCAAAGAGCCGCGGTTAGCATGGCTGTGTATGCGAGGTATGTCAGATCGGTCGTCATGACGTTCTATTTCCCTCTCATGCAATGGTTTCTTTTCCCGGCGTACTGCGTCGCGTCGATCAGGCTTCGATGACGAGGCTATCGATCAGCGCACCCACCGATTCCGCCCGATCCAGATTCCAGACCGCTTCCGAGACGCGTTTGATTTGTGCGGATTTCAGAAGCGTCTTGGCGTTGCGCTCAAATTTTTCCTCCGCATCGGCGCGTTGCATCGGGCGACTGACAAAGCCCGGCAGATCGTCAACCCGCTCACTGATCACGCGGCCATCGTCGAGCGTGGCCGTCACGCTGTTGGGGCTTTGCTTCGGCACCAAGGCGGTCATCGTTGCATCTTCGCGGATGGTGATAAGTTTCAGCAACGCCGCGGCCTTCGGATCGCGCAAACGTTCAGGCGCATAGCTCGCCGTCGTGATCGTGCCGTCCAGCATCGCGCGCGCGACGATATAGGGCAGGCTGTGATCGGCAGTTTCCGATGTCTTCGGCGCCCAGCGTTCGGGCATGCTCCCGGCCATGAGCCAGCCCAGATGCGTCGACTTCACCTCGATGGCGCGGATGCGCGACAGATCGCCCGCCGCCTTGGCCACCTTCGCGGCAGCGGGAATTGCGGTCTGCGTCTGAGCCTGTGCCGGATAGGATTTGATGAAGCAATCATGGATCCGGTAGCGCTTGCCGTGCCCGCCAAAACTGGAGGTGTCGATATCGAGCGGCCCCGAGACCTGTTTGAAGAAACCTGCTTCGCCTTCGAAAATCGGCGACGGCCCTGTGATCCCGGCGCGCGCGAGTTGGGCGGCGAATACCGCATTGCGCGCCGCGTCCGGACCGGCAAGTCCTTTCCAGTTCGACAGCGCGCCGAGACGGGTCTGGTTCATCGCAAGATGGCCGCTGAGCGCGATGTTGACGGCTTCGGTCAGACGTTCGGGCGTCAGCTTCATCAATCTGCCAGCAGCGAGAGCGCTGGAAATCAGCGCGTAATTGGGATGATCCCAACCATGGCTGTCGAGATAGGCGGCATCGAGAAAGCGGCACTCGACCTCATAGGCGAGCACAAGCGCTAGAAGAAATTCCGCGCCGGACGAACCCGCCGCCTCGGCGGCCGCAAGACAGGCCGCTGCGTTATCGCTCGGATGGCCCGTGCCGCGGCCAACATAGACATCGTTGATGTCGTCGGCGCGGATTCCGGCGCCGTTCGCGAACGCCGCCCATTCCACCGAGGTGCGTCGCTTTGTGCCGATGATAGTGGCCGCGTTGCCGCCGCTTGCCAGAGCAAGTTCGCGGACGGCGCCGACCGTTTCTTCCTTGAAGGCCGCAAGCCCGCAGCCCAGCGAATCCAACAGGTGGACTTTCGTCCGCTCAAGGGTCGCGGCATCGAGATCGGCCGCGCGCATCGACGACACATAATCGGCAAGGCGTCGCGCCAGCGGCAATTCGTCTTTGCCGGATCTGGCCGCGGTCGGCACAGGCTGGGCAAATGCCGGAGCGGCGATGGCACCGGCCATTCCGGCAAGAAGAACGCGTCGGTCTAGGTTCATGGTTCCCCCCTCGCTCAGCCCGGAACTGGCATAGACATAGCATTTCAATGAGCTATGCGGGAGGCCCGGGGGTAACAACACGTTCCCGGAGCAATGCACGCACCCTGAAGATTGAGTCGAGCCCATGCTGAAACCGGCCATGACATGAAATTCACAAAGGGCGGGCTGCGACCTCGCGGCGTTCAAACCTTAGTGATCTACGCGTTCGACTCTGTAAAGGCCGTATACGGATTGTTTGCCATCTGATTTTTTTTTGGAAACAGTTGCCATCATGCAACTGCGTCTTTCAGACCACATCCCGGGAATACTTGCTGGCTTCTCTTGAAGCCCCGGGACCAAAGCAATAACTCGCTCGTACTTGGTTGGCTGGGTTGGCATACACAAAAAGAAGGAAACACAATGTTGAGAATTGCACGGCTTATGATTGCCGCTTCTGGAATTGCATTGGCAATGGCACCGTTATCGGCAGAGGCCGCGGCGCCTATCGGAATCGTTGGCGCGTTCAGCGGCGATTATTCGAACAGCAGCTATAGCGGCGGCGGCAGCCATGCCGACACGTGGGGATTAAACGGTGCCGGCGCATTCGGGCTTGGCATGAATGATCTCGCTGGTCAGATCAACGGCGGCTATCACCGCTTGTCCGTCAGCGGCGCCGACGCAGATATCTGGGACATTGGTGGCAGCGCGTACTGGGCGCCAGGATTTGGCCGCGCCGGTGCGTCTGTGGCTTATACCACCGCCAATTTCGGCGGATCGGGCTCGGGTATCGACGCGCACGCGACGACCTACGGCGTGTTCGGGGAGTATTTCCTCAACGACGCGATTACGGTTGGAGCCAAAGGCGGTGGAGCAGATGGCAAAGTGAACCTCAGCGGTTTCGGCAGCGGTAGCGGCAGTGGCGGTTACGTAGGCGGGGAATTGACCGGTTATGCGATGCCGGACCTCGCGCTCAAAGGAACGATCGATTACGTCGATTTGAGCGGAGGCCATTTGACCAGCTACGGCATCAACGCGGAATATCTCTTTTCCGAAGCGACGCCGATTTCGCTTTACGGCGGCTATGTGCGGTCCGACCTGTCCAACAATGCCGGTCATGTGGACACGTGGATGGTGGGCTTGAAATTCTACACCGGCGGTCCCGGTTCTCTCGTGACCCATCAGCGGACCGAGACATTGGGTTCGATCGGAACGAATAGCGCGCTCCGGAGTGCGTTGTAGATTCGAACCGCGTCTTGCGATCATGACGTACAGAACGCCCGGGCAACCGGGCGTTCTGCTTTTGCAGCGTACGTTTGAGCCGGAGGAAACAAATGATCGGGCTCGCGCGCATCACGACATCAGCGAAAACGCGGACACCACCGAGCCGGCAAAGCTCCTGGCGATTTTCGTGATCGACAGCAAGGTCGCGGAATTGACCATCATCGAAGGACAATGATCGGCCGATTTTATTGGTCGGAGCGGAGAGATTTGAACTCTCGACCCCCAGTCCCCCAGACTGGTGCGCTAACCAGGCTGCGCCACGCTCCGTTACCAATGCCCAAGCAATTGCTTGGAGCCCGTGTATTCAAGGGAGGCGGACTATAGTCAAGCCCACCTGCCCCCGCAATGAAGGGTTCTGGGGGCGCCTGCTATTATATTTGACATTCGTCTTTGCCGGGCTTGTCCCGGAGATTCGTGAGCGCCTTAGAGGATTGTGACCATGGGTGGCCGGTAAGACGGCTGGCTATGACGGAAGAAATAGATCAACCCGTTCAAATTTTTCAGTGCAGATCCGTGGGGGCGCAGCGGGCGGCTGAAAGGCGTGCCCTCAACTCCAACAACTCATCGAGCAAATTCGAAAAACGCGCGCGATCCGCTTTGCTCAAGCCGGCCGCATCGATCTCGCGCGGAAATGGATGCACATTCGAAGGCACCTCGGGCGGCCTCTCCGCCACCTTGGCGATGCGTTGGGGCGCAATCAAGCTAGCCGCGCCGCGTCCGAATTCCATCACATAACGCGGCCCCTGTTCGCGCAGGATTTTCTGCACGCCCTTGATGGTGAGACCGTCGCGATAAAGCAGCGAGCGGATGCCGCGCAACAAATCCACATCGTCGGGCCGGTAATAGCGCCGGCCGCCGCCGCGCTTCAGCGGCTTGATGGTGGCGAATTTGGTTTCCCAGAAACGCAAGACGTGCTGCGGCACATCGAGCTCGGCCGCCACTTCGCTGATGGTGCGAAAGGCTTCCGGCGATTTCTGTGCCACGCCCAGCATGGACATTACTTACTCCTCGTCATGCATGCCTGTGCTTTCGAGGCCGTTGATCTGCGCCTTCAGCACATGCGACGGGCGAAACACCAAAACTCGGCGCGGTGCGATCGGAACCTCGTCACCGGTCTTGGGGTTGCGTCCCACGCGCTGCGATTTCTGCCGCACCTGGAACGTGCCGAAAGACGAGAGCTTCACCGTCTCGCCGCGCGACAGCGCGCCGCAAACCTCGTCCAAAATATCCTCCACCATTTGCGAGGATTCATTGCGCGATAGGCCAACCGCGTTGAAGACAGCTTCGGTGAGATCGGCCCGTGTCAAAGTCTTTGTGCCCATCCATGCCCCCCTTGGCCGCGACTCTCCGCGGGCCGCACAAACCGTAGGGGCAGGCACATTTCCCGTCAATGTCAAAGACTTGGGGTGGTTTGTTCCGATTCGAGGCGGGGTCACCAGCGCAGGAGCACGGCCCCCCAAGTGAAGCCACCACCCATGGCTTCCATCAGGACCAGGTCGCCCCGCTTGATCCGGCCGTCCGCAACCCCCACCGAAAGCGCAAGCGGCACCGAGGCCGCCGAGGTGTTGCCGTGCTCGGCCACGGTCGAGATCACGCGTTCCGGGCGGATATCCAGCTTTCTTGCGGTGCCGTCCAGGATGCGCTGATTGGCCTGATGGGGTACGAACCAGTCGACATCGGCAACTGTTATACCCGCCTCGCGCGTGGAAGCCTGGATGGCGGCGGAAATATTGACCACGGCATGCTTGAAGACCTCGCGCCCCTGCATGCGGAGATAGCCGGCGGTGCCGGTCGCCGATACCCCCCCGTCCGTATAAAGAAGATCGTGCAGCCGTCCGTCCGAAAATATCTTGGTATTGAGGATGCCGCGGTCGGCGTTGGTCCCCTCCCCTTCGGCGGCCTGCAGCACGACGGCACCTGCGCCGTCGCCGAACAGCACGCAGGTGGTACGGTCGTTCCAATCGAGAATCCGCGACATGGTCTCGGCGCCGATGACAAGAACGGTTTTCGCCTGGCCGCAGCGGATGAAATTGTCCGCAATGGAAAGGGCGTAGATGAACCCTGAACACACCGCCTGAACGTCGAACGCTGCACCGCGGGTCATGCCCAACCGTGCTTGCACGCGCGTTGCGGTGGCGGGAAAAGTCTCATCGGGCGTGGTCGTGGCGACAATAACCAAATCGAGATCGCCGACATTCACATCGGCGCTCGCGAGTGCTCGCCTTCCTGCGGTTAATGCCAAGTCGGAGGTCACTTCCCCCACGGCCGCGAAATGACGGCGCTTGATTCCCGTGCGATCGACAATCCAGGCATCGCTGGTGTCCACGCGCTTGGCGAGTTCGTCATTGGTTACAACATTGGCAGGAAGACACGAGCCGCAGCCGAGAACGATAGAACGGGTTGTTGTCACGAAACCGCCGCCTGGGCCGCATTGGCGCCATTGGAATGTTCAGGAGAGGTGCTCGATTGCTCGGACACGGGTGAAATGCCGGCACGATCTTTCAAAATGCGCGCGATCAAATCCGACCCGCCCATGTCGATAGCAAGATCGATGGCGCTGGCAAAGCCCAAGGCATCAGTGCCGCCGTGGCTTTTCACCACCACGCCATTGAGGCCGAGAAACACGCCGCCATTATGGGTTCGGGGGTCAAGCTTGCGCCGGAGCACGCGGAACGCCCCGCTTGCCAAAAGCGCGCCGAGCCGGCTGAGCGGCGAACGCCGGAGTGCGGATCGCAGATAGTGCACGATCAGCTTCGCGGTCCCCTCCGCGGTTTTCAGCGCGATATTGCCGGTGAATCCGTCGGTCACGACGACATCGACGACGCCCGCTCCGATATCATCGCCCTCGATGAAGCCGTGAAATTCGATGGGCAGTTTGCAGCCGCGCAAGATCTGCGCTGCCTGCTTCACCGACTCGATGCCCTTCACTTCTTCTTCGCCGATATTGAGCAGACCAACGGTGGGCCGTTCGATGCCGAAGATCGCGCGTGCGAAGGCTTCCCCCATGACGGCGAAATCGACCAATTGCTCCGCGTCGCTGCCGGCATTGGCGCCCACATCGAGCACCACGCTCTGACCGCGCATCGTCGGCCACAACACCGCAATGGCGGGGCGCGAAATGCCCTCGATCAATCCCATGCGGAACATGGAAATCGCCATCAGCGCGCCGGTGTTGCCGGCGGAAACTGCGACATGGGCTTCACCGCGGGCTACCGCTTCGAGCGCGTGCCACATGCTCGAATTGCGGCCGCGGCGGACGGCCTGAGACGGTTTCTCGGCCATGCCGATAACGGCGGGCGCATGGCGAATCTCGGCGCGGCCCGCGAGCCCACGATGCCGGGCCAAGAGCGGCTTCAGCACCGCCTCATCGCCATGAAGCAGGAAGCGGGCCTTGGGATGGCGCCGGCGTGCGATCGCCACGCCCGCCAGAATGGAGGCAGGTCCCGAATCGCCGCCCATGGCGTCGATAGACAGAATCAGGTCCCGGACCACGTCCTCAGTAGCCCCCAAGCATCCGCAGCAACGGAACAAGCTTAAGGGTAGGAACCCTCAAAGCCCAGACGGAAGCGATTTCACGCCTCAGCCGCAACGACCTCCCGGCCGTCATAATGACCGCAGGCGCTGCACACATGGTGCGGGCGCTTCAGCTCGCCGCAATTGGCGCATTCCGCATGAGCGCCCGGCGTGAGCGCGTGATGCGACCGGCGCATATTGCGCCGCGACGGCGAGGTTTTTCTTTTTGGAACCGCCATGGCGGAAACCCTTTCCTGAACAAATTCGTGCGGTTCTGCCGCCTGGGCGCCTGCGGTCCCAAACGGAAAACGGAAGGCGCCGGAGGTAAACCGAAACCGCATCCGACGCAAGGGCAAGTGCTTACAGGAAACCCCTAACTGCGCCTCTTTGGGGTCAAGACCACGGCCGTCTCTGGTTTTGGGACTATGGACGGACCGGTTTCAGCCGTTTTCAGCTGTTTCAGCACGGCAAAGGGGTTGTCCTCCGGCTCAGCTTCCTCCGCGGGGGGCTCAAAACTGACCCCAGGCGCCCGCGGGTAGGGATTGAGGGCAAGACTGACCTCCTCCAGCAAAGGCGCCGCCAGATCGAGAACCGGGCTGTCCAACAGTTCGGGTTCGTCCTCGTCCCCCACGGAAATTTCGACCCCGCGGGCTTCGAGGACCGGCTTCTTCCGCCTGGCCGGAGACCGGGGCAACACCCGGTATAGTCGGCGATATTCGCCGGAGAGGTGGGCGCGAACCGGTTCCAGCGTTACCACGCAGGCCTGGACGACATCGGCCTCGAATGTGCCCGTACAGGCATAGGAATCATCGCCCTCGCGGGAAATTTGGACCGTAGCCTTCAAGGCTTCCAGAGCTTCGATTCCCAGCCATCGGGAAATCGCCTGTCGCTGGCCTTCGGAAGGGGCAAGAACCACCTCGGAACCGCGCTCGGGCACAAGCCCAAGATCAAAACTGGCAGAATAAGGCGTATCAGGAGGGGTCATGTCGGTGCACTCGGAAACTCAGGCAATGGACCGAAATCGGCACTGCCTTGAAGCAAAGTCTCAGCTTGGGACCGTAAGGAGTCCCGCGCAACCAGAATATAGTGTGCCAGCAGGTCGGCTTCAGGCCCGTGCATCCCGTCCTCCCGGTAAAGGTTACGGGCGATAGCCTCACTGAGGGCCGGAACCGAATCCGCCCCGCCATAGGCCTCCAGGCGGCCGTAGAAGGCGCCCGCCAGGGCTTTCATGCGTCGCGAAATCCCCATATCCCCAACGCCAAGCTCGCGTAGGGCCTCGTCAAAGCCCGTGAAGATGACGCTGGCGAGCTCCGCACCCAGTTTCGCACCCGCCGGTCCGGCCGATTTGAGCGCGTCCAGGACGGCAAATGCATGGAGCGCCAACAGATCGAAACGGCCGTCGATCGTGTCCGGTACGCCGAATTCCCGGTGAAATACAGGTTCCCGCGCCCGAACGACCAGACCATCATACAAACGCCGGGCCGAAAGGACCGATTTGTCGGGTTCAAGAAATCGGCGGAAAATCACGCACTTGTCTTCCGGACTTGCAACGCTTTCCTGACAACGTTAGCACATTAGCGATGGGGACCGCGGGGCCGTGAGTCCAGGGAGTTCTGAAACGATGCACCGATGGAATTGGGCTTTGCTTGCCGGGGCCACGATGCTTGCGGGCTGCGCGGCGGTAGAAAATCAGCGCGGCTATGTTCCGGATCAACAGGCCGTGTCGAGCATCGAAGTCGGCATGGACACCAAGGATACCGTCAGCAAGAAGCTCGGCGATCCGTCCACGGCCGCCACATTCGGCAATGACGTCTGGTACTACATCTCTTCGCATGTCGAGCAGAACGCATTCTTTGCCGCGCGTGCCACCGACCGCAACATCCTTGCTGTCGAGTTCGCCAAAGACGGCAAGGTCACGGACATCCACAAATACACGCTGGCGGATGGGCGCGTGGTCGATTTCGTCAGCCGCGAGACGCCGACAAGAGGCCGCGAGTTGAGCCTGATCCAGCAGATCTTCAACGCGGTGCCTGGACAGATTGGCCAATCGGCCCCAACAGATACGCAGCCGGGTGGCGGCATGCCTCCGCCGATCCCCTCGCCGCGCTGATCGCGTTTGCCTCATTATGGCCGGGTTCCACGCCCGGCCATGGTGGGAAATGTCTTACGCTCCGAGATGCGCCAGCACCGCGAGCAACAACAGCGCCACGATGTTGGTGATCTTAATCATCGGGTTGACGGCCGGACCGGCTGTATCCTTATAGGGGTCGCCGACCGTGTCGCCGGTCACCGCCGCCTTATGTGCGTCGGAACCTTTGCCGCCGTAGTGGCCGTCCTCGATATATTTCTTGGCATTGTCCCAGGCGCCACCGCCTGAAGTCATCGAAATGGCCACGAAAAGGCCAGTCACGATGACACCCAGCAACATGGCGCCGAGCGCATTCAGCGCCGACGTCGGGCCGGCGATCGCGCGCACCGCTAGGAACAGCACGATCGGCGACAGCACAGGCAGCATCGAAGGGATGATCATTTCCCGGATCGCTGCCTTGGTCAGCATGTCGACCGCGCGGCCGTAATCGGGCTTTTGCGTGCGCAGCATGATGCCGGGCATTTCACGGAATTGCCGGCGTACCTCTTCCACGACCGCACCGGCCGCGCGGCCGACTGCCGTCATGGCCATGCCGCCGAACAAATAGGGCAGCAAACCGCCGATGAAGAGCCCAACCACCACCCACGGATCGGTCAGGGAGAAGGTGGGAAGTTCAAGGCCCTTGAAATAGGGATAGGAATCGCCATTGGCGACGAAATAGTTGATATCCTCCGTATACGCGGCAAATAGCACCAGGGCGCCAAGACCCGCCGATCCGATGGCATAGCCCTTGGTCACGGCCTTGGTGGTGTTGCCGACGGCATCCAATGCATCCGTCGTCTTGCGGACATCGCCTTCGAGCCCGGCCATCTCGGCGATACCACCGGCATTGTCGGTCACCGGACCAAACGCATCGAGCGCCACGATCATGCCGGCAAGGGCCAGCATGGTGGTCACCGCAATGGCAATGCCGAACAGGCCGGCCAGGAGATAGGTGACTGTGATACCGGCACAGATGACGAGCGCGGGCAGTGCCGTGGATTCCATCGACACGGCAAGACCTTGAATCACATTGGTGCCGTGGCCCGTCTGCGACGCCTTGGCAACCGACTGGACTGGGCGGAAATTCGTGCCGGTATAATATTCGGTGATCCAGACGAGCAGTCCGGTAACGACCAGACCCGCGACGCCGCAGAAATACAAATCCCAGCCGGTGAAGCGTGCGCCGCCCAGAATGGCGTATTGCTTGTCCAACCCAACGATCCAATAAGTCAGCGGCAAGAGCAGCGCTAAAGACAGCACGCCGGTGGCGATCAGGCCCTTATACAAGGCCCCCATGATGTTCTTGCTGGGACCCAGCCGCACGAAGAACGTGCCGACGATGGACGTCAAAATGCAGGCCCCCGCGATGGTCAGGGGATAGACCATCATCGCGATGCGTTCGGCATCGGCGAAGAAGATCGAGGCCAGCACCATGGTGGCGACGGTGGTCACCGCATAGGTCTCAAACAAATCCGCCGCCATGCCGGCGCAGTCGCCGACATTGTCGCCGACATTGTCGGCAATGGTGGCCGGATTGCGCGGATCGTCTTCCGGAATTCCGGCTTCGACCTTGCCGACCATGTCGCCGCCGACATCCGCACCTTTGGTGAAGATGCCGCCGCCGAGACGGGCAAAGATGGAAATCAGCGAAGCACCGAAACCGAGCGCCACGAGCGCATTCACCACGACACGGCTTTGCGCCGGATCGGTCACCGAAAGCCCGAGCGCGGCCGTTAGAATGGCGTAATAGCCCGCGACACCGAGAAGCCCGAGACCAACCACCAAGAGGCCCGTCACAGCGCCCGACTTGAAGGCGACCGAGAGGCCTTCGGCAAGTCCGGAGCGGGACGCTTCGGCGGTCCGCACATTGGCCCGAACCGAGACGTTCATGCCGATATAGCCGGCTGCACCCGACAGGGTCGACCCGATCAGGAAGCCAACGGCCACCTGCCAGCCCAGCACGACGAAAGCGGCCACGAAGATCACGGCGCCGGCGATCGCGATGGTGGTGTATTGCCGGTTGAGATAGGCGCGGGCGCCTTCCTGCACGGCGGCCGAGATTTCCTGCATGCGGGCGCTGCCCGCATCGGCCGCCAGCACTTGGCGTGTCGTGATCAGGCCATAGATCACCGCGACGATG
>DATLVC010000353.1:0-6209 GCA_035577685.1 Micropepsaceae bacterium | reverse complement strand
ATGGATTGCGTCGCGTTCATCCGCCCGCGTTCGAAGGGCTCAAAAATACGGTCCAGATCTTCCTTGGGAATGCCGATCCCAGTATCGACGACTTCGAAGGTTGCAACTTCGCTGGCGTAGCGCACATTGAGGGTCGCGCTTCCCGTTTGGGTATATTTTACGGCATTCGACAGAAGATTCAGCAGGATCTGCCGCAACCGCTTGGCGTCCGCTGTGACATAACGGGGCAAATGCGGTGTCCGGTTAAAATGGAATTCTATGCCCTTGTTCGCGGCTTGCGGCCGCATCATATCGACGATCTGGTCCAGGAACTCGGTGAGGTCGATCGGCGCCGGATTCAACCGGAAGAGCCCTGACTCCATTCTGGAAATATCCAGGAGCCCGTCCACCAGATTGGCGAGATGTTCTGCGCTGCGCCGCATGACCCGCACAGACTCGAGCTGTGGCTTCAGGAGTTTCGGATCTCGTTCGAGCAATTGCGCGTAGCCGAAAATGGCGTTCAGAGGTGTTCTGAGTTCGTGACTGATCCCCACCACATAGCGCGTCTTGGCGACGTTGGCGGAGTCGGCGCGTTCCTTGGCCCTTTGCAATTGAGCGCCGGTTCTTTCGTGGGCCTCGATTTCCTGAGTCAGCATCCGGTTCTGGATATTGGATTCCTCTTGCGCCGCGCGCCGGCTTTCCTGCTCCAGCACAAGAAACCAGGTCGCAATGGCAGAGATCAGCGAAAGCGCCCAATACGCGACCCATAAAGTGCGTGTAATGGCGGCACTGACGGCAGGGGATGCCGCTTCATTCTGGTAGCCCACCGCGAGCAGAACGACGCCGATGATGAGCACGAAGGGAAGAAAGATGGCGCCAAAACGCGACAGCCGCGAATTAACTTTACCTGCGATCCTTGCCAGCAGGATTTTCCTCAATCGTTCTACGGGGCCATCGGTCAGGCGCGACGCAGCCCCTGGCACGCCGATGGACCGGCGTTCGAATTTCAATGCCCAAGATCTATACAAAGCGCTCAGCAATGCGGCATCCTCGCCGCAAACGCTCCCTATGACGATACTCCAACAGCTTACCTAGCAAGGCAAATGCCATACACGTTCGGCTCCTAAGCCGGCATTCATCCCTTTTCAGCCCGCTAGGACGAACTCGTCCAACCATGGGAAATGACCTCTCGCCATAGGCCAGGACACCGCATCTTGCGGCCAAGCTAACATACCCATTGGCATTACCGGGTCGTATAGTGCGCAACCTATTATCCCTTTGCTCGGCGGCAATGCGACGCAAGTGACGCAAAAGTCGACGCAATTCTCATGGCAGAGAGGTCGCGAACCAACCCATGGGGCGATTGACGTATTCCGCCAACGCCCGAAATCGGCGGTTATCGGGCGGATCAAGGAACGCATCGATGCCGATCTTTTGTCGCCTTTGTGAGATACGTCGCGATCGTTCTCGCCGTTGTTGCGCAGCGCCCTCCCGGCATTACGTGCAGGCATGAGAATCGGCATCATAGGAACCGGCGTCGCGGGCAGTCTCTTCGTTGCGGCGGCGAAGAACGTGCCGGGCATCGCCCTACAGGCGTTTGATCGCATACCGCCCAACAACCGCGAAGAAGCGGGAACCGGCCTGAATATCGGACCAAACGCGATGAAGGCGATGCGGCTTCATGGCAGTCTCAGCCTCGATGCGTTGCGCACGGCATCGCTTCCCTGGCGGCGCTGGCTTATCGCGCTGACCAATGGAACGAAGATCATCGACCTCGATCTGTTGGATATCGCCGAGGAACCAGGCATCCGCATTCGGTGGGCCGATCTTTACCGCGTTCTTCGGGCCAGCAGCGCCTCTTCGACGCTGTATGGGCGCTCCCTCGAAGCGTTGGAGCAGGATTCGGCGGGACGCCTCGTGCCGGTCTTCCGGGAACTCTCCGGGTCTTTGACGCGCGAAGGCGCCTTCGATCTTTTGGTGGCCGCGGATGGCCGCTACAGCCGGCTTCGGGAACTCGTGGACGGCGTCCCACGATCCGTCTATCCCGGAATTGGCACCTGGCGTCTGCTGGTGCGCAATGCGCCCTCGACCCCGATAGACGATTATGGCCAATATTTCTGCGGCAATGCGCGGCTGCTGGGCTTTCGGCTGCCGAATGACTGCGTGTATGTCGCTGGTTCGTTTCCGCTTGCCGGAACGGGTTCGGTCCCCGATTATCTGAAGACGGCACGCGCACAGCGGCGTTTCTTTCAGCCGGAAGACGACGTGGTGTGTCCGGAAGTCGAGTGGATGTTAACCATGCTCGATCGGTACATTGACGACATGAACTGGGCACGAACCCAGGAGATCGAAATATTGCACCACGCGCTTGGTGGACGCGTTCTGATGCTTGGCGATGCGGCTCACGCGATGTTCCAAACCCTCGGGCAGGGAGCCACGCAAGCCATCGAAGACGCGCTTGCCGCGGCAGCGGTCTTGCGTCAACAACCGCAGTCGCCCAGGGCGGTATGCACCAGTTACGAAGCCCGGCGCCGCGATCGCATCGAATTCGCGCGCGTCCTGACGCGCGAGGCTACCGATACGTTGCTGCCGGGCGGCGATCCTGTTGCGGGATCGCTTGCCAAAGCGCAGGAGCCGTTTCTTACGAAATTGCGCAAGCTTTATTCGGATGTTGCGTGATCGAGTCGCGTGATTTTCTCGATGATGGCGATATGGACCTGTTCTGCCGGCCCGTCCATCGCCTTGCCATGGATCTGAGGGAGGGCAATTGCTCCGCCCGCGGATTGCTCGATCATTATCTCGAGCGCATCGAGCGCTTGAACCCTCAGATAAATGCCTTTCTCTATATCGATCCCTTGGCAATCGGTGCGGCCGACGAGAGCGATGCGCGTCTCAAAGCTGGACGCTCGCGCAGCCCGCTCGAAGGCATTCCCGTCAGCGTCAAAGACAATCTTCTGGTGCACTCCTGCCCGGCCGTGTGGGGATCGCCCCTTTACGCTGCGCATGTTGCCGATCACGACGAGCTGCCAGTGGCGCGGCTGCGTGAGGCCGGCGCGGTCTTTCTGGGTAAGACGAATGTGCCGGAGTTGGCACTGCGCGGCTACACGGACAATCCGGTGTATGGCGTCACACGCAATCCTTGGGATTTGACGCTCACGCCGGGCGGTTCCAGCGGCGGCGCCGTAGCGGCTGTCGCGGCGGGCCTCGCTCCGCTGGCTCTTGCCACCGATGGCGGAGGGTCGATCCGGCGCCCCGCGGCACATACTGGACTTGTCGGTCTCAAGCCGTCGATTGGCCGCATTCGCCGTGGGCGCGCCTTCCCACAATTGATGTCCGATTGCGAGGTCGTGGGGCCTATTGCTCGCACTGTAGCCGATGCGCGCCTGATGTTTCAGTGTCTGGCGCAGCCTGCACCGGGCAGACGCAAAACGCCCGAACGCGCCCGCATTCTGTTCGTGGAACGCATGGGCGACGCACCCGTCGACCCGGAGATTATCGAAAGCTGCCGGGACGCTGCACGCGGTTTTGCCAGGCTCGGTCACGCGCTCGTATCGGGCGATCTGCCCTTTTCCACCGAGGCTGCGATGTCCGCCTGGCAGGCGAGCATCAGCGCAGGGCTTTCCATGCTCGCGCGCCGTGAGCCGCGCTTCTTCGACACCGCGTCTGCCGATTTTGTCGCGCAGGCGAAGGCGGGAAACACTATCAGTGGCGCCGACTATGCCGAATTGATGCAGAGCTTGTTCGATTTCCGAACCGTCACCGCTGAGGCCTTCGATGGCATCGATGTCATCATGACGCCCGCAACGGCGGCGCAGCCATGGCCAGCCGGCCACGCCTATCCGCCGGTCATCGCCGGACAACCGGTCGGTCCGCGCGGCCACGCCGTCTTCACGGCCTGGGTCAATGCCTGCGGTCATCCGGCCATAGCCGTTCCGGCTTCACCAGACAGGAACGGCATGCCCATCGGATTTCAGCTTGTCGGCGCGATGGGATCGGACGAATTTTTGTTGGACCTCGCCGAAGAATTCGAGACCGCTCATCCCTGGGCCCATCGCTGGCCCGATCTTGCTGTCGACGGCTGACGCTCAAGCCTCGATCCGGATCGGGTTTGGCAGTGCGCGAAATTCCTCGTCGCCACTGGTGCCATCCTCCCAGCGGAGCATCAAAAACGTGCCGGGCGATTCCAGCGCCAGAAACCCGTGGTGCCATACATCGCGATTGTAGTTGATGGCCTGATCGCCGCGCGCCACGAACGCGCACCCCTTGTCAACCAGCGGCTGACCGTCCGCTGCCGATGGGAAAACCACGACAAGGTAGGAACCACCCGAAATCGGCGCGAACATTTGAGACGAACGGCGATGGCGTTCGATCATGCTTGCGACATAGGGCAAAGACGTGGGTTCGGTTCGTTGAACGCGCAGGTTCGGCCGTGCCGCTGCCCGGTCGTTGAACAACTCGGCCGCGAAATTATGGCGTGTGGGATCGCCCGGTCTGTGCGTGAGCACCTGTCCAAACGGGGCGAAGTCCGCATCATTGAGGGGCCGCACTTTCATGAATTTGTCATCCACGAAGGTCGACAATCGCAGCCACGGGCCCGCTGCCATGGGGCCCCGAATGCATCGCATCCACCGAAATAAACACGGCCGGATCACCGATGGCCGCGGTTACCGCACCCCCGACAGCAGCCTTGGCGTGGCGGTGATAAGGCACATCCGAATCATTGAACATCACTTGGCGGCGCCCTCGCAGCTTCGCATTGCGGTTCGGTTCGCATTTGATGAACATCGCAACCAGGCGGCCGCCCAGATCGTCCGCGCGCGGCCGCTCCGGCAGTTCAAGCCCGGCATTGCGAATGGCGCCGTAGACGCCATCCATATCCAGCATATCCGCCATCAGCGCGTGTCCGATGCGATAGTTTCCGCCCGCACCGAACCGGTTGCCGAGGAGCACGATCTGTGCGCGCGAAAACTCAACACCCGATGAGCAGGACGCCACCGAGGAATAGAGCGTAAGGTCGCGGCAAATCTGATCGGCGCGCGGCATACCGATTTCACCCAAGCCCACAGCAACTCCGAGTGCTGCCGTTCCGTTCGAGATGCCTGAGGATTCCTGAACCCGACAGGCGACCGTTTTGCCACGGCGCTCTGCATCGGCGGCCGCGTTGACCGTCAAGAGCGGCGTCTTTGTCTGCACATAGTGCACGTCGCGGGCATCCTCGATGCCCGCATCGCGCATCGCCACACGCACGCCAGCGGCGATCTTTTCGATCATGGCCGTGCGGCCGATGTCTTCTGGCAAGATTTCTTCGCTGACCGCCGCCCCGATGACGAGCCGCGATTCATCGGGGCTACCGGTTGCATCGTTGCGTGCGAATACGGTGGCGTGAGGCGCAATCACGCCATCGCAGCCGCCCGACCACACCATGGGGATCGCGGCGATCTCTTCCCGGCTTCTTGTGCCGGCTTTGCGCAACGCGCGGCGGAACGTCAGGTCGGCAAGCGCGCGGCTGAAATCATTGACGCCGCCATTGCCTTCGGTCTTGCCGATCAGCGCGACCAGGGAGTCGGCGGAAAACCGTCCGGATCGAAAACAGGCTTCGAGCCCCGAAACGTCTTGCGGGCTCCCCAACTCGAATTTCACGACATCGACTGCCATGGCGTTTTCTCTCAGCCACCATTCACCGCGAAAATACGCGATCCAGGCGGACCAGCCGCCCGAGCATAAGCATTGCCACCACCGTCATCGCGATCATCAGCGTCGAAATGGCGTAAACGGTGGGCTCCAGACTGTAAGTCGCTTCCGCATAGATGCGGACCGGCAGCGTGGTCATGCGCGCGGTGGTGAGGAAGCTGGTGATGGTGACTTCCTCAAAACTGAGCAGCAACGCGACGATGGCAGCGGCGGCGAGGCCGGGCGCGAGGCCGGGCAGAATCACATGGATGAGGCGACTCCATGCCGAGGCGCCGAGACTGCTGGCGGCTTCTTCCTGTGCGCGATCCAATTGTTGCACAGAGGCGCGCAAGAGGCCGATGCAAAAGGGCAGCGTGATCGTGACGTGAACGGCCAGGAGGCCAAGGAACGCCGGCAAGGCGGTAACGAATTGCAACAGCCGCAACATGCCGATGCCGATGGCCACTTGGGGGAGCGAAATCGGAAACATCCAGAAGGCTGCGACCACGGATTTGCCGGCAAATCGTGTGCGCACAAGTGCAAACGCCGCCGCGGTGGCC
>DATLVC010000352.1:0-2877 GCA_035577685.1 Micropepsaceae bacterium | reverse complement strand
CGCCTGCGCACCCCCGACTGAAAAAAAACAGCGCCTGGCATTTCCGCCAGACGCTGTCTTCCAAAATATACGGGACGCGAGGGTCAGCGCTTCGAGAACTGGAAGCTCCGGCGCGCCTTGGGCCGGCCATATTTCTTGCGTTCCACCACACGCGGATCGCGGGTGAGAAAGCCCCCCTGCTTCAGCACGGGACGCAAACCCGGCTCGAATGCAATCAGCGCTTTCGAAATGCCGTGGCGCAACGCGCCTGCCTGACCCGAGAGACCACCGCCCAACACCGTGCAGACGACGTCATATTGCCCGTCGCGTCCGGCAGCCACCAAAGGCTGGCGTAGGATCATGCGCAGCACGGGGCGTGCGAAATAGGCGTTCTCTTCCTTGCCGTTGACGCTGATGCGGCCCGGGCCAGGCTTCAGCCAAACGCGCGCCACGGCGTTCTTGCGCTTGCCGGTGGCATAGGCGCGGCCCTGGCGGTCGAGCTTGGGACGGCCTTCATTGGCCGCTTGCGCCGGTTCGGGCGTCTTGGCCTTGATCAGCGTCGTCTTCAAATCGGAAAAATCGCGAACTCCCTCGGCCATGGTCAGCCTGCCTTCGCTTTGCGATAGTTGTTGTTCTTCGGGTTCATGGCAACGATATCCAACGTCTCGGGCTGTTGTGCCTCGTGCGGATGATCGGGACCGGCATAGACGCGCAAATTGGCCAATTGATGCTTGCCCAGGGGGCCGCGCGGCAGCATGCGCTGAATGGCTTTCTCCACCACGCGTTCCGGCGTCTTGCCGCTCAGGAATTGCTTCGGCGTGCGGTATTTGATGCCACCGATATAGCCAGTATGCCAATTATATTCCTTGTCGGTGACCTTGTTGCCGGTCAGCAGCACCTTTTCCGCATTGATGATGATGACATTGTCGCCGCAATCCATATGCGGGGTGTACATCGGCTTATGCTTGCCGCGCAGACGCGTCGCCACGATGGCGGCGAGCCGGCCGACGACCAAGCCTTCGGCGTCGATCAGCACCCATTTCTTCTGAATTTCGGACGCTTTGGCCGAATAGGTTTGCATGAAAAACTCCCGCAAGAGCGAGGAACTGTTTCAACAGGACGTGGGCATGTAACGGTGGACGTGCAGCACGTCAAGCAAAATGCGCCTCAAGGCCGCGAGATTCCTGATATTTCTTGATGTGGTAATCAGATACCGCGTCAGGCTTGACCCCTTTGCGCGGGAAAGCCGCGAAGGCTAATAAAGCCCCATGACCCGCCCGACACCCCTTCCCCCTCTCCTGCCCACGCGTGCCAATGGCGTTCTTACGATCACGCTCAATCGGACCGAGGCCCGCAACGCACTCTCCGAAAGCCTGATGCGCGCGCTTCAGCTCACCCTCGATGAGGCGGTGGATGATGCTAGCGTCAAGTGTATTGTCATCGCCGCCAAAGGTCCCGCCTTCAGCTCGGGGCACGATCTGAAAGAGATGAGCGGCCACCGGAACGACCCCGACCGAGGCCTTGCCTATTATCGCAGCGTGTTCGTGCAGTGCAGCCATCTGATGCTGACGATCGCCAATCATCCCAAGCCGGTGATCGCGCAAGTGCACGCTGTCGCCACGGCCGCGGGGTGCCAATTGGTTGCCTCCTGCGATCTCGCGGTCGCCTCCTCTGAAGCGCGGTTTGCAACGCCGGGCGTCAATATCGGGCTTTTTTGTTCGACGCCGATGGTGGCCTTGTCGCGCGCCATCCCGCGCAAGGCCGCGATGGAGATGCTGCTCACCGGCGAAGCGGTCTCGGCGGAGGAGGCCAAGCGTTTGGGTCTCGTCAACCGCGTGGTTGCACCGGCCGACTTGGAAAAGGAAACCCAGGCCCTGGCGCGGTTCATCGCCGGCAAGCCGGCACGCACGCTGAAATGGGGCAAGCAAGCCTTCCAGCATCAACTCGAATTGGGCCTGTCCAACGCCTATGATTATGTTGGCGAAGTAATGGTGCAAAATATGCTGCACGCCGAAGCCATCGAGGGGATTGGCGCGTTTCTGGACAAGCGTCCTCCCAAATGGCCGGAAGATTGATGCCCTATCCCAATTATCCCGACGCGCTGATCGCGCGCATTTTACGAAGCGTGAAAACCATCGCGATGGTGGGCGCTTCGCCCAATGAATCGCGGCCTTCCTATTTCGCGATGAAATATCTGCTCGACAAGGGCTTCAAAATCATCCCGGTCAATCCCGGTGTTGCAGGAAAAGATATCCTTGGTCAGAAGGTCTTTGCGAGCGTGAGCGAACTGCCCTTGCCCGTCGACATGGTCGATATATTCCGCAATTCGGAAGCCGCCGGCCCGATCACCGATGAGGTCATCGCCAACAAGGACCGGCTCGGCGTCAAAGTGCTGTGGATGCAGCTCGGCGTGATCAACGAGGAGGCCGCCAAACGTGCCGAAGCGGCAGGTCTCACAGTCATCATGAATCGCTGTCCGAAAATCGAATATGGGCGGCTCTCCGGCGAGATCGGATGGTACGGCGTCAACCGGCGCACCATCGACAACCGCAAGTCGGCTGCCTTCAGCGCCGGCGGCGCGCTCCAGCGGGCCTGAGGAGACAAGCATGGCCGATTATGGCTTCGACACTCTGGCCGTGCATGCCGGGGCGCAACCCGATCCGGCGACCGGCGCGCGCATCACACCGATCTACCAGACGTCGGCCTATGTATTTGAAGATGCCGACCAGGCCGCGGCGTTGTTCAATCTTCAGGTCTTCGGCAACATCTATTCGCGGATCATGAATCCGACCGTCGCCGTGATGGAGGAGCGCATTGCCGCGCTTGAGGGCGGCACGGCGGGTCTCGCCGCTTCTTCCGGTCATGCGGCGCAGCACCTGGTTTTTCACACCATCATGG
>DATLVC010000351.1:0-3171 GCA_035577685.1 Micropepsaceae bacterium | reverse complement strand
GAGATCAACGAAGCGATGAAGCGCGCCGCGAGCCAGGAATTGAAGGGCATCCTGGATATCGTGGATGCGCCGCTGGTCTCCGCCGATTTCAACCACAATCCGGCGTCGTCGTCTTTTGCGCTCGACCAGACAAAGGTGATGGACGGAACACTCGTCCGCGTGATGGCCTGGTACGACAATGAATGGGGTTTCTCCAACCGCATGGCCGACACCGCCGTCGCGATGGCGAAGCTTATTTAAACTCCATGGTCCGCACGCTCGACGACATCGAGGTCCGGGGCAAGCGAGTCCTGGTGCGCCTTGACCTGAACGTGCCGATGAAAGATGGCAAGGTCACCGACGCGACCCGCATCGAGCGGCAAGCACCCACCTTGCGCGAACTGTCCGACAAGGGCGCGCGCGTCATTGTGCTTTCCCATTTCGAACGACCGGGCGGCAAAGTCGTGCCCGAAATGTCGCTGAAGCCGGTGGCCTCCGTCTTGGCACCGGCGTTGGGCCGGCCGGTGGCATTTACCGATGACTGCATCGGACCGGTTGCCGAAGAGGCCGTCGCGAAATTGAAAGATGGCGACGTGCTGCTACTGGAGAACACGCGCTTTCATAAGGGCGAGGAAAAGAACGATCCCGCCTTCATACAGAACCTCGCCAAGCTCGGCGACCTTTATGTGAATGACGCCTTCTCCGCGGCCCATCGTGCCCATGCTTCAACGGAAGGATTGGCGCATGTGCTCCCTTCCGTCGCCGGACGCTCGATGGAAGCGGAACTTTCGCATCTGAGCAAAGCGCTGGAAAATCCGACGCGCCCGGTGATGGCGGTGGTCGGCGGCGCCAAGATTTCGACCAAAATCGCGCTCCTCGAAAACCTCCTCGGCCGCGTCGATATGCTTGTCATTGGCGGCGCCATGGCGAACACGTTCCTCGCCGCCGAAGGGCGTGCCATCGGCAGATCGCTCGCCGAAAAGGATCAGCTCGATACCGCCAAACGCATCATGGCCAAGGCGCAATCTTCGGGCGTAACGATCCTGTTGCCGTCAGATGTCGTGGTGGCACGTGAATTCAAAGCCAACGCCTCTAATCGCATCGTCGGCATTAACAACGTCGATGAAGATGAGTTGATCCTGGACGTCGGGCCCCGCAGCATCCAGGCCTTCGGACGGCAGCTCGACAAGATGAAAACCCTGGTCTGGAACGGTCCTTTCGGCGCTTTTGAGATGGCCCCTTTCGACCGCGGTACCAATGCCGCAGCCCAGGCGGTGGCGGAACGCACGCGCGAAGGCAAACTTCTTTCGGTTGCGGGCGGTGGCGATACGGTGGCAGCATTGGCTCATGCAGGCGTCGTGGACGAATTCAGCTATGTCTCGACCGCCGGCGGCGCGTTCCTGGAATGGCTCGAAGGGCGCACATTGCCGGGCGTGGCCGCGCTGAAACGCTGAGTAGAATTGAGGGATCGATCATGAACACGGATCAACTGGTCAAAATCGCAAACGCCATGGTGGCGAAGGGCAAGGGACTTCTTGCGGCCGACGAAAGCTCGGGCACGATCAAGAAGCGCTTCGACGTGATCGGCGTCGAATCGAGCGAATCCAGCCGCCGCGATTACCGCGAGATGCTGTTCGGCGCCCAAGCGGCGATGAAGAACAATATCTCGGGCGTGATCCTTTATGACGAAACCATCCGCCAGAATGCGAAAGCAGGCGTGCCGCTGGTGAAACTGATCACCGACGCCGGTTCCATTCCGGGCATCAAGGTCGACAAGGGCACGAAGCCCCTGCCGGGCTGCCCCGGAGAACTCATCACCGAAGGGTTGGACGGCTTGGGCGAGCGCTTGGAGGAATATAAGAAACTTGGCGCCCGCTTCGCCAAATGGCGCGCGGTGATCGATATCGCGGCCGGATCGCCTCCGATTCCGTCGCACACCGCCGTCCATACCAATGCGCATGCGCTCGCGCGCTATGCGGCGATCTGCCAGGAACACGACATTGTACCTATCGTCGAGCCCGAAGTGCTGATGGATGGCGGTCACGACATCGACACCTGCTACCGCGTCACGGAGTGGGTACTGAAGACGACCTTCCAGGAGCTTTTCTATCAGCGCGTGATGCTGGAGGGGATGGTGCTGAAACCGAACATGGTGATTTCGGGCAAGAAGGCCGCGAACCGCGCCGGCGCCCAGCAAGTCGCCGAGCAGACCATCCGTGTGCTGAAGAACTGCGTGCCGCCTTCGGTTGCGGGAATCGCGTTCCTCTCCGGCGGCCAGTCCGACGAGGAAGCGACCGAGCATCTCAGCCTGATGCATCAGATGGGGCCGCTGTCCTGGCCGGTGACATTCTCTTACGGCCGCGCGTTGCAGCATGAGCCGCAGAAAGTATGGGCTGGGAAGGCTGAGAATGTGGCGGCCGCCCAGCGCGCTTTTGCGCATCGCGCCCATATGAACGGGCTCGCCGCGCAGGGGCTGTGGAAGCGCGAGGCGGAAAAGGCCGCGTGAGCGAGACGCGCTGCCGTCTCTATTTGATCACGCCGCCGAAATTCGAGGTCAAGCCGTTTGCGGAAACGCTGAAACGCGCGCTGGATGCGGGGGATGTCGCGTGCGTACAGTTGCGGCTGAAGGGTGTGACTGACGAGGACATCCTGCGCAGTGGTGAAATCCTGATGCCGGTGACGCAGCGTGCCGGTGCGGCCTTCATCCTCAACGACCGTCCCGACCTGGCCGCACGGCTTGGCGCCGATGGGGTCCATGTCGGCCAGGAGGATGCGTCCT
The DNA here is from genome assembly GCA_035577685.1 of Micropepsaceae bacterium. GTDB lineage: Bacteria > Pseudomonadota > Alphaproteobacteria > Micropepsales > Micropepsaceae > CAIYRG01. The sequence goes on along the minus strand of DATLVC010000351.1, from coordinate 413 downwards.
ACTCGGACGCGCGCGCGGCCATGGGCCGGGACGGTATCGTGGGTGTCACCTGTCACAATATCCGCCATCTCGCGATCGAGGCCGCGGAAGCCGGCGCGGATTACGTCGCCTTCGGCGCGTTCTTTCCCACCGCCACCAAGGCCGCCGAGACCCATGCGGAACCGGAGATCATTCAATGGTGGTCCGAGATGATGGTTGTTCCGTGCGTCGCCATCGGCGGCATCACGGTGGAGAATTGCGCCGTGCTGATCGAGGCGGGCGCGGATTTCCTCGCGGTGGCGTCCGGCGTTTGGGATTATCCGCAAGGGCCGGCCGCAGCCGTCAAGGCGTTCAACACACTCTTCAATTCATAAGATTGCCGGCATGTCGGACAGACGCGAGGGGAAGGCATTTCATGACGGCGAAGCTGATTG
>DATLVC010000350.1:0-3179 GCA_035577685.1 Micropepsaceae bacterium | reverse complement strand
GCGCCTGCGTTGGCTCCGGCTGCGCCGTTCGGGTTGCCCTTCACCGTCCCGTCAGGAAGCGTGACCGCCATGAACTGGCCGCCATGGGTGCCGTCCTTCAGGGGATGGATCACGGCCGTGATCTTCATGCCCGGGGTCAGGGTCTTGGGAATCCAGCCCTGGCGAGCCAGACCGCCCGGTGCACCCATCTCGATCGCCCATTGCTCCTGAACGCCTTGGGCGTTCGCAACGTTCATCAGGATCCAGCTATGCGGGTTCGTCCACTGGAATTCTTTCACTGTGCCTTCCAGCGTCGCCTTCTTGTCGGCGTCGAACATCGCAAAGGAATGATGCGCGAAAGCCGGGATTGCGTACATGGCAAGCGCTGCGCCAGCCAGGCCAAGAGCTTTGAATTTCATGATAATCTCCTCATTAGAATGGTTAGGCTTGTTCCACGTCCCTACAAGCGATGAAGGACTATTGCACACGAAGCTGGCAATAACCTGACTGGAAGCTGAATATTAGCTGTAAGGGCCCACCGCCCGCCACCATTGCTTGCAATCGGGTTTTCCCTGGCTTTTCCTGCATATGCGCGAAGGAAGGCTGTATGACAAGTCTTCCCGCGGTGGGAGGTGAATATCCGCATTCTTCTGGTCGAGGACGATCCCGAACTGGCCCGGCGGCTGAGCGATGGTCTCCGCCGCGATGGCTTCGTGGTGGAACATGCAGCCAATGGCGAAATGGGATTCGCACTGGGACGCTCGGAGGATTTCGATGCCGTCATCCTCGATCTCGGCCTCCCCGACGTCAAAGGTGTCGACGTGCTGCGGCAATGGCGCAAGCTCGGCCGTGAAATGCCCGTTCTCATCCTGACCGCACGCGGGAGCTGGACCGAAAAGGTGGAAGGCTTGAATGCCGGGGCCGACGATTACGTCACCAAGCCCTCCCATGTGCAGGAAATCGCCGCCCGCTTGCGTGCGCTGATCCGCCGTTCGGCCGGGAAGGGCTCGCCCGTTCTGGTGCACAACGACATCGCGCTCATCCCCGCCTCGGGCAGCGTGACCGTCGCGGGCAAGCCCGTCGACCTGACCGCGCAGGAATTTCGCATCCTGAATTATTTCATGCACCGCCAGGGGCGGGTGATCTCGCAAAGCGAGTTGATCGAACATCTCTATCCGCTGGAGGAAGAGCGCGATCCCAACACGATCGAAGTGTATATCGGACGGCTGCGGCGCAAATTGGGACGCGATTCCATCAAGACGCTGCGCGGCCTCGGCTACCGCTTCGGATGAGCATGCTGCTTCCCCGCTCCTTGCGCGCAAGGCTGGTCATCGGCGCCTTCATCTGGATCACGGTCGGCGTTTCCGCGGCCGGCATCTTCATCTCCGCACTGTTTCGCCAGCACGCGACCGAACTTACCGATTCGGAAATGCACGGCCATCTCGACGAGCTGGCATCGCTGATCGATGTGAACCCGCAAGGGGAACCGGAGCTCTACCGCACGCTCAGCGATCCCCGGTTTTCGCAGATGGGCTCGGGCTATTCCTGGCAGGTCAGCCGCGATGGCATGCGCCTTATCAAATCCACATCGGCTGCCACGGATGATCTGCCCATCCCATCGGATCGTCTGCTCAATGGCGAGATGAAGAAGCTTACCGTGCCGAGCGGCAACGCAAATCTGATCGTTTACGAAACCCTGTTCTCGCCGGTCAGCGGCAGCGCGCCCTTGCGCCTGCAGGTGAATGTGGATTCGGGGATCATCGATCGCATCCTGCGGACGTTCAACATCTCGCTCGCCATATCACTCGGTCTGCTCGCCGTCGCACTCTCCACGGCGGCGGCGCTGCAAGTGGTGTTCGGCCTGCAGCCGATGGCGCGGCTCGCCCGCGCGCTGCGCGCCATCCGCTCCGGCAAGGAAACCCATCTGCCGCGGACCTTTCCGCTCGAAGTGCAGCCGGTGGTGGACGATCTCAACAGTCTCATCGATGTGAACGGCCAGATGGTGGTGCGCGCCCGCGCCCAGGCGGGCAACCTCGCCCATGCGTTGAAGACGCCGCTCGCGGTCCTGGCCGACGAAGCCGATCTGCTCGAACAGCGCGGACAGAGGGAAGCGGCCCAGATCATCCTGCAGCAATGCCAGCGCATGCAGCGCCAGATCGATTACCAGATCGCGCGGGCGCGCGCGGCAGCGTCACGGTCCGTGCCTGGCGTCAACGCGCCTTTGCCCCCGGCGGTCGCCAATATTGTCAGCGCCATGCAGCGGCTTTATGCGGTCAAGAATATCGAGTTCGATCTGACCATCGCGCCGGATTGCATCGCCATGTGCGATCCCATGGATTTGAACGAGATGCTGGCCAATCTTATCGACAATGCGTGCAAATGGAGCACCAAACGTGTCGCCATAAGGGGAAGCGTCGACCGCACGGCGAACCAGGCCGTCATTGCGGTGGAGGATGACGGCCCGGGCCTGCCGTTGGAATCGCGCGAAATGGTGTTCCAGATCGGCCAGCGGCTGGATGAGCGCGTGCCGGGTTCCGGCCTCGGCCTGCCCATTGTCCGTGATTTGGCGCAACTTTATGGCGGGGAGATTCGCCTGGAGGATTCCATATTGGGAGGCCTGCGCGCGGTGCTGCGCCTTCCCCGCGTGGGATAGGCTGAGGCGGCCTTGATGCAGATCAAGGTGCTGTAGCGAAAAACCCGCATGGTGGCTTCAGCGAAAAGGAGCCCGCGCCATGTCGAATCCCGCATCCAAGCGCACCCGCAACATCGCTTTGGCCGTTCTGCTGCTTGCCAGCGCCGGCTGGGGTTATGAGAGCACCGGCGCGCTCAGCGCACCCACGCGCGATGAGGTGTGGAGCTTCGACATGTGGTGCCTGGAGATGCAGCTTTATCCGTCTAAGCGGTGCGATGCGCGCCGTTCCGAGGACGTAAAGGACTATGAGAAATATCGAGCGGACGTCGAGAAATTCGATCAGGCACGCAACACGCGCGCCGAGCGCGAAAAGCAGCTCCAACAGAAGCTCAATCCCGATTCGACGCCCTCGAAATCCACTGGTCCTGTACGATAGGATTTACGCCCAATCGACATGCCAGGTTGAGCCTGGATTGTTGGGCAGGGTGTCGGTTTCGAGAACATTGGTGCCATTCATCAGCCACGCGGCCACCTGACCGCTGTCGTTCTGCCAGACGATGTCAGCCTT
>DATLVC010000349.1:0-3311 GCA_035577685.1 Micropepsaceae bacterium | reverse complement strand
ATGGCGCAGCTTTGGGCGGCGGTTTCGAACTGGCCTTGGGCTGCGATGCCCGCGTGGCCGTGCCCGACGCAGTGGTAGGGCTGCCCGAAGTCACGCTCGGCATGATTCCCGGCGCCGGCGGGACGCAATTTGTCCCGCGGGTGATCGGCGTCGCGGCAGCCATCGCGATGATCTGCGCTGGCCGCCGCATCAACGCCCGCGATGCCGCGCGGTGCGGGTTCATCGACGCCGTGATCGACGGCGAGCTTCGTGCGGGCGCGGTGGAGTTTGCCCGAACGCTTAAGGGCCGCAAGCGCCGTCTTGGCGAGGAGCCCGTTCCACCCGACAAGCCCGGCGCCATAGAAAAGGCCGCAAGCGACGCGCTGCGCGCGGGGCGCAACCGGCCTCAGGTCGCGGCTGCAATAGCGGCCGTAAAGTCGGCCGCCATCATGCCATTCAAGGAGGCGCTGGCGCGCGAGCGTACCGTGTTTCAGAAGCTGCGTGTTGGATCCGAAGCGGCGTCGCTGCGCTATTTGTTCTTCGCGGAGCGGCAGGCGGCCAAGATCGCCGAATTGGAAGGTGTTACGCCGCAAGCGGTCTCGCGCGTGGGCATGGTGGGCGCCGGCACCATGGGCGCTGGCATTGCTATGTGTTTCGCCGATGCGGGATTTGCCGTCACGCTGGTGGATCGCGACGAGGAAACCGTTACACGCGGCATGGAGCGTATGCGCAGCAATTACGAGCGCATGGCCGCGTCGGGGCGCATTGGCGCGGACGAAGCCACCCAGCGGATGACGCGCGTGACGCCTGCCACCGCTCTCGCATCATTGGCAAATTGCGATTTCGCCGTCGAAGCTGTGTTCGAGGACATGGCCGTCAAGATGGAGGTTTTCCACGCGCTCGACTCCATTCTGCCGCGCAATGCCGTGCTTGCCAGCAACACGTCTTATCTCGATCTAAACCAACTTGCCGCCGCGACGCGCCGTGCCGACAAAGTCGTGGGTCTGCATTTCTTCAGCCCGGCCCATGTCATGCGGCTGCTCGAAATCGTGCGCGCAACCGAGACCAGCTTGCAAACCCTGGCGACGGCCCTGGACGTGGCGAAGCGCCTGCACAAGCTCGCCGTCATCGCCCGTGTCGGCGAGGGCTTCATCGGCAACCGCATCTATGCCGCCTACAGGCGCCAATGCGAGTTCATGCTCGAGGAGGGCGCATATCCCGAAGACATCGATGCGGCCTTGCAGGAATTCGGCTTCGCCATGGGTCCCTTTGCCGTTGCCGATATGTCGGGGCTCGATGTCGCCTGGCGTATGCGCCAACGCCTTGCCGCGACGCGCGACACGAAAGAGCGCTATGTCGAAATCCCCGACCGGCTATGCGAACAAGGGCGTCTTGGACAAAAGACGGGCGCAGGCTGGTACCGCTATCAATCGGGGGCGCGCAAAGGCGAACCTGATCCCGAAGTCCACGCGATCATCCGCGCCGCATCCGAGGCCAAAGGGATCGTCCGCCGCGCATTCGCGCCCGATGAAATCCGCAACCGCGTGCTTGTCACCATGGTCAACGAGGCAGCGCTTCTTCTTGGCGAAGGCATCGCCGCGCGCGCCTCCGATGTCGATCTGGTGATGGTGAATGGCTACGGCTTCCCGAGCCATGAAGGCGGACCGCTGTTCTGGACGAGCAGGCAGGACAAGGACTGGCTCTTGGCCGAACTTGCTCGGTTGCGGGTTATTTCCGGTTATGGATTCCGGCAAGGCGACGTTGCGGCACTCTACGATCAGGTGACCCGCGAAGGCCGGACTGCCGGCTGACGCGGTGCCATGCTGCGTCCGAGCGCCAACACGATCACCGCCGAAATCGCCAGAACAATTCCGATCAATGCCATGGAAGCAGCGTAGTCTCCCGTCCGCTCCTTCAGCACGCCGATGATGGTCGAGCCCGCAAACGCGCCGAGCTGGCCAATGGAAACAACCAGGGCAATGCCGCCAGCGGCCGCCGAACCGCCTAGGAATGACGAGGGCATCGCGATCATCGGCGCAATCGCGGACCACAGCATGATCTGCGTCAGCGCAAGTGCGGCCAGCATCAACACTTCGTTCTGCGTGATGCTCCCGGCGATGAAACTGAACGCGGCGATCAGCGCCGGTATCGCCACATGCCAGACGCGTTCGCCTCTTGCGTCGCTGGAGCGTCCCCAAAGGATCATCACGACCGTGCTCGCGATGGAGGGCATCGCCACGATGAAGCCGGTCACCAGATTGGTGAACCCCATCTGCTGCACGATCTGGGGCAGCCAAAGCGCCACACCGTTGGCCCCTGCCAGCACGCCGAAATTCACCAGGCCAAGCGCGATCACGCGCGGATCGCGCAAGGCCCGCCACAGATTGCTGTGTTCGATTGTGTTCTCGGCGGCGAGGTGCCGGCCAATGGCATTTTTCTCGTCGTCACTCAGCCATGCGGCAGACGCTGGGCCATCGGGCAACAATTTCAGCGTGGCAAAAGCGAGCACACAGGCTGGCAGCCCCTCGATCAGGAACAGCCATTGCCAGCCGTGCAAGCCGAGCACGCCGTCCATGCCCAGAACGGCGCCGGACAATGGTCCGCCGATAATCGTCGAAAGCGGAGCCGCCGCCATGAAGCTCGCAATGAAGCGCGCCCGATAGGCGGGCGGAAACCACAGCGTGAGATAGAAGAATATCCCGGGCACGAATCCCGCCTCGGCCGCGCCCAAGAGAAACCGCAGCACATAGAAACCGCCCGCGCTTCGCACCCAGGCATTGCACGACGAAATCGCACCCCATGCGGCCAGGATGCAGAAGATCCAGCGCCGCGCCCCCACCCTTTCTAAAATCGCATTGGCCGGTACCTGAAACGCGGCATAGCCGAAGAAGAATATGCCCGCGCCAAAGCCGAAGGCCGACGGCGAGAAACCCAAATCCTTGTTCATGGTGAGCGCCGCAAAGCCGACATTCACGCGGTCCAGAAAGTTCACCACGTAAAGCAGCGTCAAGAAGGGAATGAGCCTCCAGGCGCATTTGAGGAAGAGTCGTTCGTCGCCCATGCGCTCCCCAGCGATTCTTTCGCGCTTCCCGCGTCGGCCCGCGTTCGCGCCCGCTTTGTGACCGGCGGAGGGAATATCGCATGAGTTCAATCGGGCTGTAACCGAAAGCTGCGCAGCTGCCCCGGCCGCGTGGCGGCGCATTTCGCGTCTGCAGCGCGATATTAGAAGCCGTCGGGGAACGCTTCCTCGAAATAGGGATAGGCGCCCACCTCAAGCATCGCCGCTTCGTCATCAAGCTCGCGCGCCAAGGATTCGACTTCGCTGATCAGGC
>DATLVC010000348.1:0-9717 GCA_035577685.1 Micropepsaceae bacterium | reverse complement strand
CTCTCAGGCCAGAATCTTCTGGACTCGGCGCAACAGCAGACATCTGGACCGAAGGTCGAGCGGCGTGTGTTCGGAACGCTGACATTTACCTACTGAGCGCATGGCCAAAGGGATTCAGATGGATAGTCGCCGGGACATGAGCAGTTTGAACGAAGGACGGGATTGCTGAAATGGATCTCTTTTGGCAAATCACGATCGTCGAATTTCTTTTGAACGTGGCGGTATTTGCGGCCGCGGTTATCGCCTATGGGCCCACGACCTCCCTTGCGGCACGCCTTCCCGGCCAAGCCGCCTTGAAACAAAGTGTCGCCGCCGGCCTGTTGTTCGGGTTGGCGACGGCCATCGCACTATTCATGCCCGTGCATCTCGAAGGCGGGGCGGCGGTCAGCAGCCAAACCGTGCTGCTTGTGCTTGCAGCACCATTGGATGGATTGGCCGCCGGCGTTTCTGCGGGTCTCATCACCCTCGCTGCGGGTCTCGTACAGTGGAACGGAGGCGCCCACATCGAAAACACGGCGTTGTTCGCGTCGCTTCTCTCTGCTGGAATCGGAATTGCGTTTCGCGTTACGTTCGAGTGGCGTAATCGTCCCCAGACTCGATTCAACTATTTGCATCTGCCGCTTCTCGGCGCCTTGTCGGCTATCGGCGGATTGGCAAACCTCGGCTATTCGCAAGGCGAGGCCACCGCCATCGCATCAATAGCACCGGCCGTGATTTCCGGCATGCTGACGACGATGATCCTGGGGACGTTGCTGCTTCACGAGAAACGCCGTCACGACGCCGAGCGGCAGCTCCGCGAAAACGAAGTATTTTTGGCGCAGGCGCGCGACACGGCCGAAACCGCAAACCGCGCCAAAAGCGAATTTCTCGCCAATATGAGCCATGAGATTCGCACGCCGATGAATGGCATCATCGGCATGACCGGACTTCTCCTCGACACGCAACTGGACGAAGAGCAACGGAACTTTGCCGAAGTTGTCCGCGAATCCGGCGAAGCGCTTCTCACCATCGTCAATGACATTTTGGATATCTCGAAACTCGAAGTGGGGCGGCTGGAGGTCGAACACATCGAATTCGACCTGTTGGATACGGTTGAAAGCGCAATTGCCCTGATGGTGGGAAAAGCGCGGGAAAAAAATATCGACCTCGCCTTGTACATCGATCCGAACAGCTATGGTGTCTATCGTGGGGATCCAACCCGTATACGTCAGGTTCTTCTCAATCTCATAGGGAATGCAGTCAAATTCACCGAGACCGGTGGCGTTTCGCTCCAGGTCCTCGCGCGCGCGGGCTCGCTCGGCGCCGAGGAAAAAGGCCCCTCCATCCGTTTCGAGATCAAGGATACCGGGCCCGGCATCCCAGACCATTTGCGCGGACGTTTGTTCCAGAAATTCAGCCAGGTCGACAATTCCGTGACTCGACGCTATGGCGGCACGGGCCTCGGTCTTGCGATTTGCAAGCAGCTGATCGAATTGATGGGCGGAGAGATTGGCGTGACAAGTCGCGTCGGCACAGGCTCGACGTTCTGGTTTCAGCTTCCGCTGGAACGCTCAAGCGCCGTTCTTCCCGACGTCAAAACCTGGTCGGAGGAACTCCGTAACCTCAACGCGCTCATCGTCGACGACGTCGAGATGAATCTTGAGATTCTCGGCCGTCAGCTTAGGTCCTTTGGCATGAAGGTGCAATGCGTGAACGACGGATTCGCCGGGATCGCCGAGTTGGAGCGGGCTTGGCACAAGGGCAAACCTTACGATGTGGTTTTCCTGGATCAAATGATGCCGGGCTTGGCTGGCGAGGGCGTTGTCGAGCGCATTCGCGCGATTCCGGCATTCGTCGAAACCAAGCTGGTGCTTGTTTCTTCGGCCAGTTCTCATGGATTGAAGAAATCCTCGCTGAGTCAGATCGATTCGATTCTCGATAAGCCCGTTCGTCAGCAAGACCTTTTGAATTGCCTGGCAAAACTTTATCGGCTCCGTCCTGCGGAAATATCGCCGGCTTCTGCCTCAGCGGCAGCTCCTCGGGCGACCAAGCAGGCGGACAAATCTCTCAAAGCCGGTGCGTTGCGGCTCAACCTGCTCCTGGCCGAGGACAACAAGATCAATCAGCAATTTGCCGTCGCCCTGCTCAGCAAAGCCGGTCATCACGTGGATGTCGTGGACAATGGGCTGAAGGCCATCGATGCGGTCCGCTACGCCGAATATGACGCCGTGCTCATGGACATTCAGATGCCTGAACTCGGCGGCATTGATGCGACTGCCCAGATTCGAGCGCTTCCGCCGCCCTCCTGCGATGTCTACATCATCGCGATGACGGCCAACGCCATGAGCGGCGCGGAGCAGGAATATCTGGCCGCAGGCATGAACGACTATATTTCGAAGCCTGTAGATTCCGGCCTTTTGTTTTCGAAGCTGGCGCGGATCGAGCCGAAATCAAAACTGAACTCCATGCGCTCCGGTGCAGCGTCATCCGTGGATGACGATGCCGGACATGCTCCGGCGTCACAAGAGACTCATCCGACAGTACCTGTGGTCGACCACGAAAAGCTGGAGACCCTGGAAAGCGTGCTTTCCTTCTCGAAAATTGAAGATCTCCTCACGCTTTTTCTTGCCGAGGTGGAGGGGCACATGACGCGAATCGGCTCTTACAAAGACGAGGGCAATTTCGAGAAGCTCGCCCGCGAGGCGCACATCATTGTCAGCACGGCCGGTAATATCGGAGCAATGCAAATGAGCGCGATCGCGCGCACGCTGGAACAGGAATGCAAGAAGAACCAGATCCATCTTGTCCCGGGTCTGGTCGAAGAAATGACCGCCGCCAGCGAAACAATGGTTCTTGCGCTCAATGAATGGCTGGCCGCACACCGGCCCGTCGGCGCGAAGACGCCGGCCATGGCCCGATGAGGCATGACACACATGCTTGAACCGACCAGTAAACCAGCCGGCTTCTGTACCGCCGTCGCACCAGAGAGGATGTCGTGATCCAATTCGAACGTCCCGACATAAAGGCGGCAGCCTCACCGGCTCTTTTGGAACGGGGCTGCGTAAACGTCATTGGATTGGAGGCTCTGCGCGAGAAGGCGGGAACGCGCTGGCCGAAGATTCGGGACGGGATTTATGCGCGCCTGGAGACGATTCTTCGGCAACGCTTGGGACCTGCGGATTTCTTCGTTCCGTTGGACGACATTGCCTATCTGGTCACGATGCCGGCCGCCGATGCCGACGACGCAAAAGTTGCTTGCTTGCGTGTCGCGTTTGATCTTTATACGGAATACATGGGCAAATGCGATCTTGGTTTCCTGAACATCTACCGGGCGGCCACCGGTGAGGGCGATACTATTGTCCTCGAGCGGATAACCACCGAGGAACTTCGGGGACTTGCCGAGCGCGCGGGCGCATCGGAAGGTATTCAGAAGGTCTCCGCACAAGCGGAACCGGCGGGGGCCGTGGTCTCGCAGCGATTGCAACCTCTGACGTTCAAGACACATTTTCTTCCCGTGTGGGATGCGCGAAACGAAGCGATCACGCATTACGCCTGCTTGGCTCAGAAACTTACTCTTCCCCACGCGCCCTTCACAACCATTGCCCCGCAAGATCTTTCATTCAAAGAACGCGCAAAGGTGGAGATCACGTGCATCCAGCGTGGCGCTGCCATGCTGGCTCGGAAGATCGAACGAGGCGAACGCTTCCTGATGTCGTTTCGGGTATCGTTCGAAACCCTGGGTGCGCACACGGCCCGGGTGGAGTTCACAAGCGCGTGCCGGGAACTGCCGTCGGATTTTCGCCAATATCTTGTCTTCAAATTGACCGATGTGCCGGCTGGTGTGCCCCACAGCCGTCTCAGCGAACTCGTGATGGCGCTGAAGCCCTATGGGCGTTCCGTCATGGCCGAGGTGCCATTCTGCTTCCGCGATTATTTCAATTATCAGGGCATTGGGCTGCAGGCGATCGGGCTGAATTTCGAACGCCAAAGATTGTCGGACAAGGAAATCAATGACGAGGTGATGCGCCTTGCCACCGCGGCCAAGCGCCTCTCGCTCCCCACTTTCCTTTCGGGCGTTGCGCGGCAAGCAACGCTGCGGACCGCACGGCAGGCAGGCGTCCAATTCATGTCGGGGTCTGCGATTGCTCCGTTCCTGCCCGAACCTGGCCCAATGACTCGTCTGCATTGGGACGAGGTTGTGAAAGCCGCCTGAGGCAGCCCATTCCTTTGCCCGGGATCGGACGATCCCGGCTCGAGCCTTTGGATCGTCTTTAAGCCTTAACTCTCTGGTTCACCCTGGGTGGACCGTCAATCCGAACTCAGCAGCGCTGTCGCGAAGCCCATGCCAGAAACTTCCGGCACTGCTGCGGAACACCGCGATTGCGTAACGCGGCGCATCGTCGGTCTGCCATAGCATCGCTCCGATATGGGCGATGGACGTCACGGCGGCATCCGCGACACCGAATGATTTCGGGTGGAGATCGATCGCAACGCCTTTGGCGAGAGCCTGCCGCGCGAGGGGGCCGCCGACCTCAAACACCGCGTAACCGTCGGAATGATCGCTGATGGAGGCGAGACCCTTGAGATCGCGCGCCAAGACATCGGCGAATTCCGGGGCGCCCTTTTCCTGAAGGAACATCCACCGGCCGGGCCCAATGCCAAGAATGGTAAGATTGCCCTTTCTGATCCGGTGCGGGCCGGGTGGCGGCGCAACCTCGAATGTTCTTTCGACACGCACCGCAAGTTCCGCCTCGCAGCCGCGGCGCGCGATGACGCTCGCGATTCTGAGGTCATGGCGCAAGACGACCGTGACACCGGCGGGACCGGCGGGGTTTCCAAAACGTTCGCTGAAAACGAATTCCGCCAGAGCAGGCTGCGCGACAAGCCGGACGTCAGACATGCAGCCGCTCCCCTTTCGGATCGACAAAGACCGGCGAGCAGACTTCGAGCAAATAATCACCACCCCGCACGGGATCGTAAGCGCGGATGATCTCTCCCACACGCGACGACCCGCGTTTCAAAAGGCCAAGCCCGATCCAGGTTTCAAGCGCTGGCGAGAATGCAACGGATGTCAAATGTCCGGAATCGTTTTCGGGCGAGATCGCGGCCCGCTGCTGGAAGAGATGCGCCCCGGCGCGCAACCGCGTTTTGCGATCCACGGGTTTGAAGCCCGTCAGCGCCGGACGATCGGGATCGGCTAGCGCCGGTCGCTCCGCCAAGACGCGGCCGACATAATCCTTTCTGGTCGACATCATGCGGTTCAAGCCGAGATCGGCCGCCGTGGTTTGGCCGTTCAGTTCATTGCCGGCCGCATGGCCTTTCTCGATCCGCAAGACCGACAGCGCTTCGGTGCCGTAGGGCGCCACACCCAGTGGGGCTCCCGCCTCCATCAGCGCGCGCGCAAGCGCATCGCCATAGCGGGCCGGCACGGCAAGCTCGTAAGCAAGTTCGCCGGAAAAGGAGATGCGAAACAGTCGCGCCGGCTGCCCGCCACAAATGGTAACAGCCACTGCAGCGAGAAATGGGAATCCGGCATTCGATATATCGAACTGCCCGTCCACGATTCCGCGTAGCAATTCGCGCGAACGAGGTCCTGCAATCGCATATTGCGACCATTGCTCGGTCGCGGAGATCATCTGCACATCGAGGTCAGGCCAAAGCACCTGATGACAGAATTCCAGATGCTGCATCACCCGTCCGGCATTCGCGGTGGTGGTGGTCATGAAATAATGGTCGTCCGCCAGGCGCGAGGTCGTGCCATCATCCATTACGAAACCGTCTTCGCGCAGCATCACGCCATAGCGCGCCTTGCCGACGGGAAGGGTGGAAAACACGTTGATATAGACGCGATCGAGAAACGCGCCGGCATCGGCCCCCTGGATGTCGATCTTGCCGAGCGTCGAGACATCGCAAATGCCGACGGCGCTTCGTACCGTTGCGGCCTCGCGCGAAACCGTTTCCAGCCAATCCCTCTCGCTCGCGCGCGGGAACCATTGCGCGCGCAGCCATTGTCCGACTTCGGTGAAAATCGCACCCTGCTCTTCCGCCCAGCGATGGCCTGCAGTCAGCCGGTAAGGACGGAAGGATTTGCCGCGATGATGACCGGCGAATGCGCCAATGGCGACAGGCGTTTCCGGCGGGCGTGCACGCGGCACGCCGATTGTCCCCATTGCGGTCCCCGTCAGCGCCGCCATCAGCGCTTGGGCGACGACGGCGCCGGTTTTCCCCTGATCGGTCGCCATTCCCAGCGTGGTGTAGCGCTTCAGATGCTCGGTGTTCTGGAAGCCTTCCTGTGCGGCCAGCTGCACGTCTTCGGCGGTCACATCGTTCTGCAAATCGACAAAGGCGAACTTGCCTGTAGGTGTCGAGCGCCAAAATGGCCACATATTCGTGTCTTCATCACCAACGCGCGGCACGTCCAGAAGCGGCCGCGCAAACCCGGTCGCCTCAGAAACCGCCAAGCCCACTGAAGCGCCGTCCGCCAATGCGTCGCGCAAGGAGAATTTCCCGCGCGCGGCACCGGCAACACTCATCGCGCGCGACAGCTCTCCCGGAATGAACGCCGAAATGCCATCCGACCAAATAGGCTTTGCGCCGAGATGGGTGGTGAGCCCGATATTGGGATTCCATCCGCCCGAGACGCCGAGCAGATCGCAGTCAATCGTGGTGATGGCCCCGCCTGGTGACGATATTGTGATGCGTTTCACACCATGGGCACCATGGGCTTGCACCACTTGTGAGCCGAAATGGACGTTGGCCCCCACGCTTTGCGCTTGCGAGACCAGATCTTTGCGCACCTCGGACCGGGGATCGACCACAGCCGCAACACGCACACCCGCGTCCCGAAGATCGGCAATGCTGCGCCAACCATCATCGGTGGTGGTGAAGATCGCTGCTTGCTTTCCCGGTGCCGCCCCGAAGCGATTGCGATAGGTGCGGATCGCCGAAGCCGTCATGATTCCCGGGCGATCATTGCCGCCGAACGCGATGATGCGCTCCACTGCACCGGTGGCGATCACGCAATGGCGCGCCACGATTTTCCAAAGCCGCTGCCGCGGCATGAAAGGCGGAGGCATTGCAAGATGGTCGGAGACCCGTTCCAGCGCTGCGTATTCGCCGTCATAGGCGGCGAACACTGATGTGCGCGGCATGATCGTGACGCCCGGAAACGAACGCAGCTCCGTTTCGAGGCCTCGCGCCCATATTGCGCCCGGCTTGCCGCCGATTTCGAAATGCTCGGCCAGCAATCGTCCGCCAAGCACGAAATCCTGTTCGCACAGAATCACACGCGCATCGGAACGCGCGGCCGCCAGCGCCGCCATCAATCCCGCAGGCCCTGCTCCGACAATGAGCACGTCGCAAAACGCGTGGGCCTTTTCGTAACGATCCGGGTCGGGTTCGCCGCTTGCCCGGCCCAAGCCGGCCGCGCGTCGGATGAGCGGTTCGTAAAGCTTTTCCCAGAACGATGCGGGCCACATGAAAGTCTTGTAGTAGAACCCCGCATGCAGAAACGGCGCCGCAAGCCCGTTCAGCGCCAACACGTCGAAGGAAAGCGACGGCCAGCGATTCTGGCTCGCCGCCTCCAGGCCCTCATAAAGCTCGACCGTCGTCGCCTTGGTATTGGGTTCGCGGCGCGCACCGTTGCGCAATTCGACCAGTGCATTGGGCTCTTCGGGACCCGCCGTCAGAATACCGCGTGGCCGGTGATATTTGAACGAACGGCCCACCAATCTGACGCCATTGGCGATCAACGCCGATGCCAGCGTATCGCCGGCAAATCCGCGATAGGGCCGGCCGTCGAAGCGAAAATTCAGCGGGACATTGCGGTCGATCAAACCGCCGGACGCCGTTCTCATCAGGACGTACCCGATGGCACGGCCAATTCCGCGGACAGGATTTGATGCGTACGCGTGTCGCGCGCGATTCTGAGCCAACGCCGGCAGCCGGAGGCGTGATACCAGAACTCGCGATTGGCGCCCGCCGGATTGTCGCGCAGATGGACGTAATCCGAAAAAGCCGTCAACGCGTTCGGTGCGGCTGGGTCGGGCCGCGGACCGGGATCGCTGCCCAGCACGGCGAATTCCTCTGCGTCGCGCAATCCACAGAAGGGACAGGGAATGCGCATCAGTGCAGGTTCGCCTGTGCGCCCTGGCCGTTCTCATCAATCACGCGGCCTGTGGCGAAACGGTCCAAACGCAGCGCGGCGGCGGTCTCATGAGGCCGATCCGTTGCCATGAGATGAGCGAAACACCAACCCGAGGCCGGCGTCGCCTTAAAGCCGCCATAGCACCAGCCGCCATTGAAATAGAGACCGTCAACCGGCGTGCGGTCGATGATCGGGGAGCCGTCCATGGTCATGTCGCAAACGCCTCCCCAGCTTCGCAGCACACGCAATCGCCCGAGCATCGGCATCAGCGCCATGCCGCCCTCGCAGACTTCTTCGATCACCGGCAGATTGCCGCGCTGCGCATAGGAATTATAGGCCTCGATATCGCCGCCGAACACGAGGCCGCCTTTGTCCGACTGGCTGATATAGAAATGCCCCGCGCCGAAAGTGATTACGCCCGGGATCAGCGGTTTGATCCCCTCGGTCACCATCGCCTGCAGCGTGTGGCTTTCGATAGGCAGCCTGAGACCCGCCATCGCAGCCACCCGCGAGGAGTTGCCCGCGACTGCGAGCCCGATCTTTCGTGCACCGATGAACCCGCGCGTCGTTTCGACTCCGCTAACCGCACCGCGCACGATGCGGATTCCCGTCACCTCGCAATTTTGCACGATGTCTACGCCGCGCCTGTCGCCGCCCCGCGCATAACCCCACACCACGGCATCGTGCCGGGCCGTTCCGCCGCGGCGCTGAAGAAGCCCGCCACGAATGGGAAAGCGCGCATTGTCGAAATCGAGATAGGGCGCATAGGAACGCACGCCCGCCTCATCCAGAAGCTCCGCATCGACGCCGTGAATGCGCATGGCGTTGCCGCGCCGTGCATAGGCGTCGCGCTGCGCATCGGAGTGATAAAGATTGAGCACGCCCCGCTGGCTGACCATGGTGTTGTAATTGAGGTCGCTTTCCAGCCCCTCCCACAACTTCATCGACAGCTCATAGAAGGGAATGTTGCCGGGCTCGCGGTAATTGGACCGGATGATGGTGGTGTTCCGTCCGGCATTTCCAGACCCGATCCAGCCCTTCTCCAGCACCGCGATATTCGAAAATCCATGTTCCTTCGCGAGGTAATAGGCCGTGGCCAAGCCATGCCCGCCGCCGCCAACAATCACGACGTCGTAAGCGGGCTTGGGCGCTGCGTCACGCCACACACGCGGCCAGATGGAGTGGCCTTGCAACGCGCCCCGCGCAAGACTCAGAAATGAGTAGCGCATCAGCTCGTGTTCAACAGTCCAGAGTCGTTTCCCGTTCCCAATTGGTCAGATGGCGGGCATATTCGTTCCAATTGGCATATTTCAGTTTTGCATATGCCGCCATGAATTCCGCCCCAAACGCCTCCTTGAAAGTCGCCGATTTCTCGAACGCCCGCAACGCATCCAGCAAATTCAGCGGGAGTTTCTTGATGTCTTCGACCGTGTGGCCGTGGGTGTACATGTTGATGTCGAGACGCCGCCCCGGATCGCGCTTGTTCGTTATCCCATCGAGACCCGAGGCAAGAATCGCCGCTTGCAGCAGATACGGATTCGCCGAACCATCCGGAAGGCGAAGCTCGAACCGCCCTTCTTCGGGAATGCGGA
>DATLVC010000347.1:0-3818 GCA_035577685.1 Micropepsaceae bacterium | reverse complement strand
CTTTGAGCCACGCCTTGCGGGCATGAACAATCAGGGCGTCGGCGCCGGCCTGCTCAACCGCGCCGGCAAAGGTCTCCAGCGCCTCATCCGGGTCCTGATCGTCGATGCCCAGCCGACATTTTACGGTGACGCGGATCAACACCGCCGCCTTCATCTGCGTCACGCACTCGGCCACCAGTGCGGGCTCTGCCATGAGGCAGGCGCCGAAGCGCCCCTCCTGCACGCGATCCGAGGGACAGCCGACATTGAGATTGATCTCGTCATAACCGCGCTCTGCACCTATGCGCGCGGCCTCCGCCAATTTCACCGGCTCCGCCCCGCCGAGTTGGAGCGCCACCGGATGCTCCACGTCCGAAAATCCGATCAGCCGTTCGCGATCCCCGCGCAGCACCGCGTCGGCCGTCACCATTTCGGTATAAAGCCGCGCGTGCCGGCTGAGCAGACGATGGAGGACCCGGCAATGCCGGTCCGTCCACTCCATCATCGGAGCAACCGCGAAGATCTTTCCGTCATGCATCAAAGGGTGAACCTGCAAAATCTTGCCGCGCCTATCGATTGAGCCCGGGATGCCAAAGCACATCGCTCCGGCCCTTGTCGTTGACGAAGCGGGCCAGAACAAAAAGAAGATCCGACAAGCGGTTCACATATTTGAGCGCCTCAGCATTGATCGGCTCGTGGGCCGCGAGGTCCGCCATCTGCCGCTCGGCGCGCCGCAAAATCGTACGGGCCAGATGCAGATACGCCGCTGCCGAACTTCCGCCCGGAAGCACGAAGGTCGTCAGCGGATTCAGTTCCTCGTTGAAGCGGTCGATATTCTCTTCGAGCTGCGTCACCTGATGTTCGGAGATGCGCAAGACCTGTTTCTTGGCATCGACGCGCTGTGGCCGCGCCAAATCCGCGCCCAGATCGAAAAGGTCGTTCTGCACAGTCTGCAAAAGGGCCTTGATCTCTGCCTCGGCAATATAGAGCAGCGCGACGCCGATGGACGCATTGGCTTCATCAAGCGACCCCAAGGTTTCGACCCGAATATGATATTTGGGGACGCGCAAGCCGTCGCCGAGCGAGGTCTCGCCGGTATCGCCGCCGCGTGTGTAAATCCGATCCAATCTCATCGCGGTCTTCCTTGGGAATGCGCTGGCGCTCCGCCTATCATGGCGGCGCCATAAAATCCACGAATGCGCCATCTCCGGTTCCGTGGACGCAGGCTTCGACATCGAATATCTCGCGCAGAAGCGCCGGGTTGAGGGTAGACGCCGTCGCGCCGTCGGCGGCAACCTGGCCCCGATGCAGCGCGACAATGCGCGTGGCATAGCGCGCGGCCAAGGTCAGATCGTGCAGCGCGGCGATCACCAGTGTGCCGTTTTCGGCCAGCGTCCGAAGGCGTCTCATCGTATCCAGGGCGTGCCGCGGATCGAGGCCGGTAATGGGTTCATCGGCAATCAGAATCTTCGGGTTGCCCACCAATGCCCGCGCCAGCATGGCTCGTGCTAGCTCACCGCCGGAAAGCGTGGTCGCGGCTTGATCGCGGCGGTCGGTGAGATCGCAATCAGCCAAAGTCGCGGCGATCTGCGTCTGATAGGCGGACGGCATCCTGCCGATTGCCGGCAGAGAGGGCGTCAATCCAAGGGCAACGAGCCGCTCGACGGAGATGGGCCATTCGCAGCGCGGATTTTGCGGCAGGTATGCGCGCACCCGTGCGAGGTCCCGGCCGCGAATCTCCGCCAGGGAGCGCCCGTCGAGCCGGACCATGCCGGTGTCCGGTTTCAGAAGGCCCGCCAGCACCGACAGCAAGGTGGATTTGCCGGCACCGTTCGCACCGATCACGCCGATCATCTCGCCGCTTTCGGCACATAGCGATGCACGGTCCAGGATATCTTGTCCCGCGCGCCGGACGATGAGCTCCTGGGTTTCCAGTCTCATGGCGCGGTTCGGCGCAAGCGCACCACCAGCCAGAAAAAGAACGGCGTTCCGATCAGACTGGTAAGAACGCCGAGTTTCATTTCCGGACCGAAGCTGATCAGCCGCGTGGTGACGTCCGCACCGAGAAGAAGCAGCGCGCCTGCCAGAGCAGCGGGGAGCAGGATCTGGCGCGGCTGGTAACCAGTGAAAGGGCGCACCACATGCGGCGCGATCAGGCCAACAAAGCCAACAGCGCCGGTGACGGAGGTCGCCGCACCGACCGCGATGGCGGTGCCGACCAGCGCCATGAGACGCAGACGCCCGAGGTCGATACCGAGACTCTCGGCTTGCGCTTCACCCAATGAAAGCGCGTCCAGCGCAGGCCCGGTGAACGCCAACATGGCGCAGCCCACCAGAATGAAGGGGCCGGCAAGAAGGACGTGATCCCAGGAACGATCCGCAAGCGAGCCCAAGAGCCAGGTCATGATCTCATAAGCGGCGTAGGGGCTGGGGGCGAGATTGAGCGCAAGCGAGATCAAGGCCGAAGCAAATGCCGATACCGCCGCGCCCGCGAGGATCAGCGAGAGAGTGCCGCCGCCCCGGCCCAATGCAAAGGTGAGTGCCGTGGAAGCGAGCGCTCCGAGCAGGCCGAATATCGGAACCGCCGCGGAGAAATGCGTGGAAAGACCGAAATAGATCGCAAGCACGGCCCCCAAGGACGCGCCCATGGAGACGCCGAGCAAACCCGGTTCGGCCAACGGATTGCGCGTGAGGCCCTGCAGCACGGCGCCGGAAAGCCCCAATGCAGCGCCCACTGCCACCGCCAGAACCGTGCGCGGCAAACGCAATTCGGTGACGATGATCGCCGCGAGCTGTCCATTGCCTGAAATGAGGTCGCGGATGATATCGCTCGGTGGCAGCCACACGCGGCCTGCCAAAAGCGACACCGGCAACAGTACGCAGAGAACAACGAAGATAAGTCCGCCAATGGGAAGCGCGCGGTTCATGGTGATGCCACACGCGGCCGATTTGACGCAGGACTTGAGACAATGTCCAGCATGGCCGTCCTCAAGGCTTTGGCCGCGTCCGCCGATTGGGGAAGCCCGCAACTGTACAGTGTTTCGGGATAGGCGATCTGGCGCCGCGCGAAGAACTCCTGCACGACGCGATGCTGAATCTGTTCGCGGCGCAATCCCGGATGGTCCATGGCCGCGTCGGGAAAGGCGATGATGTCCGGACGCAAGGCGAGCAATTCTTCGAAGTCGAAAACCCCGAAGCGCGTGCTGCGCATCATCGTGGCGGCATTCACCCCGCCCGCCGCGGTAAGAATGGCGTTGAACAGCGTATCCGTGCCCGGAATTTCTCCGCCGCCGCCCCAGCCGGCGACTACGATGCGCTGCGCGGGCCTGGTCGCGTCGAGGGCGGCCAGTGTCGTATCCATGTTGCCGATCAGCGTTTCGGCTTTTGCGTCTTCGCCAAGCGCGTGGCCAACCAATCGCGTGACCGCGCGAATCTGGGGGAAATTGATAGCCATCGGCACTTCGACAAGCCCAATTCCGGCCTGTTTGAGAAACGCCCGTGTCGTCGGAGTCGTTGCCGTTCCCGCGAGCACCAGATCGGGCCGTTGCGCCAGAACTTCCTCCAGCGTGCCGTAATTAACCGGCACATGGGCGGCCTCCGCGGCGAAGACCGGCTTGCCCGCGGCAAGGGAAAGAAACGAAACCGAGGCGATGCGTTCCGGCGGCACCATCTGCAACAGCAATTGATCTGCACACAGATTGAGCGACATCACATGCTGCGGCTTGGGCGGCGCCGCAATCCCCGGCGCAGCAGTCGCGGCACTCAGTGCGAGTGCTGCGGCGGCTGCGAGGGCGAAGATACGCTTCACGGAAAGGCCGCGCGGACGCCGGCATAAAAGG
>DATLVC010000346.1:0-13458 GCA_035577685.1 Micropepsaceae bacterium | reverse complement strand
ACGCGGTTGGAGCCAGGCGGAGCTGGCAGAGCGTCTCGACGTCTCGCGCCAGAGCGTCAACGCCATCGAGACTGGCAAATATGACCCCAGCCTGCCGCTCGCCTTCAAGATCGCGCGCATCTTCGACCAGCCGATCGAGGCGATTTTCTGGGACCAATGAGACAGCGTAAGCAGGTTTAGGGCGCCGCCAAACCGTATGCTGGCCGCCGGAGTGTAATCTGGTTGGCGATATCAGCCGCACTGTCTTGCCCGATTTTCTGCCCGCAGGCTGGGCAATTTTGAAGGAGGCCCTTGAGGGGATCGAACAGATTTTTCTTCATTGTGGAGATATGATAGCTCCTGCAGCAGATTTAATTTGGATCACTAGGACAGAGACTTTAGAGCAAAAACCGAGCAAAATGTTCGAAATGCGGGCGTAGTTCAATGGTAGAACGGCAGCTTCCCAAGCTGCATACGAGGGTTCGATTCCCTTCGCCCGCTCCAGTTGCCATTTTGACCTTCACTGTTTTGCTAACGGTTTTGCTATTTTCGTTCGCGTTTTGAGTTCATCCGTACGGCGGACGCGAACGCGTAGCAGTTCGCCACGCGCTTCACACATCGATTGAGCAATCGCTCGACCTTGTCTTCCGCCCGCCCAAGAATGTCCGCAATCTATCGCAGGAGCTATATACATTTGCTTCCCTAAAGCGCCGTGCCAGGTTTTCAGAAATCCGGTCTGCCCGCGGTCGGGACCGCCACGTCCTTTTCGGTACCGTATTTATGCGGGTTTTCGGCGCAGACACTTTCCTCCCATTCGGTCACCTGGGGACGGTAAGTCATGGTCGCGGACCAGGGCGTCTTGAAGACTCCTTTATCCTCGACCGTGAATTGGAGCTGCAGGTGCTTGCCTTTGTAATTGGGATCGATTGTGTCCTGCTGGACTTGAAAATTCTCTTTCGCGTCCCGCTCCAATCCTTCTTTCGCGCGCTCGTAATCGAGCAGCCTATAACGCTCGACCACGTGTAGCGCAGGGGTGTGCGGCGTGCCGTACCAGTCGACCATGGCATAAGGCCCGACCTTGATTCCCACGGTATCGATTACCAGGGTGTCGCCTTCGAAATGCCCGACGGAATCCCCATACCAGGACGGCGTTACAATTGTCGGATGAGGCTGGTTCATCCGCACATGACGAACCTCGTGATCATCGAAATAGAGGAAAGTGATCTCATCGGGCTGCTGGAGCACCTGTATTGCTGTGGTCGTAAAGACGAAGGGCACCCCTCCAGGCCAACACTGGTTGCGCGGGGTCGGATAGCCGATACCGGCTAACGACATTTCGCCGTGTTTCTTGACGATTTCCGCTGCCTCCGGCTTCAGGATCGGGTTGCGGTAGTCGCCGACAAGCTGGCGGTTGTCGCTCGTGATGCCGCGCCGCGATAGGTTCGTAAGCGAGGTCGGGCCCGAGGCAAGGGGCTCGAAGCCGGTGATGGACGTGTGAGCCCACACGCCGGAGAAAGAGGGGATGGATGCAGCGCCGCTCGTGTTGCTAGCGGTTGCTGCGGTCGCTTGCGCCAAGCCGGGCACAGCCGTCGCGGCTGCCAGTGTCACAAGAAAGAGGAATTTCCGTCCCGGCATATTTATGCCCCCCCTTTTTCTTTGGTCGGAACTCTCGGAGGAACTCTACATCCCTTGCGTGTGCGCGTGAAAGGGGCACCTGGAATCTGCTCCTGGCGGGAGCCATCCCTCGCGTCTAATTCTCCTGAACCTCTTCCAGCGCCACGTCATGCCCCCAAAGCAGCTCGATATGCGGCATCATTTGCGCCTTGAGCCCGGCATGAAGCGGAATGCCGCGATGCATGCGATGCTCCAGAAAGAGCTTGCGGTTGCCCCTGAGATTGGCCCCGGTGACCTGAATGTTGGGATCGGATTCGCCGATATCGTATTGACGGGCTAGCGTCGAGCGCACACGCCGGTAACCGGCCTCGTCATGGATCGCCGACACCGTCACGGCCGGCGCTTCGGCATCGTCGGCCAGCGCGAACAGTTTGAAATCGCGCATCAACTTGGGCGACAGAAACTGTTCGATGAAACTTTCGTCGCGGTAGTTGGCCCAGGCGTCCTTCAGCACGTCGCGCCAATCGCCCTGGCCCGCAAAGGACGGAAACCAGATACGGTCTTCCTCGGTCGGCGTCTCGGAGATGCGTTTGATGTCCGCCATCATGCCGAAGCCGAGCGCATAAGGATTGATGCCGGAATAGCGCGGGTCGTCGAATTGCGGCTGGAACACCACCGCCGTGTGGCTCGCCAGGAATTCGAAGATCGCGCCTTCGGTCAACAGCCCCTTGTCGTAGAGCGTGTGCATGACGGTATGGTGCACAAAAGACGCCGCACCTTCGTTCATGACCTTGGTCTGACGCTGCGGATAGAAATATTGCGCCAGGTGGCGCACGATACGCAAAATCTCGCGCTGCCAGGACTTCAGCGTCGGGGAATATTTTTCCAGGAAATAGAGCAGATTTTCTTCCGGCAGCTTAGGCCCGCCGTTCAAGATGTCCTCGTCGAAATCCCAGATGTCGCGCTCGGGCGGCGGCGGTTCGGCGCTCGCCGGCAGCGTGCGCCACAGCTCGCTATAATCTTCTTCCGCGTGCTCGGCGCGGCGGCGCTGTTTTTCCAAGATCCGCGCCCGCGAGGGGCGCGGCGGCCGGCGATACCGGAACACGCCCTGATCCATCAGCGCGTGGGCGGAATCGAGCACCGTCTCCACGTCCGCATGGCCGTGGCGTTCCTCGCACGCCGCAATATAGCGCTTGGCAAAGGCGAGATATTCCAGAATGCTTTCGGCATTGGTCCATTGCTGGAAGAGATAATTGTTCTTGAAGAAATGATTATGGCCGAACGCGGCATGGGCGATGACGATAGTTTGCATCGTCATCGAATTTTCCTCCATCAGATAGGAGATGCAGGGATTGGAATTGATCACCATTTCGTAGGCAAGGCTCATATGACCCGCGCGATAAAGGCTTTCCTCCCGCGCGAACAGTTTGCCGAAGGACCAATGGTGATACATCAGCGGCATGCCCATGGCCGAATAGGCATCCAGCATCTGTTCGGTGGAAATGATCTCGATCTGATTGGGATAGATATCGAGCTTCAGATCGCCAAGCGCGATTTCCTCGACCGCCTTCAGCACGCGATCGAGCGCCTCGAATGTCCATTCCGATTCCGTGAAGAGCGGCGTGGTCATAGGGGGCGGCCCGTTTCGCCCGCCAGCTCTGGCGTTTGGGGTGCGGTTGGGGGGCGGGAATGAGGATACCCCCTCCCTCCCCCTCTTTTACGCAATGAAACCATGTTTTCCCGAGGGATTTCCTGGCGATCGCGTTCAAATATACCGGGATTTTTCGGTGCAATTGCGGTGCAATTTCGGTGCATACAGCGCAACGCTCCTACGGTCGCATCCCCCCAAATATGGGAAGCCGATGTCACGGTTTCCATGGGATCACACTGTTTCCCGTTTTTTGAACAGCTCGTGGAAGACGGGGAAAATATCGGCAGGCTTCGCAATCCGCTTGGTGGCGAAATTCCGCCAATTCTCCGCCACCATGCGATAGGCGCGCCACAATTCGGCGCCCGCCTCTTCGCTGGAAAACACCTCCATCTCGCGCTCATCGAGGATTTCGATATAGGCGTAATATTGGCAGATCGGCATCAGTTCGGTTTCAAGCAGCTCGACGCAGCGCTTGGCATCGCCCGATTGCGTGTAGCCGTCGGAGGCCTGCGCCGCATAGATGTTCCAATCCGAGGTCGTGTACCGTTCCTTTTGGATTTCCAGCATTTTCTCCAGCGCCGTGGAGACGATCGTTCCACCGGATTGGCGCGAATAGAAGAAGGTCTGCTCGTCCACCTCCTGCGCGTCATGGGTGTGCCGGATGAAAACGATATCCACTTTCTCGTAGCGCCGTTTCAGGAACAAATGCAGCAGCACGAAGAAGCGCTTGGCCAAGTCTTTTTCGCGTTCGCCCATCGAGCCGGACACGTCCATCAGACAGAACATCACTGCCTGGCTGGTCGGCTGTGGCTGCTCGCTGAATGCGTTGAAGCGGACGTCGACGGGATCGATGAAGGCGACCCATTTGCGCCGCGCGTTCAGCCGTTCGAGTTCCGCCTTCAAGGCCGTGAGACGTTCATCACCGGCTCCGGCCCCCTCCGCCTCCAACGCGGCGATTTCTTCCTCAAGCGCCTTGATCTCAGCGAGACTGGGGCGCCGCAAAGCGAGTCTTCGTCCGAACGAGTTGCGCATGGTGCGCAAAAGATTGATCTGGGTTGGGGAGCCGCTCGTGGTGATGCCGGCGCGTTTCCAATTCTGCGACGGCACTTCGGTCAGCGCCGTACGCACCAGATTGGGGAGCTCCAGGTCTTCGAAGAAGATGTCGAGGATTTCGTCCTCGCGCATGGTGAATTCGAAATCGTCTTCCGAATCCCCGGAAGTCGCCGCATCCTTGCCGGAGCCTCCCGGGCCCGAAGCCGGCTTCTTGATCTGATCGCCGGGGACGAATTCCTTGTTGCCCGGCAACACGAAATCGCGCTTTCCCGCCTTTTTGGGATCAAGCCGGAAACGCGGCTCCTTGGTGCCGTGGGCGGAGATGCGGATTTTCCGGTCCTTCGCCACGTCGGCGACGCCGGATTCCTTCAGGCTCTTCTGCACCGCTTCACGAATCTGCGCGCGCGCACGGCGCAAAAAGCGCTGCCGGTTGGCGAGGCTCTTGCCTTTGGGGTTCAGCCGCCGGTCGATGAAGTAGGTCATGCGGAAATTCCGAGTTGCTCCGTATGGCCCCGAGCGAATTTTACCAAGGCTGCCTGGAAGGTATTGTCGTCAACGCAGAATTTTTCGTCCAGCCCGTAGAATAGTGTTTCTGCTTTTGGGTTGTTCTTCAGGAACTCCCAACGCCATGCTCGGGACACGGCGGTTTTCCAATCTGGGAATGCCGTCAGCAATTCTTCGACCAGCGCCGAGATATCTCCAAGACCGATCCTGCGGAACCCTGCGACGGATTCAGGCGCCCATATTGCCGCCGAATTTTGGTAAAGCTGCTTAAAGCCTCCATTGTAGATCTCGTTGTAGACGCCCCAAGTGCTCACGACCGTCCGTTCAGCTTCGTTAAACTCGTGCAAATAGGCCTGCACCTCGTCGTTGGTTTCGAACTCTGGGCCAAAACCAAGATTATCTATCGCCAACTCCACAAGGTCGGCAAAGATCGCATCGTCCGGCCGCGACAAAGCGCTATCCCGCCTTGTTCACCCGCATGTACCATTCGACGAGCCGGCGCACCTGGCGTTGGGTATAACCACGCGCCAGCATCCGCTTCACGAATTCATTGTGCTTGGTCTCGGTATCGCTGTCCTTCTTCGATTCGAACGAGATGACCGGCAGCAGATCCTCGACCTGGGTGAACATCCGCTTCTCGATCACGTTGCGGATCTTCTCATAGGCGGTCCATTGCGGATTGACGCCGTCATGCTGCGCGCGGTAGCGCAGCGCGAACTTCACGACTTCGTTGCGGAAATCCTTCGGATTGGCAATGCCAGCCGGCTTCTCGATCTTGGAGAGCTCGGCATCCAGCGCATTGCGGTCCAGCAATTGGCCGGTGTCGGCGTCCTTGAAATCCTGGTCCTCGATCCACGCATCCGCATAGGAGATGTACCGGTCGAATACGTTCTGGCCGTACTCGCCATAGGATTCCAGATACGCCTTCTGTATTTCCTTGCCGATGAATTCGGCATAGCGCGGCGCCAATTCCGCTTTGATGAATTCGAGATATTTCTTCTCGACATCGTCGGGGTACTGCTCGCGTTTGATCGCCTGTTCGGCGACATACATCAAATGCACGGGATCGGCCGTGATTTCCGAATGATCGTAGTTGAAGGTCTCGGACAGGGTCTTATAGGCAAACCGCGTCGAGATTCCGGTCATGCCTTCATCGACACCCGCATTGTCCTTGTATTCCTGCAAGGTCTTGGCTTTGGGGTCGGTGTCACGGAGCTTCTCGCCGTCATACACCCGCATCTTGGAATAGAGATTCGAGTTCTCGTGCTCTTTCAGGCGCGTCAACACGCAGAAGCGGGCGAGCATTTCCAGCGTTTCGGGCGCGCAGGACGCCTTGTCGAGCTGGCTCTCCTTCAACAGCTTGCGATAGATCTGCACTTCCTCGGTCACGCGCAGACAATAGGGCACGGTAATCACGCAAATGCGATCCAGGAATGCCTCATTGTTCTTGTTGGCCTTGAAGACCTGCCATTCTGCCTCGTTCGAATGGGCGAGGATCACGCCGTTGAACGGAATCGGGCCGAGCGTTTCCGTGCCGATGTAATTGCCTTCCTGCGTTGCGGTCAGCAGGGGATGCAGAACCTTGATCGGCGCCTTGAACATCTCGACGAATTCGAGCAGGCCCTGATTGGCATGGCAGAGTCCACCGGAGAAGGAATAGGCGTCCGGATCGTTCTGGCTGTAATGCTCCAGTTTGCGGATGTCGACCTTGCCCACGAGCGAAGAGATGTCCTGGTTGTTCTCATCGCCCGGTTCGGTCTTGGCGACCGCGATTTGCCTCAGCTTCGAGGGGAACAGGCGGGCCACTTCGAATTTGGAGATGTCGCCGTTGAATTCGTCCAGGCGCTTCACCGCCCAGGGGCTCATCACGCTGGTCAACCGGTGGCGGGCGATGCCGTATTTGTCTTCGAGCAAGGCCGCGAGATCGGCCGAGCGGAACAGCCCGAGCGGGCTCTCGAACACCGGACTGATCTGATTTCCCGCCTTCAGCACATAGATCGGGCGCTTTTCCATCAAATCTTTGAGACGTTCGGCGAGCGAGGATTTGCCGCCACCGACCGGACCCAGCAGATAGAGAATCTGCCGTTTTTCTTCCAAACCCTGAGCCGCGTGCTTGAAATAGCCGACGATCCGCTCGATCGTATCTTCCATGCCGTAGAAGCCTTCGAACGCCTTGTAGCGTTTGATGGTCCGGTTGAAGAAGATGCGTCCGAGCCGCGGATCCTGCGCGGTGTCGATCAGCTCCTGCTCGCCGATGGAGGCGATCATGCGTTCGGCCGGCGAAGCATAGAGCATTTTGTCGTCGCGCGCGGCCAGGAGCCAATCGCGCAGGCTCATGGTCTCCAGCTGTTCGCGCGAATAGTCGCGATTGAACAAGTCGAATACGTCGAGATTACTCATTCGCTCCCGCTCCTTCGGGTCGGGCTAATCATAGGTGATTGCAACAAGATGTCGAATGCATGGCAAAGCTCGCGTCTTGTCAGGGCAAGAAATCCTGCGCCCAACGGAATGAACGTTTGCTTAACCAAATCTTTCTGTGGGGTTGAGCTTACCAATGCCGCGGATCGGGGTCCGCGAAACGCGCAATCTGTAACTGACGCGGTAAATGCCAACTGACCCCCGCGAACTGCGGTCTTCTGCCGACGGCAGAATCGCGACCACTGATTTGTGGAGTGTACCGCGAGACAAGAGATTGCAGAAGAGGCTCTTCCTGCCTGCTGTGCGCAAAGCACGGGTTTCCTCCGTGCATGCCGTTCTGATTCACAGGAAAATCGCTGCGTGCAACGAACTTGCGTCAATAACGCGCAGAGGGGATTGCCGTTCCGCTTAAGACTTGCACAAGCGGGGGATTGTCGCGGATTTTTCTTGAACCCGACTTGGCATACGGTCAAGCTCGAATCATGGGCACTAAGTTGAACATCCGTAAAGCCCGCCCGACGGATTCTGAGGCGGTGGCCCGGGTTTACGTCGCATCCTGGCGCGATACCTATCCGCTGGTGCTACCCGCGCGGCTCCTCTCCAGCATGACAATCGAAGGACAAAGCGCACGCTGGCGGAACGCCATCGCGATTGCAGCACGCGAAGCGGTCTATGTCGCCGAGGATGAAACCGGCAAGATCGTCGGTATGACGAGCATGGGGCGCGCGCGCGATTCCGGTCTTGGCTATGATGCCGAGATCTACACGCTCTATGTCGATCCGCTGCTCACCGGGGGCGGCGTCGGACGGGCGCTTCTTGCGGGCGCGTTCGAAGCGCTCGCGGAACGCGGGCATACACGCTGCGTGATTTGGGCCCATGCCGGAAATCCGGCGCGGTTCTTCTATCACGCCATGGGCGGCCGGCTGATCGCGGAACGCACCACCTCGATGATGGGCGTGCCGGTGCCGGAAATCGCCTTCGGCTGGACCAAGCTCGCGCTCGCCGAAGCCAGCCGCAGCAATTAACAATTAGGGCTTGGCGCCTTCCGGCAATTCCTGGCGCAACAGGCGGGATCGTTGCCGGCCGAGGCGATAGGCCAGGCTCATCGGCATCAGTCGGACCGCCGCGCTGATCAGTCGGTACTGCGCGCCGGGAATGCAGATAGGCTGGTTCTTCATCACGGCGCGATAGCCGTCTTCCGCCACCCGCTCTGCGGACAGCCACAGGAATCTGGGCAACCGCTGCATCGCGGCGCGCGTCCCGTTCACATCGTGGAATTCGCTATAGGTGAAACCCGGGCAAAGCACGCTCACGAACACGCCGGTCTCCGACTGCTCGCTGTGCAGCGATTGCGAAAATTTGATCAGCAGCGCCTTTGCGGCCCCATAGAGCGTGTGACTGGCGGAGCCCGGCATCAGGCCCGCCACGGACGCGACATTCAGGATCCGGCCGTAACCGCGCTCCGACATGCCGGGCAACACCCGATGCGCCAATTCGCAAGGCGCCGTTACAAGAACCTGAAGGAAATCGCGCTGGGCCTCCCATGGTGTCTCACGAAAGAG
The DNA here is from genome assembly GCA_035577685.1 of Micropepsaceae bacterium. GTDB lineage: Bacteria > Pseudomonadota > Alphaproteobacteria > Micropepsales > Micropepsaceae > CAIYRG01. The sequence continues at coordinate 4,677 of DATLVC010000346.1, read as the reverse complement.
GCCCGGAACGCCGTAACCGGCGTTGTTGACGAGCACATCGATCGCTATGCCTTCCCGCGACAACGTGCCAACCAAGTCGGCTGGCGTTTCGGGGCGCGCCAGATCGGCCGCCATGGGACAGGCTTTCACGCCGTAGGTGCCATGCAATTCATTGGCAAGCGCAATCAAGCGGTCGGCACGCCGTGCCGTCAGCACCAGATCGAAACCGTTGGCAGCAAAGACGTGTGCAAGTGCCATACCGATACCCGCGGACGCACCCGTGACCAGCGCCGTCCGCCCCAAGCCGTCGCGTGTCCGGTTCATTCATCCTCGCTTCGCTGACGAAGGTCTTTGGGCCGAACATAATCGATGAGCCTTCCCGATTCCCGTTTCACCTCGCCCCAATCCGCGATTTCGAAATCCAGCACCGCCAGGGCCCCGGTCGGGAATTTCTGTGCCAGGTTTTCCACACGCGCCTGCTCTGCGGGAGTTTGCGGCTGGAGCGCCAGCGCCAGCGCCAATTGCTCCATGCCCGGATTGTGTCCGATGAGAAGAAGCGGCGACGCATCAGCGGGTGCGGCGCGAATTTCTGCGAGCAGGACCGGCCATTCGGCCAAATAGAGCGCCCGGTCGTATTCGACCTTCGCCGACCTGCCAAGATGCAACTGGAGCAGCTCCAGCGTCTGCCGGGTCCGCTTAGACGTTGAGCACAAAATCCGTGCGGGCTCGTAGCCTTTTTTGTGCATGAACGCGCCAATACGCGGGACGGCTTTTCGGCCGCGCGCCGAAAGTGTGCGATCGTGATCGTCCGAATGACCCGACCAATCCGATTTGGCATGACGCAGGAGCAAAAGCCGCAAATCCGGCGCCTCGTGCAAAGGAGCCTAACAGTAGGAAGCGCAGCGCGGTCTGACAAGCGAATGGCCGCTTCAGGCGTCAATGGTGGGGCAAACCCGCAACCACATTTCCGGCCGGTTGCAACAAACCTCTTTCAGGTTGCGAGAGCGATTTTCGCGCCAAGAAAAAGCCCAGCCGCGCACGCGGCCGGGCTTTTTCCGACACACCCTCATTCCAACTCATTCCAATATTTGCTTAGTGTTGCTTGTCTGCGTCCCGGAGGGCGTCTTTTGCCCCGCCGATCGCGTTGCGCACTTTGCCTTCAACTTTGTCCATTTTGCCTTCGGCTTTGAGTTTTTCGTCACCCATCACTTTGCCGGCGGCTTCCTTCATGGCGCCCTTGCCCTGCTGCGCCATTCCCTTGATCCGATCCTGGTCCATAGCCATTCCTTCTCTGTTGGCAGTCGTTTAGGGAACGGCTTAGCTTGCGAGCAGTTCCCCCGCCCATGCTTGACGGGTGGGCAAGCGGACCCTATCGCTTCAGTTTCACGTGCACGCGGATTTGATATGGCGACGAACAAGGACTGGACGAACTGGAAGAGGCAGACGCTCGCGGTGCGCGGCGGCCAGAAACGCAGTCCATTCCAGGAAACAAGTGAGGCTTTGTATCTCACCTCTGGCTATGCCTATGAGGGGCCGGAGGAAGCCGAAGAGCGTTTCAAGGGTGCCCCCGGTTATACCTATACGCGCTATGGCAATCCGACGATTTCCATTTTCGAGGAGCGCATGGCGCTGCTCGAAGGGGCGCCGATAGGGCGGGCGACAGCGTCCGGCATGGCGGCGATCACTGCGACATTTCTTTGCTGCCTGAAGGCCGGCGATCACGTGGTTGCCGCGCGGGCGATGTTTGGCGCCATTCGCTACGTCGTTGAAGAAGTGCTGGCGCGCTTCGGCATCACCAGCACCATCGTCGATGCCACCGACCTTGAAGCCTGGCGCGCGGCCATGCGCCCCGAAACGAAACTTGCCTTCTTCGAAACGCCGTCCAATCCGACGCTCGAGATCGTCGACATCGCAGGCGTGTCGGACATCGCGCACAAATATGGCGCGCGCGTCGTGGTGGACAACGCTTTCGCGTCGCCCGCGCTGCAGCGGCCAATGGAGTTCGGCGCCGACATCGTGGTGCATTCTTCGACCAAATATATCGACGGCCAGGGCCGCGCCATGGGCGGCATCATTTTGTGCAAGGAAGATTTCCTGAAGGATCATCTTCAGATTTTCCTGCGCAATACGGGACCCGCGATGAGCCCGTTCAATGCCTGGGTCCATTTGAAAAGCCTTGAGACCTTGGACCTGAGGATGCGCGAGCATTGCCGCAACGCCGCGGCAATCGCCGATTTCCTGGCGGCCGAGAAAAACGTGCGGCACGTGCTTTATCCGTTTCGCGAGGATTCGCGCGGAAAGGCCAATCATCCGCAGCTTGCGCTTGCGAAGAAACAGATGTCAGGCGGCGGCGGCGTGGTGACGTTCGAAGTGGCCGGCGGAAAAAAAGAGGCGTTCAAGGTCGCCAAGAGCCTTAAACTGATCGACATCTCCAACAATCTCGGGGACACCAAGAGTCTGCTCACCCATCCCGCGACGACAACCCATCAACGTCTCACGCCGGAAGCTCGGCTCGCGGCGGGTGTAACCGATGGCATGTTGCGCATAGCGGTCGGGCTGGAAGATCCGGCAGACATCTGCGAAGACCTGGCGCAGGCATTGACGAAGATCTGAGGACCGCCATGGAATATCACGCCACAATCGAATGGCAGCGCAACAACGGCCCCTATACTTATGAAACCTATAACCGTGCGCATGAGTGGCGCTTCCAGGCGGTGACGGTTCCCGCCTCGTCCGCACCCGAATATCGCGGGGACCCGGAACGCGTAAATCCGGAGCAGGCTTTGGTTGCCGCTCTCTCCTCCTGCCATATGCTGACCTTCCTCGCCATTGCCGTGAAGAAGAAGCTGCCGCTCGATTCCTATTCCGATGAGGCGGTGGGCTATCTGGAGAAGAACGAGGCCGGCAGACTTGTCATCAGCCGTGCGATTTTGCGTCCGAAAACCCAATGGTCCGAAGGTGTGACGGTAGCCGATGCCGATCTCGAAGCAATGCACCATCAAGCGCACCAAGGCTGCATCATCGCCAATTCGGTGAAGACCATCGTCACCGTGGAGCCACGCAAGTGAGCAAGCATTGCTACGAAGAAGTCACGCGCGACATCCGAATTGCGGTGGAACCGGATTTCCTCGAAGACCAATCGGAGCCGGAGGAAAACCGTTATCTCTGGTCCTATCGCGTGGTCATCGAAAACAAGAGTCAAACCCCCGTGCAACTGCTGTCGCGCTATTGGCGCATCACGGACGCGCGCGGCCGCATTCGCGAAGTGCGCGGCGAGGGCGTCATCGGGGAGCAGCCGGTGATCGCGCCAGGACGGGCCTATGAATACACCAGCGGCGCCCCGCTGGAGACGGCATCGGGGTTCATGACAGGCACCTATCGCATGCGCGCCTCAACGGGGGAGAGTTTCGAAGTCGGCATTCCGATGTTCGCGCTCGAAAGCCCCTATGAACCCCGCGAAATGCACTGACAGAATGCCCGTTTCTGGCTTCCTCCGCCGTTTCCACTAGAATGGGGCATAGATATCGGAGTTGCCGCATGGATACGTGTCGCCTGTCGCTTATTACCCCATCTACCCCGGTCGAGCCTAAACCCAGCCGCGAAGAGGCCGAAGCGGCCGTGCGCACGCTGCTGCGCTGGGCGGGGGACGACCCGACCCGGGAGGGTTTGCGCGACACGCCGGCCCGCGTCGCACGCGCCTATGAGGATTGGTTTTCCGGCTATGCCGACGATCCTGTCGTATTTCTGCAGCGCACCTTCGAGGAGGTCGACGGCTATGACGAGATGGTCGTGCTGCGCGACATACGATTCGAATCGCATTGCGAGCACCATCTGGCGCCGATCATCGGCCGGGCGCATGTCGGCTATCTGCCGGACCGCAAAGTGGTCGGCATCTCGAAGCTCGCCCGCGTGGTGGACGCCTATGCGCGCCGCTTGCAGGTGCAGGAAAAGATGAGCGCGCAGATCGCCAATTGTATCCAGCATATATTGGAGCCCAAAGGCGTGGCCGTGGTCATCGAGGCGGCCCATCAATGCATGACGACGCGCGGTGTGCACAAAACCGGCGTCACAATGGTGACCTCCATGATGCTGGGCGCGTTTCGGGAGGATTCGCGGACGCGGCGCGAATTTCTCGCCATGATCCATCATCCGGTTACACCGGGAGCATAGACGCTTTTATGCCTGCGGGCCCATCTGCGCTCGATATGCTCGAACGGCTGATCGCCTTCGACACCACGAGCCGCAATTCCAATCTCGAGCTGATCGCGTTCGCGCGCGAGGCGCTCGAGAAGGCCGGCGCCACGACGCGGCTCACTTACGATGCCGAAAACCGCAAAGCCAATCTGTTCGCGACATTGGGCCCGCGCAAAGATGGCGGCTACGTGCTCTCCGGTCATAGCGATGTGGTGCCGGTCGACGGCCAGGACTGGGCGAGCGATCCGTTCCGGGGCGAAATTCGCGACGGCCGGTTCTATGGGCGCGGTGCCGCCGACATGAAGGGCTTCATCGCGGTGGCGCTGGCGCTCGTTCCGGAATTTGCGGCGCTCGACTTGAAGCGGCCGCTGCATTTCGCCTTGTCGTTCGATGAAGAAGTGGGCTGCGTCGGTGTGCGGCGGCTACTCGCGGACCTGGCGAGCGCGAACATCCGCCCCGCACTTGCCATCATCGGAGAACCCACCGAGATGCGAGTCGTGGCTG
>DATLVC010000345.1:0-6030 GCA_035577685.1 Micropepsaceae bacterium | reverse complement strand
GGCCCGGATAGCCCTTCGCAGCCATCACCACGGTCAACGCCGCTTCGTTGCGCCAACGCAGATCGAACGTGTCGAGCACGCCATCGCGCGCAGCGATGAGAGCCGGCAGCAAATCCGATTTTAGCCGCAGCACCAGAACCTGGCATTCGGGATCGCCGAAACGGCAATTGTATTCGATCAGCTTGGGGCCATCTTTCGTGATCATCAGACCCGCGTAAAGCACGCCTTGATAGGGCGTGCCGCGCGCGCGCATGGCATCGATGGTTGGCTGCACGATACGGGCCAGGACTTCGCGTTCCAGCGCGGGCGTCAGTGCCGGTGCCGGAGAATAGGCCCCCATGCCGCCGGTATTGGGTCCGGTATCGCCATCGAAGGCGCGCTTATGATCCTGCGCACTGGCGAGCGGAAGGACATGCGTGCCGTCGGCCAAGACGAAGTAGCTCACCTCTTCACCGTCAAGGAATTCTTCGATGACGACTTCCTTGCCGGCATCCCCGAAGGCGCCCGCAAACATGGAATCGATGGCGGCGTCCGCGCTATCTCGGGTTTCGGCGATAATCACGCCCTTGCCGAGGGCAAGACCGTCGGCTTTGACAACCAAGGGCAACGGGAGTGTCCGTGCAAACTGTTTTGCGTCGACCGGGCTTCGGCACCTCTTATATGCGGCCGTGGGAATGCCAAATTCCGCGCAGAGGTCCTTGGTGAACCCTTTCGAGGATTCCAGCTTCGCGCATGCCGCGCTGGGACCGAGCGACTTGATACCGGCTGCTTCGAACCGGTCCGCCAACCCTGCGGCAATCGGCGCATCGGGTCCGATCACCGCGAAATCGATTCCCTTTTCCTTGGCGAAGATTACCAGCCCGTCCAGATCCATCGCATCGATTGGAACACATTCCGCATCGCGCGCGATGGCAGAACTTCCGGGCGCACAGTACAATTTGCCGAGCAGCGGGCTCGCGGAAAGGGCCCACGCCAGCGCATGCTCGCGCCCGCCTGACCCGACAAGGAGAATGTTCAAGGAGAGTTTCCTTGCTGGCATGCTTACATAAGCGCTGTATCATTGCGCCATGATGGACGAAACCCCTTTGAACAATTTGGCCGAACCGCGCCCGCCTGGAAATATCCGCGAGTTCACGGTCAGCGAGCTGTCCAATCTTCTGAAGCGGACCGTAGAGGATGCTTTCCCCTATGTGCGGGTGAAGGGGGAGATCTCGCGCGTGTCGCGGCATTCCAGCGGCCATTGTTATTTCGACCTCAAGGACGATAAGTCGGTGCTCGGGGCCGTGATTTGGAAAGCCACCCATCTCCGCCTGAAGGTCAAGCCGGAGCAGGGCATCGAGGTCGTCTGCACCGGCCGGCTCACCACATTCCAGGGCCAGTCGAAATACCAGATGGTCGTGGATGAAATGGAACTGGCCGGGCTCGGCGCGCTGATGGCCATGCTGGATGCGCGCAAAAAAAGGCTTGCCGCCGAAGGCCTGTTCGATTCGGGACGCAAAAAGGCAATCCCGTTCCTCCCGCAAGTGGTCGGGGTAGTGACGTCGCCCACCGGTGCGGTGATTCGCGACATCATGCATCGTCTTGCCGACCGCTGTCCGCGGCGGGTGCTGCTGTGGCCGGTAACGGTTCAAGGCGAGCGGGCCGCAAATGAAATCGCCGCCGCCATACGCGGGTTCAACGCGTTGCCGTCTTCTGGGCCGATCCCGCGCCCTGACGTGCTGATCGTGGCGCGCGGCGGAGGCTCGTTCGAGGACCTCTTGGCCTTCAGTGACGAAGCGGTCGTACGGGCTGCCGCCGAGTCGGCCATTCCCTTGATCTCCGCCGTGGGCCACGAGATCGACACAACCCTGATCGACTTTGCGGCAGATAAGCGGGCACCCACGCCCACGGCGGCTGCGGAAATGGCAGTTCCTGTGCTCCGGGATTGCGTGGACACGATCCTGTCGCTGCATCAGCGCCTCCTGCGTGCCACCTCACGCGGGCTTGAGAAACAGCGCCGCCATGTGCAGGCGCTTGCGCGGGCGCTGCCGCGGCCGGATTCGCTTTTTGCCCTCCCTCGGCAGCGTTTCGATTCAAGCGCCGGGCGCTTGCGCCATGCGCTGTTCCAGAATTTGCAGCGCCATGCCGGGCGGTTTGCGCGTGTCTCCGCCTTGCTGCGGCCGCGCATTGTCAGCGCCGAAGTGCTCCGCGGACGGGAATGCGTGGCCGATTTCGACGCGCGGTTGAAAGGCGCCTTCCAGCATCGCTTGCGGCGGGGCCGGGCGAGCTTGGATTCATGTCTGCGCGTGCTCGAGAGTTTGAGCTATCGCGCGGTGCTCGCGCGGGGATTTGCCCTGGTGCGCGGGGCTGATGATGCGCTGAAACGGCGCGCATCCGCAGTTAATGCCGGCGAGTCGCTGACCCTGATATTCGCCGACGGGGAGAAAAAAGCCTCAGCCGGTGGTAAGGCGGAAGCGCGGCCGCTGCGCAAATGGCTCGGACGCCAGACTGGCCAAGGGGACCTGTTCTGAGAATGGTTGGTTTTTGGATTCCTGAGGCGCTAAACTGAGCCTATGAACCAATTTGAACGCGATATCGGCGGGCGTCCCGCTGTCCTGCAATATCTCGATGGCGAATACCGAGTGGTAACGCCGGGCACGTATGTCGTGTGCGCCGTTACGGGGACCAAGATTCCGCTCGAAGCCTTGCGCTATTGGAGCGTCGATCTGCAGGAACCCTATGCCGGGCCGGGCGCTGCGCTCAAACGGATGCAGGAAAAAAATCTGACGCCGCGATAGTAGGGCTACGGACCGTCCTGCGACTGTGCCTGCGCGCGTTTGCGCAAAGGGGCGTTCTCCTTGACCCAGCGTTTATGGATCCACAGCCATTGGCCGGGGTTTTCGCGCACGCGATCTTCGATGAAGCGCGTGATGCGGGCGGTGAACTCTACGAGATCGCGCTCGGCGTCACCCGTGTTGGGTGGCTCAATTATGGGATAGGCACGCATGTGGAAATGTGCGCCGTTCCGGCGTTCGTTCGAAACGGGAATGACGACGGCCCCGAGCTTGAGCGCCAGCGCGGCCGGAGCCGGCGTGGTGAACGCGTCGCGCCCGAAGAAGGGAACCTTGATTCCCTCGCTCGCGCGCTGATCGACGAGAAGACAGATCGCCTCGTTCTTGCGAAGAAGGGCGAAGGTCCTTCGCATACCGTGTGCGCCCTTGGGGATTTGCTCCTGCATGCCGTTGCGCGCGCGCACGGCTTCCATCCACCTGCTGACATAGGGATTGTTCGGCGGCCGCACCAGGGTGCCGCCGCTGAATCCATACTCCCGCCCGACAAAGGGCATGATCTCCCAATTGGCGAAATGGCCGGAGACGAGCATCACGCCTTTGCCGCGCGCTTTCGCTTCGTCGAGATATTCCGTTCCGCTCATCGTTATGCGCGGGTTGGCACCCGTCCAATGAAGTCTATCGAGATGGGGATACTCGCCCATGACGCGGCCGAGATTGTCCCACATCGCGGTCAGGATGATTCGGAGTTCAGCCTCACTCTTTTCCGGAAAAGCCACGCGGAGATTCCGCAATGGACGGCGCGACAAATAGGTACGCCCGACCAGATTGCGCCCGATCCACCCGCCAATGGCCGAAGCGCGGTCGATGGAAAACAGCCGGAAAAAACCCATGACGAGGAAAAAGACCGCCGCTTCGAGCCAATAGCGCAATCGCCGCCCGGTCGGGAGGGCGGGCGCTGTGGGCAGGATTTTGGGCGAAACGGCTTGGTTCATGCCCTGCTGACTTTCCCGGCCTCGGCGATTCTGTCAAGCAATGCGTGAAATGGGGCATCGCCCATGAACGCCGCATGAACGGGGACGGGAACAACGTCGCTTCGGGTAATCGGATCGAGCCGGACGAAATCCTTTTCCGTGGTAACGAGAAGCGCCTCTGTCTTCTGGGCGGCCTGTTTAAGGGCGGTAAGCTCGGTTGCGTTGAAGCGGTGATGATCCGGGAAGGATTGCGTGGCCAGAACGCGCGCGTCGAGTGCTCGCAGCATATCGAAGAATTTTTGCGGGCGGCCGATCCCGGCAAAGGCGAAGACGCTGCGCCCGCTCAGGGCATCGGGCGCGCTCGGTACGATATGTGCGTGCAGGATAGCACCGGCAAAGGCAGGCAAAGCCGGCGCCCCGTCGCCCATCAGCACAAGGCAGTCCGCCCGGGCAAGCCCTTGCGCCACAGGTTCCCGCAAAGGACCCGCCGGAATGAGCCGTCCATTTCCGAAACCGGTCGCCGCATCAACGACGACAAGCGAGATATCTTTCGCGATCTGGAAATTCTGGAATCCATCATCCATGACGATGATATCGGCGCCAAGGAAGTCGGCCAGTTTTGCGCCGCGCGCACGATCGCGCGAGACGATGGTGAGGCCGTGCGCAGCAAGCAGCAGCGGCTCGTCGCCGACATCGTGGGCGGCATGATGCGCTGGATCGATCTGCAGTGGGCCCGCACACCGTCCGCCATAACCACGAGACAGGAAGGCGGTCTTCAAACCGCGCGCCGCAAGGGCATGCGCCAGCGCGATGGCAACGGGAGTCTTGCCCGTGCCACCGGCAGTCAGATTGCCGACGCAAACCACACAGGCTTTTGGCCGGAACGGATGGGCCCGTGCCTGCCGCACCCGCACGGACCAGCCGTAAAGCGCACCCAGCGGCGACAACAACGCCGGGGTGACTCCGTCGGTGTTCCAGAACTCAGGCGGATGCATGGCGGGCAAGCAAATTTTCGGCAAGGGAGAGCGTTGCGGCAAGTGCGCCGCTCAATGTTTCGGCAGCGCTTTTGACGCTTGCGCCTAGCCGCGCCGTGCCGGCGGGATCGGCGATCAACTTGAGTGCCCGGGCGGCCAATTCTTCTGCCGAGTGTACGCGTCCCTCACCTTGCGCATTCAACAGAACGTCGAAGATTTCCTCGAAATTCCCGGTGTAAGGGCCTGTGAGAATGGCGGTTTCGAGCTGCGCCGGTTCCAGCGGATTCTGGCCGCCTCCGTCCCCGACGAGGCTCTTGCCGAGAAAGACGAAAGGAGCGGCCCGATAAAACAGACCGAGTTCCCCCAATGTATCCGCCACATAGATCTGCGTGTTCGGCGATGGCAAGGAACCTGTCGCGCGCCGTATGACCGAAAGCCCACGGGCCATCGCCAGCGTTTCGATTTCCGCTCCCCGTGCTGGATGGCGCGGCACGATGACGGTCAGGACATTCGGGTGAGATTTGCGCAGCTCGTCAGCGGCCTGCATCACCAGCCCTTCCTCGCCGTCATGCGTGCTGGCGGCGAGCAAAATGGGCCGGTTCCCAACTGAGTCGCGGAAGGCTGCGAGTGCCGCCTCATCCACCGGAAGAGGCGGCACATCCGCTTTGAGGCTTCCGGAAATCCGCACGCCGCGCGCACCAAGGGCGATGAGGCGGTTCGCGATTGCGGCGTCCTGGGCGAGACAAGCGTCGAAGCTCGATATAATTCGCCGCGCCAAGCGCGGTGCACGGCGCCAGCCGCGGAAACTCCTGTCCGATAGCCGTGCATTCACCAATGCCATGGGAACGCCGCTGCGATGCGTCTCCAGGATCAAATTCGGCCAGAGCTCCGATTCCACGAAAAGCGCGAGATTGGGCCGCCAGTGATGGAGAAAACGACGCACGCAGTCGGCGGAATCGATCGGCACATATTGGTGAAACGCACGGGGTGGCAGACGCTCTTCCATCAATCGCGCGGATGTGACCGTTCCCGTGGTGACGAGCACATTGCGGTTCGGCTTCTCCAAGAGAGCGGTTACCAAGGGAACCACCGCCAAAGATTCCCCGACGCTCGCACCGTGTATCCAGTGAACGCATACGGGTCCGGGACGCCCTGGCCACTGAGCCGCGCCCTCGCCTCCTGGAGTGTCATTCTCTGCACTCCTGCCGGCACCCTCTCGGTCCGAAAAAGCGCGGCTTCGTCCTGGTTCGCCGCCGAGTACGGAGAGTCCGACGCAAGCGATGGCGCTGCCGACCGTTCCGCCGCGCCGCTCTC
>DATLVC010000344.1:0-5142 GCA_035577685.1 Micropepsaceae bacterium | reverse complement strand
CGCTGCTGCGCGCGCTTGCTCCGCTGCTTCTGCTGAGCGCGCTTCAGGCCGTGCCTGTCGCCCTGTTCAAGCGCGCGCTCGATTTCCGCGCGCTCGCCGCGTCTTCGACGAGCGGGACATTGCTGGGCGGCGTGGTGGGTGTGGCGCTCGCCTATGCGGGTTTCGGACCGTGGAGCCTGGTGGCCAATCTTCTGGTGCAGAACAGCGTTGTGACGCTCGCGATCTGGCGGCAATCTGCGTTCCGGCCGCGTCTCGTGTTTTCGTGGCGGCATTTGCGCGAGCTGTGGTCCTATGGCCAGTACACATTCCTGGTCCGCATTGCGGCGTTTGCTTCCAATCAGAGTCCGCGGCTTCTCATCGGTTATCTTTTCGGCCCGGCGGCACTTGGCGCCTTCAGCCTCGGCTTGCGCGTCGTGGAAATTCTTTATCAGCTGGTCTGCCTACCCGCCGTAAACGTGGCGGTGTCCGTGATCGCCAAGATTCGCGACGATCCCAAAAAGCTGACGCGCACCGTCCTCACCGCCACGCAACTGGCCGCGATGATCTCGGCGCCGATATTCGTCGGCCTTGCGCTGATCGCGCCCCTCATCGTGCCGCTCGGCTTTGGCGCGAAATGGACGGCGAGCATTCCGATCATCCAGATTCTTTGCGTGTATGGGATTGTCGGAAGCTGCGCTTTGATCTGGGGCGCGATCATCGCCGGCCTCGGGCGGCCGGATGTCACACTTGCAACCACCACGACTTCGGCCGTGGTCAGCGTGAGCGTATTGCTGCTGGCTGCACCTTGGGGTCTGGCAGCCGCTTCTATGGCATTCGTGGCGCGTGGTTATCTGACAATGCCTTTCACGCCTCTGATCATTGCGCGGCTGACCGGCATTCCGGCCGCCGTCCAATACCGCGTATTCGCGCCGGTCGTGCTTGCGGTGCTGATCATGGCGATTTGCGTGGAAGCAACGATCATTGCGCTTGGCGGAGTGGCTGCGCCCTTTGCGATGATTGCAGCGTCGATTGCAGTGGGGGTTTTCTCCTATGGGATGACGCTTTACGTGGTGGCACGACCGGTCTTACAGCTGGGCATGTCCTTTCTCACCCATCTGCGCCCCAGCCAAGCGGCTTGAGATGGAGGAGACACCGCCGGATCAGATTTATGCGTTCATCTGCGGGCTGCATCGCAGCGGCACGACGCTGATCGCGCGCGTCTTGGCAGAGCATCCCATGGTCAGCGGTTTCAAGGACACCGGCGTCATTGAAGACGAAGGACAATTCCTTCAGAGCGTACTGCCGCTCGAGATTGCTTTTGGCGGTGTCGGCCGCTTCGGTTTCGACCCCCGCGCACATATGACCGAAACCTCACCGCTGAACACGCCCGAATCGTCATCGCGGCTTTTGTCGGAATGGGAGCGCTATTGGGATCGCAGCAAGCCGGTGCTACTTGAAAAAACGCCAAGCAATCTCTTGCGCATGCGTCTCTTGCAATCGCTCATACCGGCCAGCCGTTTCATCATTGTGACGCGCCATCCCATAGCCGCCAGCCTTGCCACGATGAAATGGACCGAAGGCAATTTGTTCAGTCTGATTGCCCATTGGGTGCATTGCTACACGATCGCTCGCGATGACGCCAAAGCGCTTCAGCACGTGCTATGGGTGAGCTATGAGGGCTTCGTCGCGAACCCCGCTGGCCAGTTGGCGCGGATGGCGGCCTTTCTGCAAATTCCGCCGCAGCCGGGATGGACGGCGCAAATCGCCAACGAAAACGAAAAATATTTTGCATTGTGGCGGGCGCGCTATATGGGCGATTCCGATCGCGCCATTGAACAACTCCCGCCGGAACACGAGCGCAGCCTCCTCACCCGCATTCGCGAGCGAATTGCCCGTGACGCCCAGGATCGCGAACTGCCGCTGCACCGGCATCGTAATAATCGGCGCAATTTCTATGACGCGCTGGACGCGGCGGCTTTGTTCGAGCCCGCTATTGCCGAATTCGGCTACAGTTTCTCCGATCTTTCCCGCTTTCCCACCGGCCATCAGATCGAGTCCCTTCCAGGATTTTTCCGCGAGCCTTAGCCAAGATTATGGTAAACAGCTCCTATCCCGTCAGCTGTTGCTACGGATTTTGGCAGCAATCGCGGCGGGGCATGATTTTGCGTTTCAGCGTCACCAATAAGGAGTTTCTCCCATGGCAATGACATGGCTGAAAGTGGTTCGCTCCGATGGTGGCGGTGAAGACGATGATTTCTATATGGATGGAGATTTCATCGATAAGGCCGGGACAATCGGTAAGCCGCTTCGGGCGGAGACGGGGGATCATATTTTCGAGATCGTGGACGCCCAGTTCAAACCGCTATGGCGCAAGCAACAAGTCGTCGATCGGCCGCAAGGCAATAGCAGCGTCACGCCAGTGACCGTCACATTGGAACAAGTCATCGCGGAGAGTAAACCGTGAGCACCTTCTCGCGCATTGCCATCGCTCTCACGTTGGTTGGCCTTGCCGCATGCGCATCGCCCATCATCCCGACAGAGCTCACGCGCATCGATCAATTCTCCGGCTACCGGTACAATGTGCTCGATCAGAAAGCGCCCAAGGCTCTCCCAAACGCAGCGGTGATGCTGTCCTTTTCCGGCGGCGGAACCCGGGCGGCGGCCTTTGCCGATGGTGTGTTGCACGCGTTTGCCCAAACCGAACTCAGGAACAACGCCGGCGGCAACGTGCCGCTTGCAAGCGAGATCGACGTCATCTCTTCGGTCTCCGGTGGGAGCGTAACGGCCGGCTATTTCGGTCTCGCGGGTATCGACGGTCTGAACACACTCGAAAACGATTTCCTCTACACCGATGTGGAAGGTGCGTTGATCAAACGCGTGCTCGGAAATCCGACGCGGCTCTTCTATCCGCGCATCGGCGTGCTTGAAAGCTATTTCGAGGACACGCTGTTTCATCAACAAACGTACCAGAAGATGATCGACGTCAGCCTTAGGGGGCGTGCACGCCGGCCCTATATCATCCTGAACGCCGCGGACATGGCCAGCGGATCGCAATTTTCCTTCACTCAGGACCAGTTTGATCTCATCTGCGCCGATCTCAGCAGTTTCAGGATTGCGAATGCGGTTGCGTCGTCTGCGGCTTTCCCGGTCGCGTTTTCGCCGGTCACCATCAAGAATCGGGCGCCCTGTCGAGCGCAGACGGAGGCGGCATCCATGCCTGCGACAGGATGGGGGCTGACGGTCGATCGGCTTCCCGAACCCTCTCGCATTACTCTGGACCGCTCGGTCACACCGCAAGGCGGCGTGAATTATCCAGCCGCCGGAAATCTCGCGCGATTTCGGCGCGGTACCACCGATATCAACTACCTCAACCGCGATGCCCGGAAAAATTATGTTCAGCTGCTCGACGGCGGCATCGCCGACAATCTTGGGCTTACCATGCCGTTCACCTTCCTGACGTCGGCGACCGAGTCACCGTCGATCCTGAGTTGGGCAAACACTGGAAAGATCGACAAGATGCTTTTCGTCGTGGTGAACGCGCGCGGCGAATCGGCCAATGATTTCGGGACGCGCGAACGGCCGCCCGGTGCCGTGGATAGCCTGCTGGCGAGCATCGGTACGCCGATCGACGCCACAAGTTTTCAATTCCTCGGCCGCGTCGATGATATTATTGACGATCGGGTCAAGCCCAAATCGACCGTCGTCGTCGGGTTCGATTTGATCGCGAACCCCAATTGCCGCACGCATTTCCAAGGACTCGCAACCGCCTGGACGCTGCCGCGCCAAGATGTGGACGATTTGATTGCGCTCGGAAAGGCGATGGTGTTGCAGTCCCCCGCCTATAAAGAATTTGTCACGGCGGCTGGAGGCACCGTGCCGCTACCCGAACGATCCGTGGACCAGATTTGCGCGCCCTATCTGAACCCGCCCCGCATGTAACGGGCCTGGCTTCAAGGGTGGCTCGGCAATTTCGAAAAGAAATCCCAGATCGCAACGGGGGCATCCAGATCGCCGGTCTCGCGCCCCAAACCGCCCCAATCCTGCGGCGTGCGCGTGGGCACCACATGCCCGCCGCCATGAACCGCATAGAGCACAACAAGCGTTTTGCCGGATTGCGACCACGTCGTCTCGTCGACCGAAGTCGGATCGGATGGATTCTTGTGCGGTAGATGTTTCATTGCAGGAGCATCCGTGATCCCGTTGAGCTTCGCCCAATATTGCGCCGTCTCCATGGACGAGTAGACCGGGCCGAGACTCGTACCGCCGAGCATCACATTGCCCCCATTGAAAGGATTGATCGGATCGGCGGTGCCATTGATGATCATCACCGGCATGGCCGCGCCCGACGGTGTGCAGGCGAGATTGGTCGGCACCGGCACGCTCGCTGACAGCGCCGCGACGCCGGCGAACACATTCGCCCGCTCCATCGCGAAGCGGTAGCCGAGCTGGCCGCCATTCGACCAACCGGCCGAGAAAATGCGCTTCTTGTCGATCCCATGTTCCGCCGATTCCTTGGCGATGATCGCATCGACGAAACCTTCGTCATCGATATTCATCACGCGCGCCGGCTGCGGCGAGCCTTTGCGGCAATCGTTCCAGGTCGTCTGAAAGCCGTCCGGATAGGCGACAAGAAATCCGTCGCGGTCTGCCAACATGTCGAATTCGAACGCGGTCACCCCGCGCATGGAGGCGCCATCGCCGCCCGAGCCATGGAAGACGAACAGGAACGGTGCATTCGGTTTCAGATTGCGCGGCACGTAGAGCACGAAGCTCCGCTGCCCGCCCTTCACCGCCACGGTTTCTTCTTTCACGGTGCCCGTCAGATTGGGTTGCGCGGCCAACGCGCCCGTGCCGGAATTCCAATAAAGTGCGGCGGCAAGAAGAATCGCCGCAGCCGCACCAATGCCGAGCCGTTGCGCCGTTGAACCTGTCATGGGAGTCGCCGTCAAAGGTTGGAGCGGCATCCTAACAGCTTGCGCGCCTTAGAGCACGAGTTCGATGAGGAACGGCCCGCGCCGCCCGTTGGCGTGTTGCAACAGGTCGGCGAAGCGCTCCAGGGTTTCCGCGCGCGCGGCCTCCACGCCCATGCTGCCCGCCAACCCAACCCAATCGAGATCCGGCCGGTCGAGCGCGAAGAGGTCGCGCGAGGCATGCCCGCCGACG
>DATLVC010000343.1:0-8931 GCA_035577685.1 Micropepsaceae bacterium | reverse complement strand
TCAGAACGGCGCCGCCTATCGGTTCCGTGCCGCAGACGAAATTCAGGCACCAATGCACGCCATAGGAGCGATAGACATAAGCGATCCCCGCAGGCCCGAACATGGATTCATTGCGCGGCGTGCGCCGTCCTTCGTAAATGTGCGAAGCCGGATCGGTCTCGTCATAGGCTTCCACTTCGACGATTTTGCCGCCGACACCATCAACCAGAAGTGTGACGCCGATAAGATCGCGCGCGACGGTAAGCGCATGGCGGTCAAAGAAGCTGCGGTCCAATTTCGCGGGCGCGGATTTGCGGGCTCGTCGGGCCATGTCACTCGGAACCGGCAAACCGATTTAGCCGGCACGCACTGAGGTCGAAGCGGCTGCGGCCATGGAGTGCCAGCTCGGCCAGCGCCTCGCCGATGGCGGCGGAATGTTTGAAGCCATGGCCCGAACAGGGCGAGGCAATGATGATGCGCTCGCTCTCGGGATGGACATCGATCACGAAACCCGCGTCCGGCGTGACGGTGTAAAGGCATGATACCGCCTTGACGCAGCGCCGGCTGAGCGCCGGCAAATAGGGCGCCACATAGGTTTCATGCATTGCGGAGGCTTCGGCCTCGGACACCTCGCGATTCACGCCCCCGGGCGTGGTGGTGCGTTCATATTGCTGGGTCGCGACCTTCACGGCATGCGCGCCGTCGATGGCGGGAAAACCATAGATCGCCTGTTGCGGTCCCTGCAGCTCCCAGATGAAGACAGGGCAATGGGCCGGCAGAAAAGGCTCGATCGGCCCCGCGACATCGAACCAGTACAGCACCTGGCGGTACACTTTGAACGCCGCCGCATAGCGCGATCGCAGAAGCTCGGGCAGCCAGGCGCCGGCAGTGAGGATGAGCTTGTCGCCAGCATAGGTGCCGTGGTTCGTGGTGATGGTTACGCCATTGTCCGATGTCTCGAAATTCACAACCTTCTCGCCGGTCTGAATCGTGGCGCCGTATTTTTGGGTCAGCGCCAGTTGCGCGCGGATGCAATTCTCGGGGCGCAGGAATCCGGCTTCGGCTTCGTAGTAGCCGATCTCGTCATCGCGGACCTTGAATTGCGGAAACCGCCGCCTGATGCCGGTCGCATCGAGGATGTCGTGCGCAATGCCATGCCGCTCGGCCGCCGCGACCGTGGTGGCGAAGAAATCACCGACATGCAGCATGGCGGTCCGGCTGCCGCTGGAAATGATCAGCCCGCCGGTTACCGTTAACAGGTCCGCGCCGGTTTCCGTCTCGATCTCGCGCCAGATTTCGTGCGAACGCAGCGCCAGCGGCGTGTAATGCGCGCCTTCCCCGATGGCCAGGCGCGTGATGCGAGAATCCCCGTGGGATGAACCCAGGGCATGCGGCGGTGCAAACTGGTCCAGCCCCAGCACTTTCGCCCCGCGTTTGGCCAGTTGATAGGCGGCGGCACTGCCCATCGCGCCCAGCCCCAGGATCACAATTTCGTATTTGTCCATGACCGGTTGTAACCTGCGTCTTGGCGAGGCAATCTCCCGCGCAAAATGGAGCTTCGTATCCGATGACCACAAGGGAAATCTTGCGCATGAAAGTGACGCCCACCGGTGCCGCGCTAGGCGCGGAAGTCGAAGGCGTCGATTTGCGTGAAGTCGACGATGCATTGTTCGCCGCCATCCACCGGGCGTGGGTGGATCATCTGGTGCTGCTGTTTCGCGGCCAGCGCCTCTCCGACGATGATTTGATCGCGTTCAGCCGCCGCTTCGGCGCGCTCGATTTCGCACCCGTCCAGGAAACCGGCCGGCGCTTCGTCGAGGGCCATCCCGAAATCTATGTCGTCTCCAACGTGATCGAGAACGGCGTTCCCATCGGCAGCCTGGGTGCCGGCGAAGCGGTCTGGCACACCGACATGTCCTATATTCCCGATCCGCCCAAGGCGAGCATGCTCTATGCGCTCGAGATTCCTCCGTCGGGCGGCAATACCGGCTTCGTCAATATGTATGCGGCCTATGAGGCGCTGCCGCCGGCGCTGAAGCAGCGTATCGCCGGCCTCAGCCTCAAACATGACGGCACCTATAACAGCGGCGGTTATGTGCGCCAGGGCGTGGCGGCGCTGGACGATCCCGTCAATTCGCCTGGCGCCGTGCACCCCGTGGTTTGCACCCATCCGGAGTCGGGCCGGCGCGTGCTCTATCTCGGACGCCGCCGCAACGCCTACATCGTCGGATTGCCGCTGGCCGAATCCGAAGCCCTGCTCGACGAACTCTGGAGCTATGCCTCGCGCGAGGACTTCACCTGGTACAATCATTGGCGTGTCGGCGATCTCGTGCTGTGGGACAATCGCTGCACCATGCACCGGCGCGATCCGTTCGACGCGGAGTCGCGGCGGATCATGCACCGTACCCAGATCAAGGGTGAAAGCCGGCCCGCCGCATGAACATGTTCGGATTGCGCATCCGCCCGCCGACCATCGTGCTGGCATTGCTCTGCGCGATGTATTTTCTCATGTTCATCAACCGCACGAATATGGCGATTGCCGGCCCGTCGATGCAGGCCGATCTGCATCTCAGCAACACCGATTTGGGGCTCGCATTCTCCGCCTTCGCCTATCCCTATGCGGCCTTCCAGCTTTTCGGCGGCATGCTGGGCGACCGCTTCGGACCGCGGGTCACGCTCGCGATTTCGGCGTTCATCGTTTTCCTGGCGACGCTGTGGATTGGGTTTGCCGGCGGGCTCGCCTCGCTCTTCATCGCGCGCATTCTGCTCGGCATTGGCGAAGGCGCGGCCTTTCCCACCGCCACGCGCGCCATGTCGGTATGGACGCCGATGGGGCACTGGGCCTTCGCGCAAGGCATCACGCATACGTTTTCGCGCGTCGGCAATTGGGCGACTGCGCTGATCATAGCGCCGTTGATCCTTTGGCTGTCCTGGCGCGCCTCGTTCTATCTGCTCGCGCCGGTGACGCTGATCTGGATGGTGCTGTGGTTCTGGTATTTCCGCGACCGGCCGAACGAGCATTCCGGTATGACGCCCGCCGAGGTCGCAAAACTGCCGGTGCGCGCGCGCGGCGATCACAAGCGCAAAATTCCGTGGCTCAGGCTTGCGCGTTTCATCTTGCCGGTGACCTGCGTTGATTTCTGCTATGGCTGGACGCTCTGGCTGTTCCAGAACTGGATACCTTCGTTTTTCGTGCAGAATTACGGGCTCAATCTCAGCAAGACCGCCATTTTCACCGCGGGCGTTCTGTTCGCCGGCATTGTCGGCGATACGCTCGGTGGCGTCGTCAGCGATGCCATTCTGAAACGCACCGGCAGCCTGGTCGCCGCGCGGCGCAGCGTCATCATGGCGGGATTCATCGGCAGCTTCGTGTTCATGATTCCGGTGATCCTGTTCCACGATCTGACGATTGCGGCGATCTCGCTGTCGTTGGTGTTCTTCTTCTCCGAGCTGATCGTGGCGCCGATTTGGGCGGTGCCGATGGATATCGCTCCGCGTTATGCCGGCACGGCCAGCGGCATGATGAATTTCGGTTTCGGATTTTCCGGAATCGTGTCGCCGATTGTTTTCGGCACGATGATCGATTGGACCGGCACATGGACGGTGCCGTTCCTGGTTTCCATTGCGCTGCTGCTGCTGGGTGCGGTGCTCGCCTACTATCTGCGGCCCGACAAACCGTTCATCGACGACGACGCGCCGCCCTCCCCCGCTCTGGCGATGAAGGCCCGAGCCGCCTAGGGACGCGGCGCCCTAACGGCCAATGCCGCGAAAATTGGGCGCATAAGGATCGCGCGGTCCGGCAAACGGATTGCCCGGGCTGGCGCCGGGCGGCGCGACATAGGGATAGCCGGGATTGGGGAAGCCGGGATTGGACGGGAAGGGCGCGGTGTCGGGAAACGCCGGATCGCCGAAGCCGCCCACGCGGTTGCCGGGGATCGCATTTCCGAACGGCCCGTTGCCGGCTGTCGCCGACCCACCATAGCCGAAAGAACTGCTGCCGCTGCCGATGATCACCGTCGTGACGGCGCCGGAGAACGCTCGTTGCGGGATGGTGTTGGGATCGCTGAACCGCGATTGCCCGTCGCTATTGGAGGGAGCGGTCACGGTCGACATGGCCCAGCAGGGCGATGCCGCCGCCAGGAACGCCGCAAGGGCTGAACAGGTTTTCAATTTTGCAGTCATCTGAAACCTCGTGCGGTGCCGGTCTCCCGGCATGGGGCGCTCAAATTCGGTTTTCCGCAAGGGCTGCGTTCGCCGCGCGCCAAGCCTGCGCTTTACACCGGCGTTCCGAGCCTTTTGTAGCGCGCGATGATGGCCGGCGTGGAGGCCGCCACCAAATCCTTCATCATGGTCGCGAGTTGGGCGCCCGAAAGCGGACTGCCGACGGGAAGGTCCGCTTTTAACGCATCGGCCTGGAACGCCTGGTCGCGGCACATCGCGAGGAACGCGCTGCGCAAAATCTCCAGACGATCCGCCGGAATGCCGGGCGGGCCGATCACCGGCAGGCCGAAACTTTCCAGCGCCATCACCACGTTGAGCAAAGGCCCGTCGCTTTTCGGCAGCACATCGCGGATGAGCGGGATGCCTGGATGCACCGGCTTGTTCTGCAGGATCGGCTGGATGATTTTCTTCGAGACGAGTTCTTCGCGCAAACCGAACGATGTTTCCACCGTGAAGAACCCGTCCACCTCGCCCTGTTCGAGCGCCAGGATGACGCGCGCGCTGGAGACATAACCGACCACCACTTTCACCGGCAGCCCTTCGGCCGCGAGCAGGAACGGCACCATCGCGGTGGGCGTCAGATTGCCGAGCGCGCCGAAGGTCAGCGCGTGTTTGGCATTCTTCAGATCCTGGAAATTCTTCACGCCCGTGCTGGCGCGGACATAGACCACCGAATTCACCGCACCGGGACTGCCGATATAGGAGAACTTCGTTGCATCGAACCGCACGCCGATCGTCTGCATCGCGCCTTCGACAAACCAGGAGCGCCCCGGCACGCCGATGGTCAGCCCGTCCGCCGCCACGCGCTGATAGAGATAATTGGAGGCCACGATCCCCGCCGCGCCTTCCATGTTCTGCACGATCACGCGCGGGGCACCGGGAATGAACCGCGCCAGATGCCGCGCCACCACGCGCGTCGTGGTATCCACGCCGCCGCCCGGCGCAAAGCCCACGACCACATTCAGCGATTTGCCGCGATAAAAATCGGCCGGCGCCGCATGGGCCCCGCGCGCGCGCACGGCGCCGGCGGCCAGGCCGGCAAGAATGTGTCTGCGGGAGAGCTGCGCGTTCATGGCGGCCTCACAGAGGCTTCTATTGATGATAGCAGAGTGTTGCGCGCACCCGCCATCGCCAGTCATAATTCGGTTCCCGCAGAAGCCAACCGGCAGGCCACCCCATGTTGCAACGCAAACCAAAACAAGAGTTTCGTTCCGGTGCCGCCGCGGCGGTGCTCGCCGCGTTAGCGATGCTCGCACCTGCGGGCGCGATGGCGCAGCCGAACGCTGCCGTCAACGTCGGCGCGGCCGATCTCGGCGGCGTCGTCACCGGCAAGAACGGACCGGAGGCCGGCGTCTGGGTGATCGCCGAAACCACGGACCTGCCGACCAAATATGCCAAGATCGTCGTCACCGATGCAGCGGGGCGCTATCTCATCCCCGATCTTCCCAAAGCCAATTACAGCGTCTTCGTGCGTGGCTATGGGCTGGTGGATTCGCCGCGCGTGAAAGCCATGCCGGGCGCCACGCTGAACCTCACCGCGGTGCCTGCGCCCAGCGAAGCGGCAGCCGCCGAATATTACCCGCCGATCTATTGGTTCTCGATGCTGCACGTGCCGGCGAAGACCGAATTCCCGGTGGGGCGCGTGGAGACGCAAGGCGCCTGGCTCAACACGCTGAAGACCGGCGGCTGCGTCGGCTGTCACGGGCTGGGCACGCCCGGCACGCGGCACGTGCCGAAAATGTTCACCACCGAATTTCCCGTTATCACCGACGCCTGGACGCGGCGCATCCAATCGGGCGGCGCGCAGGCGCAGATGATGCGCGACATCGGCAGCCTGGAGCCGGCACGCGCGCTGACCCTGTTCGGCGATTGGACGACGCGCATCGCCAAAGGCGAACTGCCCTTCGCGAAGCCCGACCGGCCCACCGGCATCGCGCGCAATGTGGTGGTCACCGAATGGGATTGGGGCCGCAACACCGCCTATCTGCATGACGAGGTTTCGACCGACCGCCGCAATCCGCGCATCAATGCCGGCGGCAAGATCTACGGCTCGCCGGAGAACTCCACCGATTTCGTGCCGATCCTCGATCCCAAGTCCGAGACCGCGAGCGAAGTCCTGCATCCGGTGCGCGATCCCAAGACGCCGTCCACCAAGAACGATCTCTTCGCGCCGTCGGCGGTGTGGGGCGACAAGCCGATCTGGGATTCCAAGACGCTGATGCACAATCCGATGATGGACGAGAAGGGCCATGTCTGGTTCACCGCGCGCATCCGCCCCAGCCGCAATCCCGCCTTCTGCAAACAGGGATCGAGCCAGCCCTCGGCTAAGGCGTTTCCGCTCGATACCTCCGGGCGGCAATTGTCGATGTACGATCCGGCCAGCGGCAAGTTCACGCTGATCGACACCTGTTTCTCGACGCATCATCTGAATTTCGCCGCCGATGCCAACAACACGCTGTGGCTGTCGGGCGGCATCGGCGGGCCGGGCGTGATCGGCTGGTTCAATCGCAAAATGTTCGAGGAAACCGGCGACGAACAGAAAAGCCAAGGCTGGACGCCCTTCATCGTCGACACCAACGGCAACGGCAAGCGCGACGCCTATGTCGAGCCCAATCAACCCACCGATCCCACCAAGGACAAGCGCATCCTCGTCACCACCTATGCGGTGGCGGTCAGCCCGTCTGACGGCGCGGTGTGGGGAACCGAAGTCGCCTATCCCGGGCGCATCATCCGCGTCGCGCCCGGCGCCAACCCCACCGAAACCGCGCTCGCGGAAGTCTACGAGGTGCCGCTGCCGGGATTCTCCCCGCGCGGCGGCGATGTCGATTCCAACGGCGTCTATTGGTCCGCGCTTGCGAGCGGGCATTTGGGCAGTTTCGACCGCCGCAAATGCAAGGTGCTGAACGGCCCCGCCGCCGCCACCGGCAAGCAATGCCCGGAAGGCTGGACGCTCTATCCGCTGCCCGGCCCGCAAATGCAGGGCGTGAAGGACCCCGGCAGCGCCGAGTCGAGCTATTACGCCTGGGTGGACCGCTTCAACGTGTTCGGTCTTGGCAAGGATGTGCCCATCGCGATGGGCAATCTCAACAGCGGCATCCTCGCGCTGGTGAACGGTAAATTCGTCAACATCACCGTGCCCTATCCGATGGGATTCTTCCCGAAGAATGTGGATGGCCGCATCGACGATCCCAATGCCGGCTGGAAGGGCAAGGCGCTGTGGTCGACCTATGGCCAGCGCGCGATGTTCCATCTGGAAGGCGGCAAGGAGAACAAGCCCAAGGCGGTGAAGTTCGAATTGCGCCCCGATCCATTAGCGCATTGAATCCCCCTTCCCTTGCGGGGAGAGGGTGGCGAATATTTCGTGTCCGATTATCCCCTCACCATGGCCGGGCTTGACCCGGCCACCCAGTCAGCCCGCGTCTGCGGGCTGTCGGTTTGTGCTTCATGGTGATCCAATAGTCTGCTCGATCAATTTAAGCAAAGCGATTGGCTCTGCGGCGCTTTCTTCCCAAGCGCGCTTCGCATGCGATCCATTGCTGTTTGTCCAACTAATCACCTCGTTCAGCAGCTGGGCTTTGGCGGCTCGCTTCTCGTATTTTCCGGATATCTGAAGAACTTGAGTCACGCGTCCTTCAAATTCGTTTGGATAGAACTGCTCGAAATCCCGATTACTAAATGTCGTACAGCTATTAACGTCCAAGTGGCGGAACTTCTCACGAAGTTTGGCGACCACGCGTTCACCTTCGGGACCGCCGTCAACACGAATCCAGAGACGGCCTTCATATGCCGGCTGTAGATGCACGAATGTGGTTAGACGCTGGAATTCCGCGACGCTCGGTTCAACATTCGACACGCCAGCAGCAGAAAATGTCCGAAGGCGACCTTCCAAATCGGGCGTAAAGTTAGGGATCAAAACGTCCCTGATGATGGTTTCAGCGGAAGCTTCTTCAAGAAAGAGCCAGCCTTCGTGCAAATCCAGATCAGCAAACTCGTAGCCCAGCTCTCGCAACAGAGCCATGCGGGCTGCCGGCGTCTTCGATATTTCTTCTACTCTTGAAGGACTAAGCGGATCGGGCTCGTCGCGATGCACGCGGAACACCTTCGTCGCATCGTCGGAACCTAGTTCTCTCACGACGATATTTGAGTGAGTCGCGACAATGAATTGATTATTTGCGGCTGAGGATCGAATCATTCCCAACAGGGCCTTCAGTCCTTTCGGATGCAGGTTTGTTTCCGGTTCTTCGAGAACGAATATCTTGTTCCGTTCCAAACAAAGCTCGAGGATCAGCCCCACCATTTCCGTGACCCCGTCCCCCATGCGATCCAACGTCACGAAGTGGTCCTGATTCAGGTAAAATCCCGCTGTTTTGCCCTTGGGCGATGCCTTTGTTGTAATCTGAAGTCCAATAATGTCACACACAGCTTGTTGAAATTCCGAGTGGCGCGGATGCCCTATGGTCGCTAATAGGTCGATACGGCTATATAAATTCGCGAAAGTTCCTCGGACCTGATCTTGATTGTTAGAATTGATATTTTGGTCGAATTCCATCGCTTTTCGCCGAGCCAAAAATGGTATGATTGAATGTCGTGGACGTACTGTATTGAATACACCCGAATCGTCCGTCACTGAGATCGTTGCCATCGCGTCCGGCTGCGGTGGAGAATCTCCACGAAGAGGCTTAACGACGCGTACAACGCTTGGCCGATTCGCATGGGGCGCGATAAAACGGA
>DATLVC010000342.1:0-4486 GCA_035577685.1 Micropepsaceae bacterium | reverse complement strand
GTGCCGGTATGAAGATTCTGGTGGCGGTCAAACAAGTGGCGGCACTCGACGAAGATTTTGAGATCCGCGCCGATGGGCGCGACGTGGACGCGGAATTCCTCATCCGCGACTTGAACGAATGGGATGATTTTTCCCTGGAAGAGGCCGTCAAGATCAAGGAGGCCGCCGCGCTGCCGGTCGAGGTGGTCGTGGTCTCGGTCGGCTCCGATGAAGCCGATGAATCGTTGCGCAAGTGCCTGGCCAAGGGTGCGGACCGCGCGATTCGCATCTGGGATGCAGCCATCGAGGGCTCGGATTCCATCGCCATTGCACGGATACTCGCCGCCGCGGCCAAGCGCGAGGCGCCCGATATGCTGTTCGCCGGCGTGCAATCCTCCGATCAGTCGTTTGCGTCGACGGGCATAGCCGCCGCCGGCCTGCTCGGCTGGCCGCACGCGGCCGTGGTCAGCGCTCTCACCTACACGCCGGGAGCCAAGACGGCCGTATTCCGGCGCGAGCTGGAAGGCGGTCTGCTGCAGGAGGTCGAAATTCAATGTCCCGCCGTGCTGACCATTCAGCTCGGCATCAACACGCCGCGCTACGCATCGCTGCGCAGCATCAAACAGGCTGCCGCGAAGCCCATCGAGGCGATGTCCTTGGCCGATGTCGGTCTGGCCCCGGGCGACGTGGGCGAAGCGGGATCCCTGTCGCGAGTGCGGCGCATGTACATACCGGACAAGGGCCGCGCGCAACTGATCGAGGGCGACGCCGTGCAGCAGGCCGCGCGCCTCGCAGAAATCATTCGTGAATTCAAGGGAGCCGCATCATGAGCGGCATTCTGGTCATTGCCGAACAACGGCGCGGAGAGCTTCGTCCGGTATCGCTGGAATTGCTGGGGGCCGCGCAAAGCCTGCGGCGTCCCGGCGATGAGGTGGCGGTCGCGGTGCTGAGCGCGGCGCCGGATCGCTTCGCCGCCGCCTTGAGCGTTGCCGGAGTCGATGAGATCCTGACCGTGAAGACCGCCTCTCCTGAGTTCGACGCGGACACATTCGAGTCCGCGGTGGGCGCGTTGATTGCGGCGCGCCAGCCGCAGGTGGTGCTGGTCGCGCACAGCGTCGATTCGTTTGGCTACGCGGCGGCTCTTGCGGCGCGCCTTGGGCTGGGATTCGCCACGGATGTGTTCAAGGCCGAACGCATCGACGGCGATCTGGTTGCGACGCGCGGCGGCTACGGGCAGAAAGTCAGTGTCGAAGTGGATTTTCCCGGGCGCGGCACGGTTCTGTTGGCGATTCGCGGCAACGTGTTCAAAGCGCCGGAACAGGCCGGTTCCCCGCGGGTGACGGCCTTCGAGCCGCCCGCGGTGCAGAGCCGCGCAACCGGTCGCGAATTCGTTGAATTGAGCGCCGGGGATGATGTCGACATGGCCGCAGCGGAGTTCATTTTGACGATCGGGCGCGGCATCGGCGAGGAAGCGAAGGTGCCGCAATTCCGCGAGCTGGCGGATGCCGTCGGCGCAACTCTGGGCTGCTCGCGGCCGATCGCGGACGCGGGCTGGCTGCCGAAGAGCCGTCAAGTCGGTCAGTCGGGCAAGACGGCGAGTGCCTGCAAGCTGTACATCGCCATGGGCGTCTCGGGCGCGATCCAACATCTCGCCGGCATGAAGCATGTGAGCACCATTGTCGCGGTCAACAGCGACGCTGAGGCATCGATTTTTGGGGTGGCGAAATATGGCATTGTGGGAGATATCTTTGAAATTGCCGAAGAACTACGCCGTTTATTTTGAGACTCTTTTCTTAAACCTAATCAAGCGGGGCCGCATCGGCCCCGTCGAATACTGCGCGAAGCGCATGGTAAATACATGAGCGCAACTGCTGAAGTGGTCGCGGGCGATGCCGGCGTCAAGAGCGCGGGCCTCGAACGTGGCATCGATTGGACGGGCGCTTTCTGGGTGGCCAGCGGCGTCCCGCCCTTGGTGCTGTTCTCCATCGGCGCCGTGGCGGCGACCGTGGGCAAGTTGTCCTGGATCGTCTGGACGGCCTCGATTGCCATGGGCTTCATCCAATCGTTCACCTACGCCGAAATCGCCGGCCTGTTCCCCAACAAGGCGGGCGGCACGTCGATCTATGGCGCGATTGCCTGGGTGCGCTACGGCAAACTCGTGGCGCCCATCTCGGTGTGGTGCAATTGGTTCGCGTGGTCGCCCGTGCAAGCCACGGGTTCTGCGCTCGGGGCCGGCTATATATTGAGCGGCCTGTTCGCCCCCGATGCCGCCATCAACACCTGGCAGCTGACCTTGCTCGATCTCGGGTCCCTCAAAACGGGCCTGAGCTTGCGCATCAATGCCGTCTTCGTGTTGGGCGCCGTCATTTTGCTTGCGGTCAAGTTCATTCAAGACGGCGGCATCTTGCGATCGGCGAACACCACGAAAATTCTGGGTATTTCGGCGATGATCCCGCTGTTGCTGATCGGCATCGTGCCGCTGTTCACGGGCGACATCGTCAAGGCCAATTTCTTCCCGCTCGCCCCCTTGGCGCACGACGCCCTGGGGCACGTCGCCGACGGCACTTGGAACATGGCGGGCATCACCGTGTTTGCCGCGGGGATGTTCCTCGCTGCCTGGTCCACGTACGGCTTCGAAACCGCGGTGTGCTACACGGGGGAATTCAAGAACCCCAAGACCGACACTTTCAAGGCTATTTTCTATTCCGGGCTGCTGTGCGTGGTCGTATACACCCTGGTGCCTTTCGCCTTCCAGGGTTACCTCGGCCTGGGGACTCTGATGCATCCCGCCGTTGTCGATGCCGCCGGCAATGTGACCAAGGCGGCCGAATACGGCGGCATGCTGGCGCCCGACATTTACAGCGGCATGGGGGTCGCGGCCGTGATGGCGAGAATGGTGCATGCCGGCCGGATCATCGGCGCGGTCGTGGTGGTCATGCTGATTCTGGCGCTGGTGCTCTCGCTCATGACCTCCATGGCGGGATCCTCGCGCACGCTTTACCAGGCGTCGCTGGACGGATGGCTGCCGAAATACCTCGCCAAGGTGAATGCGCACGGCGCACCGACCAACGCCATGCTCACCAATCTTGCATTCAACCTGGTGCTGCTGCTGCTGTCCGATCCAGTGTTCATCATCGGCGCCGCCAACGTTGGCTATCTGATATTCAATTTCCTGAATTTGAACGCCGGTTGGATTCATCGGCTGGACCGACCGCGCCAGGAGCGCCCGTGGCGCGCGCCCACCTGGATACTCGCCGCCGGCGCCGTCCTATCCTTCGTCAATCTCGCATTCATGGGATTCGGCGCCGATGTGTACGGCGCCGGAACGCTCGAGACCGGCTTGATCTTCGCCGCGCTGATCGTGCCGGTGTTCGTCTACCGTCACTTCATCCAGGACAAGGGCTCGTTCCCCAAGGAAATGGCCGATGATTTGGAAACGGTGGACGGCGAACGCATCGTCAAACGCGCCGGCATCTGGCCCTATGTGGTCCTGATCGCCGGTATTGCCGTGGTTGCCGTCACCCACAGGCTCGCGGTCTACTAGGCTCCTCGCCATGCTGATCACCGGAATCAAGAGCAAGCCCGTCTACGCACCGCTGCAGGCCGACGCGCGCGGCCGTTTCCATTTGATGGTCGGCATGGGCGTCGGTGCCGCCCCCCTGCTGCGGGTGATCGCTGAGATGAAATCCGCGGCGCCCCTATCGCTGCAGCGTACGCGCGTGTTGTTCGTGCCCGATGATGCGGACGCCAAGTCCGGCGGCGGGCTTGGCGCCGTAGCTTCCGAACTCGATCAATTCAGGGCCGCGGCAGTCGGCGCCGTGCAGGCATTCGACGCCGCGCCCGCGCTGCTCGGGCAATTTCGTGCCGTGTTGAGCGAATCTCTGATGGGCACCCGGCTGTATGTCGCGGGTCCGGAAAGCTTCATCGGCCTGGTGATGAAAATCGCGCTCGAATTCAATCTCAACAAGGATGAGATCCGCGCTGAAGAATGCGGCACCCTGGCACGCCGAATTTATTGCATTCATTGCCGTGCCGTCACCGAATCCGTGCGGACCAACATTGTGCAATGTATCGGCTGCGCGCGATGGCTGCTGGTGCGCGACCACTACTCGCGCCGACTCGCCGCTTACATGGGGGTCATGGCGGATGCCGAGGCGCCCGGCGAGTTGCCGCCGCTCAAAGAGGTATTCCTGTGAGCGATGCGCAAACCATCGCCGTCGAAGTCATCGGCATCGAGCAGGTGACGCCGCTGATCAAGCACTTCAAGCTCGCGCCCATTGCGGGAGGCACTCTTCCGGTCTTCTCCGGCGGCTCGCACATCATCGTCGTGATGCAGGGCGGCGGTCGCGTTCACAAGAACCCCTACTCGCTGCTGGGCTCGCCGTCGCAGCTCGAGAGCTACGAGATCGGCGTCCGGCGCATGGAGGAATCGCGCGGCGGTTCGCACTTCATGCACGACGCGGTCACGGTCGGCAGCCGGCTGGAAATCGCGCATCCGGTGAATCTG
>DATLVC010000341.1:0-5710 GCA_035577685.1 Micropepsaceae bacterium | reverse complement strand
CGCCCATGTCGAAGGTGATGAGGTTCTGTAGCCCCGTGGTGCGGCAGGTCTGCACGCTCGCCGTGATCCCACCTGCGGGGCCGGACAACACGGTCGCCACGGCTTTCCTGGCGCTCGCCGAAAACGTCGCCATGCCGCCATTCGACTGCATGATGTATTTCTGCGGCGTCGTCAGGCCGGCGCCCGACAGCCGCTGCTCCAGATTGCCGATATAGCGCGCCAGAATCGGTTCCAGATAGGCGTTAATCACCGTGGTGGAGAGCCGGTAATATTCGCGGATTTGCGGCACGACCTCGGATGACAGCGACACCGCGCACCCGGGGATTTCTTCGGCGATGATCGCACGCGCGCGGTCTTCGTGTTCGGGTTTCAGGAACGAGAACAGCAGGCACACCGCAATGGCCTCAAGGCCCTCCTCACGCAAGCCCCGTACGGTCGCGCGCAAGGCCGCCTCGTCGAGCGCCAGAAGAACCTCGCCAGTGGCAGACACCCGTTCGGCCACTTCGCCGGTCAGGCTGGGCGGCACCAGCAAAGGCGGCCGGTCGTAGAAAATGTCGAAAATGGCCGAGCCGTGCGGGCGGCATTGCTCGGCCACTTCGTAAATGCCGCGGAACCCCTTGGTGACGAGAAGGCCGGTGCGGACCCCCTTCCCCTCCAGGAGCGCATTGGTCCCAACCGTCGTGCCGTGACAGAAATAGCCGATATCGCCCGCGCGCACGCCGCGCTCCAGCAGCAAGCTTACCCCCGCCAGAATCGCCCGCGAAGGATCGTCCGGCGTGGACGGCAGCTTCGCGACCGCAATTTCGTTGGTGTCCTCGTTCCAATAGACGAAGTCGGAGAACGTGCCTCCGGTGTCCACGGTCAAACGGTATCGGCCCATAGGGTGTTTCGGTTGCGATGGCTGTGGGAATGCGGTTTATAGAAGGAACAATCGAGCAACAAGGCGGGAGGACGAATTTGGCTTTCACATCCTGGCGCGGCGTCGTCGGCAACATCAAGCCGACCATGCGTCCCGGCTCCGTCGAGGAATTATGCCGCATCCTGCCCGAAGGCGTGGGGATCATCCCGCTGTTCCTGGATATCCAGCGGGGCGCGCGAGAAGAATTCACCCATATCATTCCCCATTACGAGCCGCTGATCGCCAAGCTTGCCGACCACGAGGTGGATTTGATCCACCCCGAAGGGGCGCCGCCCTTTATGGTGCTGGGTTATGCAGGTGAAGCCGAGCTGATCAAGAAATGGGAGAAGAAATATAAGACCCCCATCTTCACCTCGGGCACGAACCATATCCGCGCCCTGCACGCCCTCAAGGTGAAGCGCTTCATCGGCGCGTCCTATTTCGCGGGCAAGATCAACGAAACCTTCGGCCGCTATTTCGTGGATGCCGGTTTCGATGTGCTGGGCCTCGAAGGGATCGACGTGCCGTTCCAGGATGTCGGCAATCTTTCGGGGGAGATGGTCTATGCCCACGTGAAGAAGATATTCCTGAAGCACCGCAAGGAAGCGGAAGCGATTTATCTTCTCGGCTCCGGCTGGCGGGTGATGGGCATCATCGACATGCTGGAACGCGATCTGGGCGTGCCGGTGATTCATCCGGTGCCGACGCGTTGCTGGGAAATCCAGAAGCGGCTGATGATCAACCACCCGGTCGCGGGCTATGGCCGCCTGTTGTCCGAAATGATTCCGGGATGAGACCGGGCTGGCTCGCGCTGTGCACCGGTTTCGCGCTGGCTGCGGCGATGGCCGTTTTGCCGGCAGGGGCTGAGACGGCACCGCCCTTCTACAAGGGCAAGCAGATCGTGATGCTGATCGCGAGTGGCGCGGGCGGCGGGTACGACACCTATGCGCGCGCGCTGGCCCGCTATATGCCGAAATATATCCCCGGCAACCCGACCATCGTGCCGAAGAACGTTCCGGGCGCGGGCGGGCTGATCGCCGCCAACACGCTCTACAACAGCACGGCGCCCGATGGGCTGACCTTCGCCGCGCTGACCAACGGCGTCGCCATGGACCCGCTGTTCGGCGAGAAAGCCGGGCGGTTCGAGGCGCAGAAATTCGCTTGGCTCGGCAGCATGGGGAAGCTGGAGAACATCTGCGTCACCTGGCAGGGCAGTCCCATCACGCGCATCGAGCAGGCCAAGGCGCGCGAGGTGCCTGTGAGCGCATCGGGCGCCACGGGCAATTCAGCGATCATGCCGAAGATCGTGAACCAGTTCCTCGGCACCAAGTTCAAAGTGATCGGCGGCTATACCGAAGGTTCGGGCGTGACCCTCGCGCTCGAACGGCACGAGGTGGATGGCGTGTGCGGGCTTTCCTATTCGACGCTGAAGACGATGCGGCCTGATTGGTTTCGTGATCATAAGCTCAACATCATCCTGCAAATCGGGCTGGAGAAGCTGAAGGATTTGCCGAACGTGCCGAGCGCGATTGATCTCGTGACCGATCCCGACAGCAAGAAGGTGCTGGAACTGATCCTGATCCGGCAGGAAATGGGACGGCCCTTCGCGCTGCCGCCGGGCGTGCCGGCCGATCGCGTGGCTGTGCTGCGGCAGGCCTTCGATGCTGCGCTGAAAGACCCCGCATTCATCGCGGAAAGCGCAAAGCTGCAATTGGAAATCGATCCCCTGACCGGTCCTGAGATCGCCGATTTGCTGAAGACGGCCTACAGCGCCCCCCCGGCCATCGTCGCCCGCGCCGCCCAACTCGCGAAATGACATCACACGACTACGACTACATCGTCGTCGGTGCGGGATCGGCCGGCTGCGTGCTGGCCAATCGCCTTTCCGAAGATGGCGCCGCGCGCGTGCTGCTGCTGGAAGCCGGCGGACCGGACAAGCATCCCTATATCCACATTCCGCTTGGCCTCGGGATGATGCACAAGAAGCGGATGTTCGATTGGGGCTATGACAGCGAGCCCGAACCGGCGCTCGGCCGCCGCCGCATCGAGGCCGCGCGCGGCAAGGTGCTGGGCGGCTCGTCTTCCATCAATGTGATGGCGTTCACGCGCGGCGACCCTGGCGATTATGAGCGCTGGGCGCAAGGAGGCGCGCTGGGCTGGTCCTATGCCGACGTGCTGCCCTATTTCAAGCGCGTCGAAAGCTGGCAGGACGGCGAGAACGCGTTCCGCGGCGGACACGGGCCCGTCGGCGTCGAATGGGCGAAGACCAAAGACCCGTTGTTCGACGCCTGGATCGATGCCGCTAAAGCTGCAGGCTATCCGCATGTGCAGGACTACAACGCGGGGTCGCATGAAGGCTTCGGCCGCAGCCAATATTCCATCCGCGACGGGCGGCGCTCGTCATCGGCGGCGGCGTATCTGCGACCCGCGATGAAGCAGCCCAACCTCAAGGTTGAGACCGGCGCGCTGACCACCCGCGTGCTGCTGCAAGGCACACGCGCCACCGGCGTCGAATATGCCCGCAAAGGCCAAACCATTCGGGCGAACGCGGGGACCGAGATCATCATTTCGGCGGGCGCGTTCAACACGCCGCAGATTCTGATGCTGTCAGGCATCGGACCGGTGGACCATTTACGCGAAATCGGCATCAAGCCGGTCGTGGATTTGCCGGTCGGCAAGAACCTTCAGGATCATGTCGCGGCCCTCATCATGTACAGCCGCCCCGCGCCCGGCCCGTTCCGCGATGCCATGCGCTTCGACCGCATGGCGCGCGGCATGATCGAGGCGCATTTTCGTGGCACCGGCATCGCCACGGTGGTGCCGGGCGGATTGCACGCCTTTGTCAAAACGCGGCCCGAGCTTGCGGTGCCGGATATCGAGTTCATGTTCCGCGGCGCGCCCACCAAAGCGGCGCTGTGGTTTCCGCTGGTGAAGCCCGCCTATGAAGACGGCTTCGGCATCCGCCCCACACTGCTGCACCCGCAAAGCCGCGGCGAGGTGAAGCTCGGCTCATCCGACCCGCGGGCACACCCGCGCATCTTCCTCAATCTGCTCACGGCGCCTTCCGACCTGCCTGCTTTACGCGACGGTTTCAAGCGCGCCCGCGAGGTGGCGATGCAGGCGCCGCTGGCCGCCTATCGTGGCGCGGAAATTTCCCCGAGCGAGAAGGTCAAGACGGACGCCGACATCGACGCCTGGTTGAAGCGGACCGTCGTCACCGCCCACCACCCCGCCTCCACCTGTCCCATGGGCACGCGCGAGGACTGCGTGCTCGATCCCGAAATGCGGGTGCGCGGCGTGCAAGGCTTGCGGGTGGTCGATGCGTCGGCCATGCCGGACCTGGTCTCGGCCCATATCAACGCGACCGTGCTGATGATGGCGGAAAAAGCCGCCGATTTGATCCGCTACCGGACCATATAACTTGCTTGCAGGGTTGGCATATGCTAAGGCATATGTCATGGGAATAGAGCGTCAGGTCAAGCTTTTTCGGAATGGCCGCAATCAAGCCGTGCGCATACCGCGCGAGTTCGAATTGCCGGGCGAAGACGCAATCATGCGCAAAGAGGGTGACCGGCTGATTATTGAACCGGCACGGAAAAAGACATTGGCAGAATTGCTCGCGACTTTGGAGCCGATTGAGGAGGAATTTCCTGAAATTCCCGATCTGCCCGCGGAGCCGGTCGAGTTCTAATGCCTTATCTCCTGGACACGAACATAGTGTCCGATCTCGTACGCAATCCTCGAGGGTTGGCCGCGGGTCGGGTTCTCCTGCTCGCCAGAGAGACAATATTTACCAGCATCATTGTCGTCTCAGAGCTGCGATACGGGATGGCGCGCAAGCCTTCGCACCGATTAGCAGTTCAGCTCGAGATCGTTCTGGGCGGTCTGACCGTCATTCCCTTCGATACCCCGGCCGACCGCGCGTACGGCGACTTGCGCGCACAGTTGGAAGCAACAGGTCAGATCATCAGCGCGAACGATCTCTTTATCGCCGCGCACGCGCTTTCCCTTGGCTACACACTCGTCACTGACAATCAGCGCGAGTTTTCGAGGGTAAAAGGACTTGTGGTCGAAAACTGGTTGCGTTGATCCACCGAGGATCGCAGTTGCGCACGGCCGAGACCATTCGGTACTCTGGCGGCATCGAAATTCCGTCACCCGTACGCGAAAAGACGCAACATGCCATTAGCGACCAAGACCCGGCTCGACATCGTGCCGCTCACCCAACATATCGGCGCGGAAATTCGCGGCCTGGATTTGCGCGAGCGGCCCGACGACGAAACCATCCAAGCGATCTACCAGGCCTGGCTCGACCATCTGGTGCTGGTGTTTCCGGCGCAAAACCTGTCCCAGGAAGACCTGCTGCGCGCCACCACCTATTTCGGCGAAACCGGCAAGCTCGACCGCCCCGACAAATATCACCCGCCCGGTTTTGGCCGGATGCTGCCCGGCATCATGCTGATCTCGAACATCCGCGAGAACGGCGAACCCATCGGCGCGCTGCCCGACGGCGAGATGATGTTCCACCACGACATGATCCATAAGGAAGTTCCGAGCAAAGCGACGTTGCTTTATTCGGTGGAAATCCCCTCCCATGGCGGGAACACATTGTTCGCCAGCGGCTATGCGGCCTATGAAACGCTGGATCCCGCGATCTGCGGCCCACTCGAAGGCAAGCGCGCTTTGCACCATTACAATTACGGCTCGACCCAGCGCGGCGATGACCGCGGCGTGGAAGCGTTCAACGAATGCGTGCATCCGGTCTTCCGCACCCATGAGGATACGGGGCGCAAGGCGGTCTATGTGAACCGG
>DATLVC010000340.1:0-7766 GCA_035577685.1 Micropepsaceae bacterium | reverse complement strand
CAAGACCTCCAAGCGTTACAAGAAGATTATTGAAGGCCTGGACCGCGACAAGAGCTACACGGTGGAAGAAGCCGTGAAGCTGATTAAGTCCCGCGCCACCTCGAAGTTCGATGAAACCATCGAACTGTCGCTCAACCTGGGCGTCGACCCCAAGCATGCCGACCAGATGGTGCGCGGCGTGGTTTCGCTGCCCAACGGCACAGGCCGGACGGCGCGCGTGGCGGTATTCGCCAAGGGCGCCAAGGCCGATGAGGCCAAGCGCGCGGGCGCCGATATTGTGGGCGCGGAAGATCTGGCGGAGCAGGTGGCGAAAGGCGAGATCAATTTCGACCGCTGCATCGCCACGCCCGACATGATGGGCGTGGTCGGCCGTTTGGGCAAAGTGCTGGGTCCCCGTGGCCTGATGCCGAACCCCAAAGTGGGCACCGTCACCATGGACGTGACCCAGGCCGTGAAGGACGCCAAGGGTGGCGCGGTCGAATTCCGCGTCGAGAAGGCCGGTATCGTCCATGCCGGCGTCGGCAAGGCGAGCTTCGAGGAGAAGGCGATCACGGAAAATGTGCGCGCGCTGATTGACTCGGTCGTCAAGGCCAAGCCCGCAGGCGCCAAAGGCCATTATCTGCAGAAGATTTCCATCAGCTCGACCATGGGACCCGGCGTGAAGATCGCGCTCGATTCCGTCGGCCAAGCGGGAGGCATGTAAGAGGTTAGAAGAGATTTTCCGGTGCGCGTAAGCCGGAGAGTACCTGTCCGAGACCGCCGGCGCCCTGGGCTTGCCCCCGGGCTTAATAAGCAAAGCCAGCGCAGACGGGGCGAGAAGCCTGAAACGGATGGAGACATCCGATTCATGGGTTTGACCCCTGGGACGGGAATAGGCGCGAGAGGCAGGTGCCTTTCGCGTTCCACCACAGGGGGAAAGACACGGGTACGCGCCCGCGGTTTTTCCGATTGAGAAGGAATGGGTATGGACAGAACCCAAAAAGCGGAAGCGGTGAAAGGCCTTAACGGGCTTTTCAACGATGCCGGTGCTGTCATCGTCGCCCATTACAGCGGTATGACGGTCGCCCAGATGGGCGAGTTGCGTTCGCGCCTTAGAAAGGCCGGCGCCTCGTTCAAAGTGGCGAAAAACCGTCTTGCCGTGCGTGCGCTCGAAGGAACGCAAGCGGCAGGCATCTCGGACCTGTTCAAGGGCCCGACGGGAATCGCCTATTCGAACGACCCCGTCGCAGCCCCCAAGGTCCTGGTCGCCTACGCCAAGGAAAATGAGAAGTTCAAGATCCTTGGCGGTGTCGCGGTTGGCTCGGTGCTCGATGCCGAAGGTGTGAAAGCCTTGGCAGAGTTGCCCTCGCTCGACCAGCTCCGGGGCAAGATTCTCGGCCTCCTGCAGGCTCCTGCGACCAAGATCGCAGGCGTGTTGCAGGCACCCGCCGGACAGCTTGCCCGGGTCATTTCGGCCTACGGAAAGAAAGAAGCGGCGTAGAAAGTACTGGAAAAACTCAACGACAAACCCATATAGGAACATAGGAAATGGCAAATCTCCAACATTTGGTCGACGAGCTCTCGAAGCTCACGGTTATCGAGGCGGCGGAACTTTCCAAGCTGCTCGAAGAGAAATGGGGCGTGTCCGCGGCGGCGCCGGTGGCGATGGCAGCGGCAGGTCCTGCGGCGGCAGCGGCTCCGGCAGCGGTAGAGAAGACCGAGTTCACGGTCGTTCTGGCCGCGGCAGGCGACAAGAAGATCAACGTCATCAAGGAAGTCCGTGCCATCACGGGCCTCGGCCTGAAGGAAGCCAAAGACCTCGTCGAGGCGGCTCCCAAGGAAGTGAAGGCCGACGTGAGCAAGGACGAGGCCGAGAAGATCAAGAAACAGCTCGAAGACGCAGGCGCGAAAGTCGAGCTGAAATAAGGAGGCGTGGCGGCTGAAAAAGCTGACGCGCAATTACGCGAATATCCCGGTCTCCCCGGCGGAAAAATGCTCCGCCGGGGAAGTCGGGTCTTTTTGTCCCATCACTTAGTTCAAGGGAACGCTCGATGACCCTCTCATTCACAGGACGCAAACGGCTTCGCAAATATTTCGGCCACATGGTTGAAGTCGCGGAAATGCCGAACCTGATCGAGGTTCAGAAGACCTCCTATGACCAGTTTCTCCAGGTCGACAAGCCTGAAGGCGGGCGCATCGACATGGGACTCGAGGCGGTTTTCAAATCGGTGTTCCCGATCAGCGATTTCTCCGAATCCTCGCTGCTGGAATATGTCGATTATCATTTCGAAGAGCCCAAATACGACGTTGAGGAATGCCAGCAGCGGTCCATGACCTATGCGGCGCCCTTGAAGGTCACGCTCCGTCTCATTGTTTTCGATGTCGATCAAGAAACCGGTGCGAAATCGGTTAAGGACATCAAAGAGCAGGACGTCTACATGGGCGACGTTCCGTTCATGACGTTGAACGGCACCTTCGTGGTCAATGGCACCGAGCGCGTGATCGTCTCCCAGATGCATCGCAGCCCGGGCGTCTTCTTCGACCACGACAAGGGCAAAACCCATTCCTCGGGCAAGTTGCTGTTCGCCGCGCGCGTCATTCCCTATCGCGGCTCGTGGCTCGATTTCGAGTTCGACGCCAAGGACATCGTCCATGTCCGCATCGACCGCCGCCGCAAGCTGCCGGCGACGACGCTGCTCTATGCGCTTGGCTTGGATCAGGAAGGCATCCTCGATTATTTCTACACCAAGGTGCCGTTCCGCAGCGCCAAGGCCGGCGGCTGGACCACGCCGGTCGAGCCGACCTGGATGCGCAACGCCAAGCCGAACAATGAATGGACCAATCCCAAGACCGGTGAAGTTCTGACCGAGCCCGGCCAGAAGATCACCGTGCGCGCGCTGCGCAAATGGCAGGAAGAAGGCATCAAGACCATCGCGATGTCCGACGAGGAATTGGTCGGCCGCTACTCCGCGCTCGACATGGTCAATGTCGAGACGGGCGAAATCTATGTCGAAGCCGGTGACGAGTTGACGCTCGACAACATCGGGTAGTTGCGCGAGCAGGGCTTCGAGGAAATTGTCACGATCAATGTCGATCACATCAATATCGGCGCCTATATCCGCAACACCATGGCGGTGGACAAAAACCACTCCCGCGAACAGGCCCTGATCGACATCTATCGCGTGATGCGCCCCGGCGAGCCGCCGACCGCGGAGACCGCCGAGACTCTGTTCGGGCAATTGTTCTTCGATAGCGAGCGCTACGATCTTTCGAGCGTGGGCCGCGTGAAGATGAACATGCGCCTTACCCTTGATGCCGAGGATACCGTGCGTACGCTGCGCAAGGAGGATATCCTCGCGATCCTGAAGGCACTCGCGGATTTGCGCGACGGGCGCGGAGAAATCGACGACATCGACAATCTCGGCAATCGCCGCGTGCGTTCGGTCGGCGAGCTGATGGAAAACCAGTTCCGCATCGGCCTCTTACGCATGGAGCGCGCCATCAAGGAGCGCATGAGCTCGGTCGATATCGATACGGTGATGCCGCACGATCTCATCAATGCCAAGCCCGTGGCCGCCGCGGTGCGCGAGTTCTTCGGCTCGTCCCAGCTTTCGCAATTCATGGATCAGACCAATCCGCTGTCGGAAGTCACCCATAAGCGTCGCCTCTCGGCGCTTGGACCGGGGGGCCTGACGCGCGAACGCGCCGGTTTCGAAGTGCGCGACGTGCATCCGACGCATTACGGGCGCATCTGTCCGATTGAGACGCCGGAAGGGCCGAATATCGGGCTGATCAACAGCTTGGCGACTTATGCGCGGGTGAACAAATACGGCTTCATCGAAAGCCCGTACCGCAAGGTGGACAAAAAGCACGTGACCGACGAGGTCGTGTATCTGTCGGCCATGGAAGAGGCGAAATACACCATCGCCCAGGCCAATGCGAAGATCGACGGGCGCGGACGCATCACCGATGAGCTGGTGTCCTGCCGCAAGGGTGGCAACTTCATCATGACGACGCCGGAGATGGTCGATTACATCGACGTGTCTCCGAAGCAGCTCGTCTCGGTGGCCGCGGCGTTGATTCCGTTCCTTGAGAACGACGACGCCAACCGCGCGTTGATGGGTTCCAACATGCAGCGTCAGGCCGTGCCGCTGCTGACGGCGGAAGCCCCGCTTGTCGGTACCGGCATGGAAGACGTTGTCGCCCGCGACTCGGGCGCGGCCATCGCCGCACGCCGCACCGGCGTCGTCGATCAGGTCGATGCGACTCGTATCGTCATTCGCGCGACCGAGGAAACCGATCCGACCAAGCCCGGCGTCGACATCTATCGTCTGGCGAAATTCCAGCGCTCGAACCAGAACACCTGCATCAACCAGCGTCCGCTGGTGAAAGTGGGCGATCAGGTTCAGAAAGGTGACATCGTCGCCGACGGCCCGTCCACACAATTGGGCGAGCTCGCGCTCGGCAAGAACGTGCTCGTCGCGTTCATGCCGTGGAACGGCTACAATTTCGAGGACTCCATCCTCATCTCCGAGCGCATCGTGCGCGATGACGTCTTCACCTCGATCCATATCGAGGAATTCGAGACCATGGCGCGCGACACCAAGCTTGGGCCGGAGGAAATCACCCGTGACATTCCGAATGTTGGCGAAGAGGCACTGAAGAACCTCGACGAAGCCGGCATTGTCTATATCGGCGCGGAAGTGAATGCCGGCGACATTCTGGTTGGCAAGGTCACGCCCAAGGGCGAGACGCCGATGACGCCGGAAGAAAAACTGCTGCGCGCCATCTTCGGCGAAAAGGCCGCCGACGTGCGCGACACCTCGCTGCGCGTGCCGCCGGGCGTCACCGGCACGGTCGTGGAAGTGCGCGTGTTCAACCGGCACGGCATCGACAAGGACCAGCGTGCGCTTGCGATTGAGCGCGCCGAGGAAGAACGTCTGGCCAAAGACCGCGACGACGAACTCGCGATTCTCGAGCGCAACATCTATGCGCGCCTTTCCGAGCTCTTGCTGCACAAGACCGCAGCGTCAGGTCCCAAAGGCATGGCGCCGGAGACCAAGATCACGCAAGCGGTGCTCGACGCTCTCTCCCGTCATCTCTGGTGGCAGGTGGGCTTGCGCAATGAAAAGGCCCAGGCCGAAATCGAAGGCCTGAAGAAGCAATATGACGAGTCGCGCCAGCGCCTCGACAAGCGCTTCGCCGATAAGGTCGACAAGCTGCGTCGCGGCGACGAGCTGGCGCCCGGCGTCATGAAGATGGTCAAGGTCTTCGTGGCCGTGAAGCGCAAATTGCAGCCCGGCGACAAGATGGCCGGCCGTCACGGCAACAAGGGCGTGATCTCGCGTATCACCCCGATCGAGGACATGCCTTATCTCGAGGACGGCACCCAGGTGGACGTGGTGCTCAATCCTCTGGGCGTGCCGTCGCGCATGAATGTCGGACAGATTCTCGAAACCCATCTGGGATGGGCCTCGGCGGGTCTTGGCCGGCAGATCGGCGACATGCTGGACAAGGTGCGTCGTGACGGAAAGATGGACGGGCTGCGCAAGACGCTGAAAGCCGTCTATGCCGGCGATGAACGTCTTGCCGAGTTGGACGAGGCAGGTCTGATGGAGATGGCCGGCAATCTGCGCGCTGGCGTTCCCATGGCGACGCCGGTTTTCGACGGCGCCAAGGAAAAAGACATCGTCGACGCGCTGACCCAGGCCGGTTTGAGCGAATCCGGACAGGTGACATTGCATGATGGCCGTACAGGCGATGCCTTCAAGCGTCAGGTGACGGTCGGCTACATCTATATGCTGAAGCTGCACCATCTGGTGGACGACAAGATCCACGCGCGTTCTATCGGACCTTACAGCCTCGTCACCCAGCAGCCTCTGGGCGGCAAGGCACAGTTCGGTGGTCAGCGTTTCGGCGAAATGGAGGTGTGGGCGCTCGAAGCCTATGGCTCCGCGTACACGCTGCAGGAAATCCTCACCGTCAAATCGGACGACGTCGCGGGCCGCACCAAGGTCTACGAGTCGATCGTACGCGGCGAAGACAATTTCGAGGCGGGTATTCCCGAAAGCTTCAACGTGCTGGTCAAGGAGATGCGCTCACTCGGGCTCAATGTCGAACTCTTGAATCAATGACCCCTGGCGGCGCCATGCGCTTCCTCGGGTACGAATGGAAAAGAAACCTTCTCTAGGAGAAGAGATACAATGAACCAGGAACTGATCAACATCTTCCAGCCGGGGAAGGAAATCCCCACCTTCGACCGGATTCGCATCTCGCTTGCGAGCCCGGATCAAATCCTGCGCTGGTCGCATGGCGAGATCAAAAAGCCTGAAACGATCAACTACCGCACCTTCAAGCCGGAGCGGGACGGGCTGTTCTGCGCCCGCATCTTTGGACCGGTGAAGGACTACGAATGTCTGTGCGGCAAGTACAAGCGCATGAAGTACAAGGGCATCGTCTGCGAGAAATGCGGCGTCGAAGTCACGGTGCAGAAGGTGCGCCGCGACCGCATGGGCCATATCGAACTGGCCTCGCCGGTGGCGCATATCTGGTTCCTGAAGTCGCTGCCCTCGCGCATCGGCCTCATGCTCGACATGACGCTGAAGGATTTGGAGCGTGTGCTTTATTTCGAGAACTATGTGGTTCTCGAGCCCGGCCTGACGCCACTGAAGGAACGTCAACTCCTCAGCGAAGAGGAATATTTCAAGGCCCAGGACGAATATGGCGAGGACAGCTTCACCGCCATGATCGGCGCCGAAGCGATCCGGATTCTTCTCGAGGCCATCGACCTTGAGAAGATGCGCCAGGAGCTGCGTGCCGAGATCGCGGTCGCCCAGGGCACCGAGAAGCCGAAGAAGCTCGTCAAGCGTCTGAAGGTCGTCGAAGCGTTTCTCGAATCTGGCAACCGTCCGGAATGGATGATCCTGACCGTCGTTCCGGTGATCCCGCCGGAATTGCGTCCGCTCGTGCCGTTGGACGGTGGGCGTTTTGCGACATCGGACCTGAACGATCTCTATCGCCGCGTCATCAACCGCAACAACCGTTTGAAGCGGCTGATGGAGCTGAAGGCCCCCGACATCATCGTGCGCAACGAAAAGCGCATGCTGCAGGAGGCTGTCGATGCGCTGTTCGATAACGGCCGCCGCGGGCGCGTCATCACGGGTGCCAACAAGCGTCCCCTGAAGTCGCTCGCCGATATGTTGAAGGGCAAGCAGGGCCGGTTCCGTCAGAACCTGCTGGGCAAGCGCGTCGATTATTCGGGCCGTTCGGTGATCGTGGTCGGTCCGGAGCTGAAGCTGCATCAATGCGGCCTGCCCAAGAAGATGGCGCTCGAACTGTTCAAGCCGTTCATCTATGCGCGTCTGGAGGCGAAAGGATTCTCCGCCACCGTCAAGCAGTCGAAGAAGCTGGTCGAAAAAGAGAAGCCGGAGGTTTGGGATATCCTCGAAGAGGTGATCCGCGAGCACCCGGTGCTGCTCAACCGCGCCCCGACCTTGCATCGCCTGGGCATCCAGGCCTTCGAGCCTGTGCTGATCGAAGGCAAGGCCATCCAGCTGCATCCGCTGGTCTGCACCGCCTTCAACGCGGATTTCGACGGCGACCAGATGGCGGTGCACGTGCCGCTGAGCCTGGAAGCCCAGCTCGAAGCGCGCGTGCTGATGATGTCCACCAACAACATCCTCAGCCCGGCGAACGGCAAGCCGATCATCGTGCCGAGCCAGGATATCGTGCTCGGCATCTACTACCTCTCGCTGGAGACGCCGGAGTTCCGCGTCGCCGACGAGAAT
>DATLVC010000339.1:0-12337 GCA_035577685.1 Micropepsaceae bacterium | reverse complement strand
CCCTCGAGAAGGGCAGTCCGTTATCGGGCGCCCGCATGAGCGAAATCTACTGCGGCCTGCTGAAGAAATATCACGGCGAGGCGGAAGGCGTGATGCACATCGATCCGGCCTATTGCATCGAATGGGCCTTCGTTCCGCATTTCTTCTACAATTTCTACGTCTATCAATACGCGACCTCGATGGCAGGTGCTGCCGAATTCACCGATGCGATCATCAAGGAAGGACGCCCCGCGGCCGAACGTTTCCTCACCATGCTGCGGGCCGGCGGTTCGGATTACCCCTATGAGCTGTACAAGCGCGCCGGCATCGATATGGCGAGCCCCGCGCCCTATCAGGCGCTGATTGCGCGCATGAACCGCATCATGGACGACATCGAAGCGCTGCGGCGGTAACAGTTTTACTGGATGGCGTATGTCAGCGTCACATTGACGGTGACGCTTTCTTCGCCGATGGCGATAGGCGGCGGCGCGGGCGCAAGAGCCGCGCGCGCTTCGGCAAATCGCGGCACCGGCCGCAACGCCGTTCCCTCCTCAATCGACAACAGGGGCCCCAGATTCACGCCTGCTGCCATGGCGAGCGTTTTCGCTTTGGCCATCGCATCGGCGACGGCCGCGGCGCGAGCGCGCTCGGCGAGCGGTTTGGGGTTGGCGATGGAAAACGCCACACCGCCCAATTGATTGGCGCCGCTTTTCACCAGCGCATCCAGCACCGGGCCGAGCTTGCCCAGATCGTCCACGATCACGTTCACCTGGTTCGAGACCTGATAGCCGACGATGGTGCGGGGCTCCGGTGCATCGGGCCGGAACGGGGGATATTGCGGCTGGACGGAAAAATTCGATGTCTGGATTTTGTTGTCGGGAACCCCGATGGCTTTCAGCGCGGCGAAAACGCGATTCATGGCCGTCGTGTTGGCGGTGAGTGCGGCCGCGGCGGTGGGGGCCTGTGTCACCACCCCGGCGGTCAGCCGCGCCTGGTCCGGCTTGCTCGAGATTTCGCCTTCGCCGCCGACGCTGATGGTCCGCGGCAAGACGCGGCCTT
This sequence comes from Micropepsaceae bacterium, assembly GCA_035577685.1. GTDB lineage: Bacteria > Pseudomonadota > Alphaproteobacteria > Micropepsales > Micropepsaceae > CAIYRG01. Next base: position 11,299 of record DATLVC010000339.1, on the reverse strand, counting down.
CCGCGGCGTTCGCAGCGCCTGCCGAAAGCGCAATAAGCGCAGCCGCCAAGATGACAGACGCGGCAGAGCGTATGCCGGTCCGAAGGCTTTCATGTCTCATGGGGTCTCCAGCTCCGAGCGCGCGTTAAGCTAAGCGCACAATCACGGCCTTTCTGGGGCTTAAGACCGGCGCCATTGCGGACGGCTTTGCGGCGGCGCCGGGCTCCTGCTATCAACCCGCACCCTTTTTAGGGCCTGTAGCTCAGTTGGTTAGAGCCGGCCGCTCATAACGGTCTGGTCGCTGGTTCGAGTCCAGCCGGGCCCACCATCCTGCTTCGCCCTCCGGGCTTCGCAAGATTTGCGGAACCTGTGCCGCCCCGTTCCCGCGCACACGCAAAAGATGTAGCATTCCCAAAAATGCTGGCGGACCAAGAAGGGAGGGGCGCATGAAGATGCGGCGGAATTTCCTTTTGCTGGTGACATTGGCAATGGCAGCTGCGATGCCGGGCGTGGGGCACACGGCCGCGCCGGCCGCGAGCGCTGGGCATGACACTGTTTCCATCCCGGATTTCTCCGGCATGTGGGTCCATCCGTGGCTCCCGGGCTATGAGCCACTGGCATCGGGCCCCACTTCGCTGACGAACAGGTCGCGGCGCGACGGCGTAAGCAACGTCCTCCAACTCGTTGGCGATTACACCAACCCGATCCTGAAGCCCGAAGCCGCACAGGTCGTGAAAAAATTCGGTGAGATGTCGATCAGCCATTTCGGCTTTCACAATCCGCGCAACCAATGCTGGCCCAACGGCGTGCCCTTTGTTCTGTCGAGCAATGGGTTGGAGCTTCTTCAGAAGCCGGACGAGATCACGATGATCTATCAGACCGATCATCAGGTGCGCCGTGTACGGATGAACGCGCAGCATCCGGCACAAGTGAAGCCGTCCTATTTTGGGAACTCCGTCGGCCATTATGAAGGCGACACCCTCGTCATCGACACTGTGGGAATCAAGCCCGGGCCTTTTGCCATGATCGATTGGTTCGGCACGCCGCAAACTCCGTCTCTGCACGTGATCGAGCGCTATCGGATGCTGGATTACAAGGATGCGAAAGACGGATTGGACCGGGCTGCAAAAGAGAATGCCCTTCCCCAGCCGCCTGCGGTCGATCTCGCCTACCGGGGCAAGCATCTGCAGCTCATTTTCACGGTCGAGGACCCGACTGTCTTCACCACGCCCTGGTCCGCAACCGTGACCTATGGGAAGCCCGCGGTCGAATGGGCGGAGAATGTCTGCGCGGAAAACCCCAATAAATATGGCACCGAAGAGAATGCGCAGGTCCCAACCGCGGCCAAGCCCGATTTCTGAAGAAGGATGACGATCATGGAACCGACCAGACGCAAAATCTTGACAACCGGTGCCGCTGCCACGGCGATGGCCGCAGCACCGCGCGTGTTCGCGCCGCAGGCCCAGGCCGCACAAACAGGCGCAGCCGGGTCCTTCTACCAAAAAGGTCCCGTCCGCATCCATTATGAGGACACCGGCACGGGCTTTCCCTTGCTGCTCATCGCGGGCGGTGGACTAAACTCGGCGATCAACGGGCTGCGCACCGGTCCCTTCAACGCGATCGACGATTTCAAGGGCGAGTACCGTTGCATCGCGGCGGATTTGCGCAACGCCAATACCGGCCAGTCCTCCGGCCCACTCGAGATCGACCGGCCGTGGGATTCACATACCGACGATCAGCTCGCTCTGCTGGATCATCTGGGCGTCGGTAAGTTCATGGTGATGGGCTTCTGCATCGGCGGCCCCTTCATCTGGAATCTTTTGAAGCGGGCGCCCGACCGTGTCGTCGCTGCGGTGCTGGCCCAGCCCGTCGGATTCCGGCCGGAAATGCCGACGCTCCTCTATGACGGCAGCATGACCGGCTGGGGACCGGACCTGGTCAAGCGGCGGCCCGACCTCAACATGGACTTGGTCGAAAAATATCTGACCAAGATGTATCGGACCAATGCTGACTTCGTCTTCACCGTGTCGCGCGATTTTGTGCGCAATTGCAAAACGCCGGTGCTGATTCTGCCCGACGATATTCCGGCGCATCCCTACGCCGTCGCCATGGAAGCCGCGATGCTCGCCCCGAATGCCGAGGTGAGCATGTACCCGTGGAAGGAGCCCAAGGAGCGGATTCCGCTCGCAGTGCGCCAGATACGCTCATTCTTGAAGGCGCATCGGCCGGTTTCCGTCTAGCTGGCCTCCAGACGACAGGGTGGCGCGTTACTCGGCGGGCACCGCGACGGCCGCTCTGCTGGGCCTTGTCGCGTGTTGCCGCAGCAAGGCGCGATGAAGCCGCTCCGTCAGCGCAAGCAGGAGCCGCCTCCAGCCGGACGGCGGATCGAAATGCGCGGCGAATTGCCGGTTGATTTCGACCGGGCGCCAGTAATTCACGCGCCAATCGTTGTAGGCCTCATAGAGCGCGGGTTCTTGATCCTCGCTCACGGCAAGAAACGCGCAGTCGCAATGCGCGTCCAGCCGAACGCGACCGTCACGGCCAAAACGAAAACTGTGACAGCTGGGAATGTGATAGAGCGAATCATTGGTGAATTCGAACGTTTCGGGGCTGGTCCGAAGCGCGGTGATCATCGGATTGACGTCGAGATAGACCATCAGAACCTCCCTGTGACCGAACTTTCCTCGTAAGGTTCCGCACCCATCATTTATGCGCCGGTCTCGGCGGCGCTTTCGAGGTTTGCACCTCGCGCGGCATTATCGCCTGAGTTGGAGAAATGCCGGCAATGGGACAAAGTTCCAGATCGATGTCTGATTTGAACGCCGCTGGCCTGCCACGTAGGTTGGCTCGCGCAGGGATAGAGAAACGCAATGACCGACAAGATCCATATTGGCATTGGAGGCTGGACCTATGAGCCCTGGCGCGGTGTCTTCTATCCCAAGGGCCTGGCGCAGAAACGCGAGCTGGAATTCGCCAGCCGGCACCTCACCTCCATCGAAATCAACGGCACCTATTATTCCACGTTCAAGCCCGAGAGCTGGGCCAAATGGCGCGAAGAGACGCCCGAGGGTTTTGTCTTCTCGGTCAAGGCATCGCGTTACTGCACCAATCGCAGAGAACTGGCGGGTGTGGGCGAATCGGTGGCCCGGTTCATCGCCCAGGGGATGAGCGAATTGGGCAACCGGCTGGGGCCGATCAATTGGCAATTCATGGGCACGAAGAAATTCGATCCAGAGGATTTTGAAGCATTCCTCAAGCTGCTGCCGCACGAATTGGACGGTCTGAAATTGCGCCACGCGCTGGAGGTGCGTCATCCAAGCTTCGCCGACAAGAAATTCTACGATTTGGCGCGCCGGTATAACGCGGCCATCGTCTTTGCCGACGACGATGATTTTCCCGGCATAGACGAGCCGACCGCGGATTTTACCTATGCGCGGCTGATGCGCACCAAGGAAGATGTCGAGACCGGTTACACGAATGCGGAGCTCGACGGCTGGGCGAGACGCGCGCGAACCTGGGCGAAGCACGGCGAGGTGTTTCTGTATTTCATCTCGGGAGCCAAAGTCCGTGCTCCTGCCGCCGCACAAGCTTTGATTGAGCGCCTCAGGTAACATTGGTCTAATCTGTCGCCTGCCGATTGCGCCATTCCCTTGGAGCCCACAATGCGCCGTTTCGTGTTTTTGTTAACCTTGGCATTGGCCGGAATGCTTCCAGCCGTCGCATGGGCCGCAGAGCCTTACGGCATCGGCCTTGAGGGTTTTGCCTACCCCTACCCGGTTTCGATGCTTTCGGTGCTGACCGAAGGTGAAGCCCTGCGCATGGCCTATATGGATGTGAAGCCATCCGGACCCGCGAACGGCCGCACGGTGCTTCTGCTGCACGGGCGCAATTTTCCCTCGTCCTATTGGGAGCCCACGATCAAGGCGCTGACTGCCGCCGGCTATCGCGTCGTCGTGCCGGACCAGATCGGCTTCGGCAAATCCTCCAAACCGCTCTTCCCGATCAGCTTCGACATGCTGGCGCGGCACACGGCGCTGCTGCTCGATCATCTGAATCTTCCGCGCGTCGACATCGTCGCCCATTCCATGGGTGGCATGTTGGCGGTGAGGTTCACACGTGCCTATCCGGCGCGAGTCGACCGGCTGCTGCTCGCTGCCCCTATCGGCCTTGAGGATTACCGCAATTTCGCGCCGCCCGTAGATACCGAAAAGTTGATGGCAATCGAAGACGAACTCACGCCCGACGGTTACCGGCGCCAGCTCGTCACCAATTATTCGCTGACCCTGCCGCCTGACGACGTGACGCCCTTTATCGAGGCGCGCATGCGGATCAAGGACGCCGCCGATTATCCGCGCTGGCTGCGCGCCTTCGTCAATTCCTACCAGATGATCTACGCCCAGCCCGTGGTTTATGAGATCCCGCAATTGACACAGTCAGTGCTGTTCATCATGGGTGCCAATGATCACAACGCGCCCGGCCGACCTTTTGCCCCCGAAGCGTTGCGCTCGAAAATGGGCGAGAATGCGGAGTTGGCGAAGGGGCTCGCCGCGCGCATGAAAGATGCCAAGGTCGAAGTCTTCGCGGGCGTCGGCCACCTTGTTCATCTTGAAGCCAAGGACCGCTTCAACGCGGCCATGCTTGCGTTCCTCGACGGCGGGCGGTGACCCGGCTACAACGCCCTGGCGGAAGAAGGCAAAGTGCCCAAGGCCGCATCGCAGGCAAACGCGGCCCGGGAGTAACATGACCACCGATACTGCCATCCTTGCCGCAAAGCGTCGGCGTCCGCTCTATCGCGACCTGTCGCTGCAAATTCTTGTGGCGATGCTGCTCGGCGTATGGGTGGGGTATATGTGGCCCGGAAGCGCCGATGCGTTGAAGCCGCTCGGCGATCTCTTCATCAAGCTGGTGCGGATGCTGGTGGGGCCGATCGTGTTCTGCACGGTGGTGCACGGCATCGCGAGCGTGCGGGAGGCCAAGCGGGTCGGGCGCGTTGCCATCAAAGCGCTGGTCTATTTCGAGATCGTCACCAGCCTGGCGCTGGTCATCGGCCTCGTGCTGGTCAATGTCTGGCAGCCCGGCGCAGGCATGCATATCGATCCCTCCACTTTATCGGACAAAAGCGTGGCGTCGGTCGAAGCGTCGGCGCGCACGTTCAGCTTCGGCGAATTCCTACTCGACATCGTGCCGGCGAGCGCGGTCGGCGCTTTCGCCGATGGCGAAGTGCTGCAGGTGCTGTTCTTCTCCATCATGTTTGCGTTCGCGCTTTCCGCGCTCGGACCGAAGGCAAAGCCGGTGGTCGATGCCATCGGCACCGCCGCGCAGATCTTCTTCAAGATGATCGGCTATGTGATGGTCGTGGCGCCCATTGGGGCCTTCGGTGCGATTGCCTTCACGGTCGGGAAGTTCGGGCCGACAACTCTGTTCGCGCTTGGAAAGCTGGTCGCGGAATTTTATGTCTGCTGCGCGCTGTTCGTGCTTGTCGTGCTGTGGCCGATTGCCCATTGGATGGGGCTCAGCCTGTTCCGGCTGATCCGCTATATCGGCGCGGAAATCCTCATCGTGCTCGGCACGAGTTCCGGGGAAACGGTGTTCCCGCGGCTGAATGCAAAGCTGCGGGCGCTGGGGTGCGAGGAATCCGTGGTGGCGCTGGTTCTGCCCACGGGTTACGCCTTCAATCACGACGGGACATGTCTCTATTTCGCAACCGTGTCGGTGTTCCTGGCGCAGGCGGTGGGCATCGACCTTACCATCTGGCAGCAGCTGGGCCTCCTGGGCATCATGCTGATCACCTCCAAGGGCGGGGCAGGGGTGGCGGGTTCGGCCATTGTCATGCTCGCTTCGACCCTGGCCGCAACCGGCACCATTCCAGTGGCGGCGGTGGGACTTGTCCTGGGTGTTCACCGGCTGCTGTCTTCGGTGTTCGTCGCGGTCAATGTGCTGGGCAATGCGCTGGCGACCATTGTGATTGCACGCTGGGAAGGGGCGCTCGACGTCGCCGCGCTCGAATTGGAACTGGCGCGCGACCCCACCGGCTGACGCGAGGGGCGCAAGCTCTGGCACGCAACCGGCGGACGGGGCACAATAGCCCCAGCGTTCGAGGCCCGCATGGTTGAAAACACGCTCCACGAAGTGGACGTCGGAGAGCTGCTGGAGAACCGGCGGCTCGGCCGGTTCCAAGTGCTGACGCTGGCGCTCGGGTCCTTTACGCTGTTCGTGGATGGGCTCGATTTTTCCGCCCCCAACGTTGCCGCGCAATCGATCGTCAGCGCCTTTCACATCAAAGCCGGCGATATGGGCCTCGTCTTCGGCTGGGGCTATTTCGGCATGTTCATCGGCAGCGTCCTGCTGGGCGCCATTGGCGACCGCTATGGGCGCAAGACCGGGGTGGTGCTGGGTGTGCTCGCCTACAGCCTGCCGGCTCTGCTCACCGTCTTTGCGACCTCGCTGGAAGGACTGGCGATATGGCGGTTTCTTGCGGGGATTGGCATCGGCGGAGTGGTGCCGAACGCCATCGCCCTTTTGACCGAGACCGCGCCGAAGCGCTTCCGCGTCAGCTTCGTGATGATCGCCTTCGTCGGCTATTCCACGGGCAACGCCGCCTGCGCGCAAATCGCCGCCTGGTTCATACCGGTGTTCGGCTGGTCCATCGTGTTTCTGGTGGCAGGTCTTGCGGGGCTGGGCTTGAGCCTGATGTTGATCTTTGTCTTGCCGGAATCGATTCCCTTCCTGGCCGTGCGCAGGCCGGATGATCCCAGATTGCGCCGCTTGATGGCACGCGCCGCACCCGAGCTTCAGCTTCTGCCCGAGACGCGGCTTATCCTCTGCCGTCCGGCGAACGAGATGAAATTCTCCCTCAAGCTGCTGTTCACCTCCTATCGCCGTTTTGCGACGCCGCTTCTGTGGATCGCGTTCTTTGGAGAATCGCTCACCTTCATGACGTTGTCGTCCTGGCTGACCTCCATTCTGGAGCAAGCGGGGCTGTCGCAGATGCAGGCCCGGCTGGTGTTCTCCGCCGGTGCCATCGCCGCGATTTTCGCCATCGTCATTTTCGGGCGGCTGATCGATCGCTTCGGTCCGCGCGCGGTCGTGGTGTGTGCGCTGTCGGCGGTGGCGTCCATCGTCTATCTCGGCACCCCGGGCCTGTCGCCCAATGTCATCGTGATTGTCGCCATCCTGGCCTACCCTTGCGCCTCGGCAACGCACCAATCGCTGAATGGAATCGTCGGCGGGTTTTATCCCACCATCATCCGCGGCAATGGCGTGGGTTATGCGACCGGCATGGGACGGGTGGCGGCCATTCTGGGACCGGTGGTCGCGGGCTATCTGATCGAGGCAAAGGTCCCGGTGCAGGATGTGCTGTTTTTCATTGCGGCGCCCGACCTGATGGTCGCGGCCGCTTGCGTCGGATTGGACGTGCTGCGGCGCAGCCGGTTCGCAGCGGCAGATTTCGCGCCCGCCGTTCCCGCACGCGAACCCAGAGAGCAATTGGCATGAGCAAGAAAATTCCCCGCCTCGAAATGGAGCAGCTTGCGCCCCATGTTCAGGAGACGCTGGGCCCGCGCGTGAAACGCCTCGGCTATCTCGGTGAGTTCTTCAAATGCTCCGGCCACAATCCCGATGTGCTGGTTCCTTTCATGGAGATGACCGAGGCGCTGAAGGAGGCGCTTCCCGACAGGCTGACGGAAGTGGGCTCCCTGACGGTCGCGGGCCTGATGGGCAATGAATATGAGCGCAACCAGCATGAGCGGCTGTCCGAAAAGCTTGGCTTCGGGCGCGACTGGGTGCGGGCGGTGAACCGGCTCGAGCCCGATGCCGCGGGGCCGATGAGCGAGGATGAACGCGCCGTGCAAACGCTGACGCTGGCGGTGGTGGATCGCCGCGGGCACGGGGTGGAAAAAGAGCTGGACGCTGTGATCGGCCGTATTGGCTATGCGCAGGCGATGGCTGTGTTGTTTCTGGTCGGCCGCTATGTCATGCACGCCTATGTGGTGAACGCCCTGAATTTGGCGCCGCCGGTGCCCTCGATCTTTGCAGGAGAGAAGCCGTGACCGATCCCTTGTGGATCACGGAAGCCGATTGTGTCGAGGCGCTGAGCCTGCCCGAGGCGATTCCTGCGCTGGAGGCCGGTCTTGCGCTGGAAGCCGCCGGAACGGCCCGCAACATGGCCAAGACGCATCAGATCTGGGGCGACCATCACACGCTGCATGCCATCGGGGCGGTGGTGGAAGGGGCGCACATCGTCGGCACGAAGACTTGGGCCCATACCGCCGGCGGGGCCACGCCTTTGGTGACCCTGTGGAACAGCGAGACCGGCAAACTGGAAGCCATCATCGAAGCCTTTGCACTCGGTCAGATGCGCACCGGCGGAATCTCCGGCGTCGCCACGGCCCATATGGCGCGCGAAGACGCGGACGATCTTGCCATTGTCGGCACGGGCAAGCAGGCGATTACGCAGGTGATGGCGGTGGCCGCGGTCAGGCCGCTGAAGCGCATTCGCGTGTTCAGTCCCACGCCGGAAAATCGCCGCAGCTTCATCGCGCGGCTGGAGCGGCTGCTGCCCGCCACCGATCTGGTCGAAGCCACATCCGTCGAATCCGCCGTGAAGGACGCCGCCATCATCACGTTGGTGACGCGGGCGAAAACGCCGGTGCTGACGGCGGCGATGATCGCACCGGGGACGCATCTGAACGCGGTCGGCGCCATCACCCCCGAACGCGAGGAATTCACCCAGGATGTGTTCGGCCGCGTGTCTGCCATCGCGGTGGACACGGTCGACTCGGTCAAATCCTTGAGCGCGGAATTCGCCAAGCGCTTCGGCACTGGCGATTGGTCCGCTGTGCGGCCTTTGTCCGAACTGGTGGCGCCCCATGCGGTGCGCCCGAAAGGCGCCGACATCACATTGTTCAAAGCGATGGGCATGGGCCTTTCCGATCTCGCGCTCGGTATCGAAATTTTGAAACGCGTGCGTGCCAAAGGCGGCGGGCGTCCGTTCCCACATCCCAAACCCGCGCAACCTCGTCTCGTAGGAGTGCCTCATGCGTAACGATTATTTCCGCGACCAGACGGGCACCGTCCCGAAGCCGCTCGATCTTTGGGAGCCCATCGTCATCCCCAAGGAAGAGATAGACGCCGAAATCGAACGGCTCGCGAGTCTGCCCGCGCCGGCGAATGGCCGCCGCCGCTCGGTGTTTGTCCATCCGCGCAATCAGAAATCGCAAGGGCTCGCGCCTGGCATCGAAGTGGCGCTCGACGTGCTGAAGCCGGGCGAACGCACCGTGCCGTACCGGCAGAATTCGACGCAGGTGAATTTTGTCATCCAGGGGCAGGGCACATCGGTTTCGGGCGGCCGGCGCTGGGACGTCAATCTCTACGACGTCTGGAACACGCCGTCGATGCAGCCCTATTGGCATCAGAACAATAGCGATGGGCTATTCGTGCGCCTGACTTATTCCAATGCGCCGCTGCTCGATATGATGAATGTGCATTATGTCGAAGAAAATCCCGCACCCGTGCAGGCCGTGCCCCATGAAGCCCTGTCGGAGGAAGACAAGAAGCGCCGCACCAGCCCCTTCGGCTCGTTCAAGCTGAACGAGGAAGGCGCCTGGCTGATGCCCTATGAGATTCTTATCAATCCGCCCACAGTGGAATCGCCCGCGCTGCATTGGCCCTGGGCCGAGGTGAAATCGCACCTCGATAAATTGGAAGCGCTCGGCAAGGATTATGTCGGGCGGCGACTCTATCTGCTCTACAATCCGATGACCGGGCGCACCAACGGCACCACGCCGAATTTCTTCGCCACCATGACCATCCGCCCGCCGAAAATCGTGGACCGGCCGCACCGGCACACTTCGGCGGCGATCAACTATTATTTTCACGGAACGGGCCGTTCGACCGTGGAAGGCAAGGTCTATCAATGGAAGGCGGGCGATCTCATGCTGTCCGCGCCCGGCTGGGCGGTGCACAATCACGCGTCCCATGACGATTTCGTCTATGAGCTGACCGTGCAGGACCAGCCGCTGAATATCGCGATGGAAAGCCTGCTCTGGCAGGAAAGCCTGAAGCTGCCTATGGCGGTATTGGGCGTGGAGGAAGGCGTCGGCACCAACCGGGCGGCGGGCTGAACCATGATCCGTCTCTCCGACACGCAATTGAAGGGATCGTTTCCGCCCATCGTGACGCCGTTCAAGGACGACGGCGCGGTCGATTACGACACCTATGCGAAATTGGTGGAGTTCCATGTGAAGGGCGGCTCGCCGGGCATTGTGGTGACCGGCACGACGGGCGAACCATCCACGCTGACTCCCGATGAACGCACCCAGCTTCTGAAAGTCGCGATTGCCGCGGCGAACAAGCGCATCCAGGTGGTGGCCGCAACCGGCACCCAGAACCACGCCGACACAGTGACGATGACAGAGGCCGCCGACAAAGCCGGCGCCGACGCGCTTCTGATCGTGACGCCCTATTTCATCCGCCCGCCGCAGCGTGGGCTCGAAGCCTATTATCTCGATCTCTGCAAGCGCACGGATCTGCCGGTGATGATCTATCACATCCCGGGGCGCGCGGCCGTGAACGTCAGCGCCGAAACGGTGGTCCGCATCGCAGAGGCCGCGCCCAATCTTGTCGGCATCAAGCACGCGGTGAACGATCTCGCACTGGTCAGCGATCTCATCGCGAAACTCGGCAATGAATTCCGCATCCATGTGGGACTTGAGGATTTGTCCTTCCCGATGGTCTGTCTCGGCGCCCATGGGCTGATGAACGCGGTCGGCAATCTTCTGCCCGGCAGGGTGCAGGATCTTTACGCGGCGACGGCGGCAGGCGATCTCAAACGCGGCCGCGTGCTGCATTACGAATTATGGGAGCTGAATCAGGCCGTGTTCTTCGACACCAATCCGATTCCGATGAAATATATGATGAAGCGCCTCGGCATTTTGCCGAACGAAAACCACCGCCTGCCGATGGTGCCGACCACGCCCGAGCTGCGCGTCAAGCTCGACGCCGTGCTGGCGCGTGCCGGGCTCGCGTGACCGCCATGACAGATCGCGTGGTCGCAGAAGCCAATCCGGCCCTGATCGAAGATCTGGTCGATGCCAACCGCATTCTTTATCACCTCGGCGTGGTCGATGGTTTCGGCCATGTCAGCGCGCGCGATCCCAACGATCCGTCGCGATTCATCATCTCGCGCAGCATGGCCCCGGCGCTCGTCACGATGGCCGATCTGATGGCGATCCGGCTGGACGGGCGTCCCGTGACGGACAATGCGCCCACGCCCTATCTCGAACGCTTCATTCATGGCGAGATAGGGCGTGGGCGCATTGTC